>JAZQKF010000021.1:0-2730 GCA_045542015.1 Acutalibacteraceae bacterium
ATACTCGATGAGGGGCACACGACCGAAACCGTGGGGCACGGGCTCGCCCATGAGGATCCATTGATTATCGCTTCCGGATTCCCATGTCATGAAATTTGTACGGTCATAGACCGAGAGCCTGTATTTTGTCTGGCCTTTCTCGTCCTTATATGCGAAGCGGACTGCTCCGAACACGGAATCCTTCTCCATGGATCCGTCGTAGACCACGAACGCGTCCTGCGGAGGAATGACCACGGAATTGGGTTCGGTCTTGCCCTCGGGGATGTAGACCAGCTCGAAGGCCTTGCCGTAGATGGACATGTCCAGTCCGATCATGGAGTCGATGAGCCACTTGTCCTGCAGGTCGAAGAGGTCGAGGATGGCCTTCGCCTGTGCATCGCCCTCGGCGCACACATATCTGGGCTTGTTGCCGAACATGTATCCTCTCAATGCTTTCGGGATGTAGTTGCAGAAGTTTGCCACGATCTTGTTACCGTCCTCGTGGGACTTGGAAAAATCGTGGTTTCCGAGGTAGTAGTCCTTGAGGATACTGTAACGCTCGTTCTGTGCGGTCCAATCGCTGTAAGCCGTGCGGAGGCTCACGGAATTGACCTCCGGAACGGCGATCCTGATGTCTGATGCCGGTGTTGTCTTTCTCATAATGTCACCATTCCGATAATAGGTTTCATGTGGGTGTAGGCCATGTAGCGCAGAGCATCCGCGCGGTCGTCCTCCACCTTAATCGGTTTGTCCTCACCCCTCTCAGATGCCTTCGGGTCCCACGAGTACGTGGAGAATTGCTTTAGAAGGCCCTTGAGTGAGCTGTGGAATGTCAGGAATCCGCGATAGATCGCGGAGCGTGTGAAGTTGATTCCATCCAGAACGTCATTCTTCGCCTTGACCACGTGGAGGCCGTGTTTCTGCAACTCAAGCCTCATGACCTTGGCGGCGGGGTCCACGGCGAAGGTTATCCTGTGAGGATCCACGCCGAGCTTCTGACAGACGTCCATCAGACCGCAGTAGTGGTCGTAGGTGGTCTTGTCGGAGCCTTGGTCGAAATACTCCGCACAGATGCGCCAGTCGGTCTTATTGCCCTTGAACATGCCTCCGAAATACGCCACCGTGGGATGGTCGGTTCCGAAGTCGATTGCGCAGTATCTGATGTCCACATCCTTGGGGTCGAAGTCGCGGAAGTGGGATGCGTTGACGTTGGGATAGATCAGACCCTCCGCCATGCATCTCAATCCCCTGATGTAACGGTCGTAGAGGTAGGAACCTTCTGGATACTGGAGTTCCAGCGAACGCATCATCTCAGGGGTCATGACGGGGTTGTCGTGGGGCGTGAAATGCCACCAGTGATAACCTCCCAGACCCTTCTTCTCCTCGACTGTCATCTGGTCGTATCTGTCCAGATAATCTGCATAAATCCAATGATGAGGAGAGTCGGGATTCAGAGTCCAGAGATGTTTACGATCCTTGGAGACGGCCGTCCTACGCAGAGCTTCGGAGACGAACTCCGGATCGTGCATATTGATCTCATCGGCAAACCATCCGCCGTAGGAGTTACCACGGATGGCCATGTACGCACGGATATCGGATGCTCCGAAGACGGAGATCTTCTTCTCCCTGATGATGCCGTCCTCACATCTCGAATTGAATACGATCGCACGGTCCTCCCCTACCTTGCGGTAGTTCTCCTTGGTGAGACCTAAGAGATTCAGGAGTCCGAAATCCTCCAGGATGCAGTTCTTCTCGATGGTCTTGATGGTCCTTCCTGATAGGAGGAACCTAGTTTCCGTGGAGCGTGTGACATACAGACCGAAGGCGGCAAGAGCCATGACGGTCTTGGATGACCTGACCGCTCCCTCCCAGACATTCAGATAGCCGAGGTTGGCCATGGAGCGGAGGACCTTGTCACGGCGTTCCTTGTCGGTGTGGAGTAGGATCTCCGTCACTCCTTGGCCTCCTTGTATTCCTCCAACTGATTGGCGAGTGAATCGAGAGCGGAGATAGCAACAGGCTCAGGAGAGACCTTGTCCTTACCCTGCCACTTGCCGACCTGTATGGCGGCGTCCTTCAGGAGCTTGAGGTATTGGGTCTCCTGCCACACGCGCTTGTCAGGATCCTCGATGTGCTTGGCACGGTCGAGTCCATCGAGACACATCTGACGGACGAAGACGAGGTCGTCCATTGCATCGACGACAGCTTTGTCGGTGACACTGTTTGACACACTTTTGACACTGTTTTGACACTCTGACACTCTCCCCTTCTTCTTAGTCGCGCGCACGCGCTCGCAGGTAATCGCATCCCTGACTTCCTTGACACTCTTTTCCGGAGGTGTTGAGGGAACATTCTTGGCGATGTATTTGCGGACGGTCTCCCTATTGGAACCGACCTGCTCTGCAATCGCACGGACTGGCAATCCCTGCATGTATAACTCCCGAATCATGGCCTTCTGGGATTCAGTCAAGGCCATACTCAACACCTTCTGTTTTCACGGTTTACCCTCCGTTATGGTGCGTTAACATTGTTAACCGAGTATAAATCCGTTAACGGGGTTTACTTCGTGTTTGAGTAAGAGGATTGAGAAAACTTGAGGAAGTGTGATGTAGAGTTCACAGAGCCACCACACTTCAAAAGGATTAGTCTATGGAGTTACTTAGTGGTAAGGGGTGGTTTGTCAGGATGATTGTCAGGGATTACAGTCATCTTGTCTAAACAGGGGTTTTCCCACCAGCAGAGCATGCATCG
>JAZQKF010000022.1:0-3454 GCA_045542015.1 Acutalibacteraceae bacterium
AATCAACTCCTTGGCTCACAGAACGACATGGCTACGTCCGACTTGTAGCGATAGGGCAGAAAGGTGGTGGGACGGTACAGCCATACGGTAGTATCGTAATGGCAGGCAGCCTCCTGCGTGGCGCAAAAGGGCTGAATATCCAGCCCGCAGGTGTCGCAGGCGGGGGTGAAAACGGCCACAAGCATCCCTCCTCTCTATTGTTGGCGTTATTGTATCACTGCTGCAAAGAAAAGGCAAGGAAAAATCGTGCAAAACATAGAAAAGGCACCCCACCGCGGGGCAAGAGAAAAAACATTTGACAAATGCCCTTATCTATGATAAGGTTAATAAAAACCAAGACGGAGCCAAGTACCGCAGAATGGCACCCTCAGCGAGTCGGGGATGGTGTAAGCCCGACGGCAAGCGTCTGCGCGAATAACCCTCCCGAGTTGCAAACTGAAACATTGTAACCGTGAGCAAGCAAGTAAGATTTAGTGAGAGGTTACCATTTAGTAGGGGCGCCGTAATCCTGCGTTAGAGGATAAGCCTTCATCGAGAGGCGGAGCGGTCTGCGACACGCAGGCAAATTAGGTGGTACCACGGACACAAGGCTGTTCGTCCTAATGATAGGACGGACGGCTGTTTTTATTTTATAAACAAAATCCCAAAAGGAGTTGTCATTATGAAACACATCGACATCGTCAAGCTGTACAACGACCCCGCCTATATCGGGCAGGCGGTCACCGTCTGCGGCTGGGTGCGCACCAGCCGTGACAGCAAAAACGTGGCCTTTCTGGAGCTGAACGACGGCACCAGCCTAAAGCATCTGCAGATCGTGCTGGACAAGGAGGCTATGGGCGACGTTTCTGCCTATATGCCCCTGGGCACCTCTCTGAAGGTGGAGGGCACGCTGGTGGCCAGCGAGCGCAACGGCGTGGAGATCAACGCCACCGCCGTCACCGTGCTGGGCACCTGCCCCGGCGAGTATCCCCTGCAGAAAAAGCGCTGCACCCTGGAATTTTTGCGCACCATCCCCCATCTGCGTGTGCGCACCAATACATTCAACGCCATCTTCCGCGTCCGCAGCGTGATGGCCGCCGCCATCCACCGCTATTTCCAGGAGCGCAACTACGTGTACATCAACACCCCCCTCATCACCGCCAGCGACTGCGAGGGCGCCGGCGAGATGTTCAAGGTAACCACCATCGGCTGGTCCGACCAGTATAAGTCCGCCGAGGATTACTACGCCGACGACTTCTTCGGTCGTCGGGCGGGTCTGTCGGTGTCCGGTCAGCTGGAGGGCGAGATGGCGGCCATGGCCTTTGGTAAAATCTACACCTTCGGCCCCTCCTTCCGCGCCGAAAACTCCAACACCCCCCGCCACGTGGCCGAGTTCTGGCACGTGGAGCCGGAGGTGGCCTTTGCCGAGCTGCCGGACATCATTGAGATCGCCACCGAGATGATCAAGTACATCATCGCCGACGTGATGGAGAAATGCCCCGCCGAACTGCAATTCTTTGACAAGTTCTTCGAGAAGGGGCTCATCGAAAAGCTACAGGGCGTGGTGGACAGCGACTTTGTGGTGCTGGACTACACCGACGCCATCGACCTGCTGAAAAAGGCGGACGTGGAATTCAAGTATCCCGTGGACTGGGGCTGCGACCTGCAGACCGAGCACGAGCGGTACATCACCGAGGTCATCTATAAAAAGCCCGTCTTCGTCACCAACTATCCCAAGGACATCAAGTCTTTCTATATGAAGCAGAACCCCGACGGCAAGACCGTGGCCGCCACCGACCTGCTGGTGCCCGGTGTGGGCGAGATCATCGGTTGCTCCGAGCGTGAGGCGGATCTGGATAAGCTGATCGCCGCCATGAACGACCGCGGTATGAATCTGGAGGACTATCAGGACTACATCGACCTGCGCCGCTTCGGCTCCGTCCCCCACTCCGGCTTCGGTCTGGGCTTTGAGCGCATCCTGATGTACGTCACCGGTGTGGCCAACATCCGTGACGCCCAGCTGTTCCCCCGCACCGTGGGCAGCATTCGGTAATTAACCCCTTTTGAGGTGATATTTATGTCCCAAATCCAATATATTGACAGCTATCAGTCCAAGCTGGACCTGCGCCAGACCCAGCAGGCCATCAAGGTCATTAAGGACACCTTTCAGGTGCTATTGGCGCAGAATCTCCACCTGGAGCGGGTCACCGCCCCCGTCTTGGTCACCGCCGACAGCGGTATCAACGACGACCTGAACGGCGTGGAGCGCAAGGTGTGCTTTTCGGTCAAGGAGATGGACGAGCAGCGCGCCGAGGTGGTGCAATCTCTGGCGAAATGGAAGCGGGTGGCGCTGGGGCGCTACGGCTTTAAGCCGGGGGAGGGCATCTACACCGATATGAACGCCATCCGCCGCGACGACGATATGGACAACACCCACTCCATCTTCGTGGATCAGTGGGACTGGGAAAAGGTGATCACCGCCGACCGACGGACGGTGGAATACCTGCAGAAGACCGTCCGCCGCATCGTCAAGGCCATCGCCGACACCAACAAGCTGCTGCAGCAGAAATACCCCCTGCTGACCTTTGAGGTCAACGAGGAGGTCACCTTTATCACCGCCCAGGAACTGGCGGATCGGTACCCCGACCTGTCCGGAAAGGAGCGGGAGGACGCTGTCACCCGTGAGTGCGGCACCGTGTTCCTGATGGGTATCGGCGGCACCCTGCGGGACGGCACCCGCCACGACGGACGCGCCCCCGACTATGACGACTGGACACTCAACGGCGACCTGCTGCTGTGGAACGACACCCTGGGGCACGCCCTGGAAATCAGCAGTATGGGCATCCGGGTGGATGCCGCCGCGCTGGCCCGTCAGCTGGCCGCCGCCGGCGCCGAGGATCGGATGCAGTACCCCTATCATCAGGCCATCGCCGACGGCTCCCTGCCGCTGACCATCGGCGGCGGTATCGGACAGAGCCGCCTGTGTATGCTGATGCTGGAAAAGGCTCACATCGGCGAGGTGCAGGTGTCCATCTGGCCTCCCGAGACGGTGGAGGAGTGCGCCGCCCACGGCATTACGCTGTTGTAAGAAACAAAAAAACCAATACCCTCACGGGTAGCGGTTTTTTTAGGTATTAGTAGTTAACGATTTCGTCGATCAGATCAGCGGAGGTGAAGCCCAACGCCAGCAGAAGAACCAGCAGCAACAGACCGACACCCACGCCGATGGCCATCCAGATCAGACGGGACTTCGCCCAGTTGCGGAAGGACGCCTCCTTGCTCTTGTCCGCCGCCCAGACCCACAGCATAATGAAATAGATGATGCCGCCCGCCACGGGGATGCAGGGGATCAGATCGCGAGCCATCCAACCGCCCACCGAGATGGGCTCGGTCTTGGGCTCTGCGGGGGCATAAGGCGGATCGTAGCCATGTCGTTCTGTGAGCCAAGGAGTTGATTTATGACATTGTCTTTCTT
>JAZQKF010000023.1:0-14240 GCA_045542015.1 Acutalibacteraceae bacterium
CATGGTCGTCGATATCCGGGATGCTCTGGGATGTGCATGCCCTGGCGGCGATGTCGCATAGGATGTCAGGGTGCGGAGTCCATGAAATCAACTCGACCTTCAGTGTACCGCCCCCGTGAGCTTGTCGGCGGGGCACCAGTCCGGGAAGTCCTCCGTATCGTCCAGATCCCTGCGCTTCCTCTGGCAGTACTGCCTGCCTGCAGAGGTGCGATTGTAGGGGCACTGGGAGCAGGAGGACATCAACCAGGTTTCATCCCCCTTGATGATGCGTCTACGATTCATTCGGACACCTCTGCTCTACAGATGCGTGCATCCAGGATCTCCTCGTATGCGTGCATGATGTCCGCTTGGATGGTCAGCAGGAACCTGTCCGGACCGGAGAGGCCCACGGACTCGTCGGAGTACAGGAAGCCCTCCAGCTTGAACAGTCTCTCATTGACCTCGTCCCTCTCAGCCTTCAGCCTGTCCAGCCATCCGTCTGTCATGCCGTCACCTCCTCATGGTAGGCATGCTCCCACTTGCAGGTGCCTCCGTAGGGGCACTGGGAGGGGAAATAGACGTCCAAGGGGTCGTCGGTGATGATCTCGCAGGCGCGGTGGCACGCGTTGCAGGTGAAGATCTTCATTCTACCACCTCCAGATATCTTGTCAGGTCTATGGAGGGTAGTCTGGAGATGCACCTCTCATGGATCTTCCCCTCTTTCCTCAACTCCCCCTTCTCCTTTATGATGAGTTTCGCCGGCTTGCGGAAGATCAGATGGTTGCATACCATGCATCTTTCGATATTCATTCGACCACCTTCACGTTCCTCTGGTGTCTGATAGCGAGGAAAATCCAATTCCTCATCCATATCTCGGAGATATACCAGTCATCCATGCCCTTGTGACATCTGGGGCAGGTTTCACGCATCCATACCCATCCAGGGTCATCCATAGGTACTGATATGTCATCCTTGTCGAAAACATCACCACAGAATCTGCATGAGAATCTCACTCGACCACCTTCCATTTGGCTTTCTGCTCGCACTCGGTGATATGGGTTGACCACCACCTACAACCTTCTGTGGAATAATACTCGAAACACGAAAGGTCACGGTTGAACCTATGAGGGAATCTGCGTTCGGGATCGCTGTGTTCCGCTTCCACGACCTTACCGTCCAGCATCGCACGGAGGGCCTGCTCGAAGGTCAGCGAGTATTCCTCATAGATCATCATGTGGGATAGCGTCCAACAATTCGCCTTCCACCAATCAGATCTATTATGGGATACCTCCAGATTGCCCTCATCATCCAGCTTGTAAAGGGAGGGCTTACTGTTGAATTCCTCCATGAGCGTCTTACCGTCCAGCAGTGCCTGCATCGCCTCTCTTGAGTTCAGTGTCATTCGACCACCTCCCACACGGTGGTCTTGTCACCATGCGAGTTGATGACCTCGCCTGCGATACGGACCTCGCCCGATTTGTACAGCTCATTGATATCGTGGTGCAGATTCTTGTGGAGGTGCTTGCTGGGCTCCCCTCCGATTGCGATCATCAGCTCCCTCACGGTGGCCTTACCTCCGAGACTGCGGAGGGTGGACAGGATGGTGTGCCTGTACCTCATTCGCTCACCTCCTCCCAATCGTATGACAGCAAGGTGTCCGAGCCGGGTATGAACGGGATGGTCTGCTTGTTGGGTCCCCTGTAGATGACCACTATGGGCATGGACAGACCTGCATACTCCTTCACTGTGATGTACACACCCGAATCCCAGTGCACCTTCCTGAACTTCCTTGTGGGGTCCTTGGAGAGCTTGTGCAGGACGGATCCGAAATCCAATCTGTTCACTGCACCACCTCCTCCTCCTCATCGCTGAGTGCGTTTAGTCTCTGGGCGCCGAGCTCAATCTCGAAGTCTCTGGCCTTGTATCTGGCGGCCTCCAAACGGATGCCTGCCTCGATGTTCCTGCCGTTCATCATGCAATTGATGGCCATGTCCAGCTCGTGGCGAACCTCGTTCAGCATCCAGCAGGCCCGTCTGAGGATGGTTTCCTCACTCATTCGGCCACCGCCTTACTTATCTCGGTCTCAAGGTACTCCATGACAAAAGGCATCTGGTACCTGATGGAGTTGATGAGGATCTGCGCGAAGATGCCTGCCTTCCCAAGGTCAAGCTCCTCCAGATCGTCCACGCCCCTCTGGATCATGGTCAGGATGGTGTATGCGTTCGTGCATGTGGCTACTGTGCGTACTGTGTCGTCCATGTCTATACCTCCTTGGGAAGGGGTTTCGTAAGGGGTTTTCATGCTCTGGACCTCCTTGTGGAGACCTTGCGCCTGCGGATGGATTCGTAGACCTTGCCGTGCTCGAAGCCCTCACGATAGGCTTTTCCGCACGAGTCGCAGAAATGCAGGCCCATGTCGGGGAAGTCGGTGACTGAGGTACGTGTGCAGAATGAACAGCGCATCAGCTCTCCACCTCGAAATCATCCAAACTTGTCTGCTTGGGGAACTCTGTTGCGTGCTCCATATCTTTGAATAACTGATGCACCTCTGGACCGAATCTCTCTGCGTTCCTTACATGCATCCTGAGAGCGAACCCTGTGAGTGGGTTCCTTTTGCAGACGTTGTAGTCGGTCATTCCTCGACCTCCACGTCGAATGTGAAAGTCTCGGAGGCCGAGCTCCATCCGCACATGTCATCCATGTAGCGAATGGCATCCTCGAAGTTGTTGAAGGAGGCATCCCACTCACCATATCTCTCATAGTCCTCGAACTCGCGCTCGTTATAGAACAGGCGCCAGCAAGACACGTGGATCCTCATTCCTCGGCCTCCTGCAGGATCCTGTGGACATCGATTCCGATAGGGGTCATGTCAGAACCTCCGGGGGGATCTCTGAGCACATGGGCTCGGTGCCCTTGGGGGTCCATTCGGTGCTGATGATGGAGAAATATCTGCCACTGAGTACCAATCCCCTCTTAGGGTCGATACGGTGGCCCTGCTCCATGACTCCGACATAGAACTGCCTGCGGACGGCTCTGGCCTGTTCCGGTGTGCCGATCCTGACATAGCCCTTCTTGGGATGCTGGACAGCACCCTTGACAATCGGGGAGGGGTCCTTTGTGGACATGAAGACGAATCCCTTGGTCGATGTGAAATCGTCCAATGTGGTAATCATGCGACCACCTTCCACACAGGGGCGATGGAGCCGCCAGAGCGTCCCTTCTTGTAATCGACTATCAGGACGTATCCCTGTCTGTATAGTGTCCAGATCTTAGTGTGTGTATTGATGTATTGGGCCCTGGGGTAACGGTCCCCACAGAGGTAAATCACAAGCTCCCTGGCTGTACAGGGTCCGAACTCGCGAAGTCCGCTCAGGATCTCCTCCTGTCTCATTCCACGCACCTCCAGATCGCATCCCCATCCACGACCATGCGGGTGACCTCCCCGAAACGCTCGCAGAGTCTCAGCGAGTTGTAGACCCTTGCCCTACGGGAACCCCTCTCCCATGCAGGTACATCGCCGAAGATCCTGCGGACGACCTCCATCGTCGTACATGGTCCGATCTCGCGGACGGCTTTCAGAACCTCTGCCTGGCTCATGCGAAATCCTCCAGAGTCATCCTACCGTGGCTCTTGCGGACATGGAGGTCCCATTCCCACGCCTGCATGCGTAGGTCGTGCCATCTGGCCTTATCCAGAATGAACAGGTCGCATGTGTGCTCAGCATCCCCTCCGGTGTAGAGGGGGTTGACGGCACAGGCCTTGCCATGCTTCCGCCTGTGGATGCACTTGAAGCAACAGGGCCCCCCGAGGTGGGTTCTCCTGACTTCGGTCATGCCCTCAGCCTCCAGCTGGCCCTCTGGCGATTTTCGGCAGGGTCCGACGTGCAGATCTCGGACAGGCACTGGGCGATGTAGTGGCCGTTGATGTGGTCTACCGGGTGCCCATCGACCCTGCAGGCGAATTTGATGTCGTCCACGATGATGGGCGCACCCTTACGGAAGCTCCTGGCCGCCGAGTGGATCGCCAGGCGGTCAGAGTCGTCGATATGACCGTTGATCATTGCCTGGCCTCCCACATACCGCACTCATCGCAGTCCCTGTCGTACACGGTGCCCCTGCCCATGGTGCAGGATCCGACGATGACCAGCCCCTCCACCGTGGTCCCTGTGAGTGCCGACGGCTTGAGGTATGCGCACCTGCCACGGTGGGAGGTACCCCTCTCCATCGAGAGGAAGTCAAGCTGTGCCATAGGGGAACACCTCCATCTCGGTCATGGTGATACTGTCATCAATCAGTCTGAGCCTGTCCGTTGCCAGATTGGCAAATTCGCGGTTGGAATGGACCCCGATGATACGGCTGACACCTCCGGGTGCGAAGTGGATGACGTAAACGATCATTCCACAGTCCTCCTCACGTGTGCGTGGAAAGCCACCAAAGCGGCGGAGATGCGGTCCATCTCCCTGTGGTCCTCGACGGTGAGGACACCGGACTCGCGTGCGATGGCCATGCAATCGGAAACGTCCTTGAGGATGCACCTGTCCAGCTGGTCCAGGACCTCGAAACGGGTGGTCATTCGGACTCCTCCCCTTTGCCGAAGTACTTCTCATCGAGGGAGCGGGTGTACTCGGTGAGGATCTTGTAGACCCTTTCGGCGTCCCTCTGCATCCTCATGAGTATCAGCTCGATCTCATCGGAATCCTCCCTGTCCAACTCCGTGAAATACAAACCATTCAGATCGATGGTGGCATTGCATATGCGTTGGGCGAATTTTCTACCGCAGACCGCCGTGGAGATGAGCTTCCAGTCCTCCGACCAGGAGTCTGTCGCCCCCTTTTTCGCCATGAATGTCCTGATGATCTCTGACAGGGCATCACTCCCGGGCTTCTCAGGCGTGATCCTGAACTCGTCGTCGTTCATTCCTCCCACCTCGCCGAGAATTTGGCAGCCTGACCCTCGTGGACGGTCAGGTGCCTGGCATGGGTGTCGAATGCAATGATGCCCCTTGCGGTCAGATCCAGGAGCAGGGTCTGCATGAACTCCATGTCCCCGCCCATCGCCTCGACCAACTGCCTCTCTGTGAGGGAGCCGGCGCGGACCCTGTCGATCATCTCACGGCACAGGTCGTAGTATCCTCTGGACTCAGCCATCGAGATCATCCTCCCTCGCGTCGATTGTGGCCTGCTTGAGCATGTCGATGTACTCCATCGCCTGCTCAGGGTAGAGGGCGATGGTGTCGTCCTGACTGATGACGACACGGCCGTCGCTGACCTCGATGGTGGCGATGACGTCCCCATAGGGGCTCATGAGTTCACTCATCACCATCCCTCCCGCATCTGCACTCCTTGAGCATCGCGTACCTCGCGAACTCGCTGATCGTCATCCCGCACTCGTGGGCGTGCGTGGCCACCTTGTCGTAGACCTCTTCGTCCACCCTTGCGCTGATCATCATCCACTTCAGGCTCACTGTCTCAACCTCCTGTATCTGGCCCATCTGGCGGGACCCTTGGGGGACCACACCTGCACGACCGCTCCCCTGTAGGTGAGGATGCGGAGGGCCGCGCGCACTTTCTCGACTGTCAATCCTGTGTCCTCGGCGAGTCCGCGGACGGACCTCGGTCCGTCCACATACTCCAGGACACGCTCCACCTGCTCGGCGTTGGGGTACCTCATGGACGGACCTCCACGGACGCCTTGCAGAATGGACAATAATTCACGGGGATGGCCTCCCTCTCACCGATACGCAGGGCCACCACGGGGGCACGGTTGGACGTGCCCGGATAGATGACCTTGGAGTGGATGGCGCGATGCATCGATGCACAGCAAGGCTCGATGACCTTGCCTGCGAGGATCAGGTGTCCGTCGTAGGTGGCAGTCATTCCAACCCCTCCAGCAGGATGCCCACATCGATGCCCTTGACACGCTCGGCGATGTACTCGCGCTTGGCCTCGTAGGTCCAGCCACGGGTCAGGAACTGCCTCCATGTGAGTGCGACCCATGCGCGGGCCTGCTCGAAGGACACCTCCCTCCATCCGGTGTAACGGGGGCGGATCTGGATGGTCACTCGACCACCTCCCACAGGATCATAGGGTGGTTAGACCATGGTCTGCGGACATGCCCCGCCTTGCGGACGAGACCGTACCTCGACAGGGCGTTGAGCCTGTTCCTCGTGCGGATCAGTTCGGTCACGGATGCTTCTCCGTACAGTACCCTTGCGACCTCGGTATTGGTCGCGCTGCCGCCGAGACCGCGCAGGGCTTCGAGGGTAGGGTCGGTCATTCTACCACCTCATACACGGGGGACGGCACGCCGGAACGGCAGTTCCTCCTCTCCCCGACCTTCCTGACGAATCCCTGTCTCAGGAGGGTGCGGAGCCTTGTGTGTGCGAGGTTCCTCACGGTCATGTTGTAGTCGTCCCCGTGGATGTGCATCGCGATCTCAGCTGCTGTACTCGGTCCGAGCTCGTGGAGTGCCTTGAGGACCTCCTCCTGCCTCATGCCTGCCACCTCCATCTGGTGGTGACTCCTGCACGACCCGCCTTGCGAATGGCCCCGATGTCCTGGAGATAACGGATGTCCTTCTGGACGTCGCGTCCGAGGTAGCTGGAGACCTCGGCGCAGGTGATGGGCCCCACTGCCCTGATGTAGTCGTAGACAGGCTGGGCGGATGCCTTGATGGACCTGGTGGGCTTGCCGAATCCACTCATTCGGATTCCTCCAGATCCTCGATGTACCCACCCATACCGCAGTACGGACATACGTAGACGTAGTCCGGACCATCCATCGATAGATACAAATCCAATGCGTCCTCGATGATGCGCATGCATTTATTGCACCTGTAGGTCATGCGCTCACCCTCCTGCGTCCCATGATGGAGTAGGTGTCACCGTCGAGGAAGATTTCGCGGTCGGGGAACTCCCTGATCATCCACTTTATGCACGTCATCATCTGGTCCAGCGTGAATCCGCAGGTCTCGATGGGAATCATTACGACATCCCTCATCATGCCCACCCCCCGTGCTGGCGCATGGACTCCTGACGGGTCAGTCTGGCATGCTCCTCGACGATGCGCTTGCGCTCGGCCTCGTCCTCCTCATCCCATCTGGCGAGGACCGCCGGGGGGATGCGGTATGCCCTGTAGGAGCAGTTGGTGCAGTCTATCCAGAGCATCCCGTCACCGGACTCGGTGATATGGGTCTGGCCACGACACTCGGGGCAGGTTCCGATTGAGGAGGACATCAGAGCACCCCCTCTTTCTGGAGGTCCAGGTAGCAGTCGATGACCTCCTTGTCGGCCCACTGACCGATGCCCGGTCCGTAGTACTCCAGGTAGCCTTCCAGTGTCTTGGGAGTATCATCGGAGTCCCTGAGTCTGGCCAGTGCCCCCTTTGCCTGGGCGATGTTGACGGATGCACGGCGCTCTCTTGCCTTTTCAGCGAGATCGTCCAATGGGATCTCGTCGGCTGTCACGAACTCCGATGGCTCCGAGGGGGCCTCGGTCTCTGCCGGCTTCTTGACAGGCTTTACTGCAGGCCTGAAGAACGCGTCGGCCTGCTGTGCCATCTTCCTGCGTCTTGCCTTCTTGTCCTCCGTGACCTCATTGGCTTTCTCGATATCACTATCAGTTTGGAGACTGTCGGGATCGTCCTTGGGACCCTCGGAGATGTTGAACTCCGCTTTGTAGAAGTTCTTGAGGATAGCGGTGTACGCTTTGCTGTAGTTCTTGTCCGAGTTGTCCTTGGCATCTGCCTTGATGATGAAATTACACCTATCCTCGGGATCATCCATGTTCACGAGGACGATGTTGGCAGTGTACACACCGTGGAACCACATCGACTCCTTTCCGTAGTTGGACACGGTGATCCATGGTTCGCGCAGGGACTCGTACTCGATATCCAAGATGTCCATGACGACTCCCGCATTGTTCCATGCGTCCTCTACAACGGGCTTTATCGTTTCTACGGGCAAGTATTTGTAGTTCAACCCCTCGCCGGAGATCTTCTCGAAGGTGTGGGCGCGAACCTCCTTCTTGGCGGCGTTGCGCCTCTGGTAGATGTTCATGACCTTCTCGGTCATGCGTCCACCTCCTCGTTAACGCTGTTTATGTGTGTGTGTCTCTCTCCCCCCGCCTCGGCCTCGGTGAGGAGTGCGAGTGCGGTGCCGGACATGAAGGGTCTGAATTTGCTGAGGTTGAGGTATGTCTGGATTCCCTGAGTGGATGAGACCTTCTCCACGATGATGTCATCGGCGATCAGGATCTTCCACTTCTGCTTGACTGTGCGACCATCTGCGATGAATCCACGGGCGTACATGTCCTTTTCAAAATGACCGTAGTTGTACGGCATGAGGACCTTGCCTTGAGCCAATGCCCATGCAACGACCTCGGTTCTGCGCTCGTAGAGTGCTTTTTGAACTTCTTGCGTGGTAATTTTACGCATTCGTGCTTTCCCTTCTTTTTCGATAGTCGAATCGAAAAAGCGGGAAAATCGTGGTGATTCATGGCAATCAAAGAGACAAATGATTGCCAGGCCCCTCCTTACCGTTTGACGGAAAGGAGGGTCTGGATGATATTTGTCCCCGAAAAGCCGATGTTGACGATTCTCCGTTTTTTCGGTTCGCTGTCCTACGTAACGTCAAACGACTATTTAAAAGTAGCCTTTCATCACTTCTTCAAGGTTGTCCTGAGCCTTCCTGCACCTGACAGGGTCCGCGTTGATGTAGCACCTGTAGGTCACAGAGATGTCGGAATGCCTCATGAGTGTTTTCAGGGTGTTGGGGTCCACTTCAACTTCATTGTAAAGGGTAGAAGCGAAAAGCCTCCTGAGCGAGTGTGTGGTGACATCGACACAGCAGAGCTTGCCGAGGTCGCTCACCTTCTTGCTCATGGCGGCGACGCACAGTCCTCCCCATACTCCGTACTGGAGGCCCTGCACCAGATGGTCGTCATCAGGATCCTCGATACCCGTTGTGGATCTGTACTCCCTGGCATGGATGATGGCCTGCATCACAGGCTCCGGGATCTCCATGGTCGCCTCCAGTCCCTTGCCGTGTCCTTTTCCGTAGACGTGGAGTTTTCCACAGCTGATGTCCTTCCATCTCGCATTGCAGATCTCCGCGCGCCTGAGTCCCATCATGGACCCCAGCAGTAAAGCCGCCCTCATGTTAGGATCGGCGTTGCGGAGCATCATCTTGAATTGTCCGAGCGAGATGAACTTCCTGTCGATGGATTCCCTGTTGTAGAGGATCCCTGCCATCTTCTCAAGGTCCTGTCCGGTGAAGTGGGCGCAGAACCTCGACACTAAGCGCAAATTAGACTTGGCAACCGTATCCTTGACCTGCATCGCCGATTTGAGATACTGAAGGTCGTCGATTGTGATCTCCTCTGCCCTTGTGGGCCTTCCTGCCGCCTCAAGGATCTTGAGGAGTCTCACGAGGTCGTACCTGGTCGTCCTGCAGGTCGATTCCTTGCGTCCTGTGCGCTTGAGGAAATCGATGAAAACATCGACTTGCTCGTAGATTCCAACCCTTCCTGCTTGCTCTGTGCTGATTTTTCCGTCCATTTCTTCACATCCTTTCCTGGGATGCGGAGGGGGAGAGAGACACACACATACGGACAGGTTTATACTTAGTCACGTCGTTTTGTGTCTTGAGGACCCTTCCTCCGCGACTCCGAGGGTTATATCGTGCTGTTTCCCACCCTCGGAGTTCGTCGAATCCGCCCACTCTCCCATCCGGGCGGAATCAGATTCTAAGAGGTTTGATTTTAAGGGCAGTTTGTAATGTGCGACATGAGTCCGAACTTATGTCGCAGAGGTTGAGTAAACGGGTTTTACTTCTTGCGGATCGTGACCTGTACGATGTCCCCTTTCTCCAGTTTCATCATGTGAGCGGCATCCGTTATCATCAGTACGACCGAGTTGCCCTGTTTGCCCACCTTGACCGTTCCGATCCATTCGTCGATTGTCTTCGGTTCCTGTTCCATGTCTTCACCTTTATCGCAGTATGCATGACTCCTTCATGAGGCCTCTCATCCGCTTCGTAAACCTCGGCCCATTCGACCTTACCGCGTTCGTGGGTTGGGAAAGGTGTTTTTTAGAAGCTGGTGTAGATGAACTCGGTCAGTCCAGATGCGTTCGTAACGTCTCTGACCCAAGTCAATCCAGCCGAAACCAGATTGTCGCCAAGTTTCTCGCACTCTTCCTTAGAGCCTTTGAAGATGTATTTTCCGTTCAAGCAGACTGCGAATGTTGTCATGTTTTGTATCTCCGTTGTCGGGCCTTTTCATCCCGTCTAATAGGTAATACATCGTATTACATATATAATATTTTCTATGGATGGATATGAATTATACGGCCAAAATCCAAACAAAAAACTGAAAAATACGGGTAAAATACGGGTAAAGGCAGGGGGAGGGGAACCCCTGCCAGGGTTATTGGTTTGTTTACTCTTTCTTCAGTGCGACGGCGGTCTTGGACCTGTTGCGAAGAAACTCGACGACAGAGGTCACGAGCTTCTCTCCCATGAGTCCGACCACGATGGCGGAGATGACTCCGATCATGATGCATCCGGACTCGGTGGGGACTGCCTGGACGAGGTCGTAGTAGTAGCCGGGCACGATGAGGGCGGCGACTGCCGCCAGCACGACCACGGCGACGTTCTTGCTAAGGTAGTCCATTCCGTATGCCAGTTTCTCCCCCGACTCCCTCGCGACCTTCTTGGCCTGCTCGGAGTATGCGAGCATTCCGATGGAGAGGGTGATCAGGAGACCGAGTACGGCACCGATGACGATGAGCTCGGGACCGAACTCGGCGGGTGTGAGTGCGATCAATTCCTGTGTGTCCATTTTATCATAAAGGATCCAGACCAGTGGAATCAGTGTGGTCAGGACCTTTCCGACCCAGAACAGGGCCGAGTGGAAGGTCCTGTCCAACACCGTCTCACTCGTCCTTCTCCTCCTCCTTGGGTTTGTCCAGCTTCTTGACGATTCCAGCGGAGATCCTCTCACGGTTGAGGTATGCGACGGCAAGGATGACTATCGCAAGGAATGCGACGACCATGAGGGTGATCTGGTTGGAGGTCTTGTCCAGTCCGGTGGGCTCGGGCTCAGGGGCCTCGATCGCCTCGACTGTGATGTCGGCGGTGATGGGGGTCTCGAAGTCGAAGTCCCATCCGGAGTACCCCTCAGGGAGTGCGGGCTCGACGACGGTCTGACCGTAGAGGACGGCGACGGTTGTCTGCCAGTCGCCTGCCACGAAAGTGACGTAGCAGTTCACGGGCTCCCATTTGGCGGTGAGGGTGGTGTCTGCGGTGTAGGTCGCGGATGCGGGGTCGATGACCTGCACGCCCTCGGCGGTGTACCATCCGAGGAAGGTGAATCCGGTCCTGTCTCCGACATCGGGGATTACCATGGCGGAAACGCATGTGTTGTAGGTCTTGTCCCCGTCGATGAAGGTGATCCTGTAATCGACTGTGTACTGTGCGACGTAGGTAACATCGGCCCTGAGCTCCCCGAGTCCAGCGGTCTGGACGGGTTTATCCATGCCGGCGGCGAGCCAGCCTGCGAAGATGTAACCCTCCCTTGCGATGGCATCGGCTCCGGGTGCCTGCTCGGAAAGGGCGACGACCCTTCCGGTCTCGACGGTACCGGTGACGGTCTTGAGGACGGTCACACCGTCGAATGCGACGAACTGGGCGGTGTATGCGGTGTATGCGAACTCGGCGTACATGATGACCGAGGTCTCACCCTCTGCCATGATGAACGTGGATCCGGCGTTGTATCTTGTTCCGTCCAGGGTCTGGGCGGAGTTCCATCCTGTGAAAGACATGCCCTCGGGAGCTTTGGCTCCGATGGCGTCGAGGGTGGCGAGCGTCACGGTGGACGAGGAAGCGGGCACGGTGTAGGTCTTGCCGTCAACGACGTATGAGACGGAATACGACACTGCGGGGGCCTCCTCCCCCTCGGCATCGACCGCATCGCACACGACGAGGCCGACACAGGCGACCATCATGAAGGCCGCCATTACTGTCATGATCTTCTGCACTGTCATTATAATGACCTCTTGCGGAGGGGAACCCCTCCGACAAGGGGATTTAACACCGTTACTATATTTAACAACGTTTACGAATCGGTCAGTCTCTCGGGACTTTCGAGGTCCAGGACACGGGATTCGGTCCTCCTGACGTAGGCGGCGTGGACCTCCCTCGAATACTGGTCGAGGGCTTGAGCGTAGCGCGGATCCTGACGGCAGAGCTCGGAGATGATCTGCGCCTTGACCTGTTGGGCGTTCATCCTAGCCGAGACCACCTGAGGGTCGTCCTTGACCGCCGCCTCCATCACCTGGAATAACTCCGAGTCCAGCTGAGGGGTTTTGGGCTTGGTCTCCATGGCGGTGACCTTGGCTTTCAGATCCTCAAGGTCCCTCATCAGGGTCGGGATGGTTATCCCCTGCTTCTGGAGCTCCTGGAAAGCGTTGTAATTCTCCTGGATTTGTTGGGGACTGAGTCCGGGGGCCTGTGTGCCTGTGACGGCATTTAGAATGGCACTATAGTCCATATGATTTTCAATGATTCCCTATGATTTAATGCACTTTCACAGACCCCCCACACTCGTATAAATTCAGTCGGCGAGATTGAGTAAATGCGGATAGAGGTTCGAAACTCGAAAGTACGGTTTACTCATGCGCCATATTTCCGCATCCTTATCGCATGGGTAGGATCGAGGCATGAGCAAACACGCAGATATTACTGGGCAGAGGTTCGGAAAGCTAGTGGTCATCAGGGAGGTTCCCAAGGATCAGATTCAGAAAAGGTCATGGGAATGCCTATGCGATTGTGGAAAGACAGTATTCCTCGAAACAGGTCACTTAACTACTGGGAACACAAAATCCTGCGGATGCCTACGTTTAGAATCTATCAGAGAGAATGGCCTGAAAAGACGGAAGTATCGTGGAACTTACAAAGGACCACGTCCACGCCTATACAACACATGGATAAACATGAACCGCAGGTGTCATAATCCTGAGTTCGTCGATTACCCCCGTTGGGGAGGTCGTGGTGTGACAGTCTGTGATGAATGGAGGTATGATTTCCAAGCCTTCCTCACTTGGGCTGAGAGCAACGGATGGGCTGAGGGATTGACTCTGGATCGTATCGACAATGATGGCCCATACTCTCCTGAAAACTGCAGATGGGCCACACGTTACGAACAGGCCAACAATAAACGCGATACTCTGATGTTCGAGTATGAGGGAGAGCTCCATTCTTTGGCGGAGTGGGCTAGATTGTACAACGTGGAATACGAATCTCTGATATACAAGGTGAAACAGGGAACATCTTTCGGCGTAGCCTTGAACACCGCGACCCGCAAAGATAAAAGCATTGCTCCGAAGAATACCAAAAAACTCGATGACTTCTTCGGGGAATGAAGGGGCATAAAGCCCCTGTTTCAGAACCAGTAGTCGAGGGAGTTGACCTCGACCGCCGGTTCGGTTGTTGGTTCCTCCTCGACCCTCAGTCAGGTGGGGAGGATGCCGGTCTGCGAGATTCCCGAGAATGTTCCGGCCGTAGTGTCCAGTGTACCGGACACACCCCTTGCCCCGTTGATGGCCTGGAGCAACAGGGCGGTCTGTGCGGATGCCCTCTGGTTAGCGACTTCGTCCCTGAGCCTCTGGATCTCCTGTGCATCCTCTCTGGTCTTGATCTGACCGAACTGGTCGAGCAGGAGGCTGTTCTGGTTGCAGATGGCCTGCTGGATCTGGTTGGACTGGGCGGCGAACTGGCTGGCCATGTTGTAGGAGAGGTCAGCGATCTGGGCCCTTGTCTCGGCTCCCTGACGCTCAGACATGAGACGCCCTACGCAACAGCATCTGGCCTGCTCAGAGGAGATCCTGCATCCCATCGCCTCGATTGCCGCCTGGAGTCCTCCGAACTGGACTGCCTGTCCCTGTGCAAGGGAACAGAGGATGTCCTTGATGCTTCCGACGCTACAGTTGAGGTTGGATGCCAGAGAGGTGAGTGCGTTCTCCTGCCTGATTCCATTGGAGGAGATGGCATCCATCAAGAGGGATGCGTTCCTCTCGTTCACGATCGTCCTGTCCACACCTGCGACGCCTCCGAGACCGCCGTTCCCGAAGCCACCGCCGTTCGCTCCGAAGAGCAGGAGCAGGATGATGAGGGCGAGCGAATCGCCACCCCAGAATCCTCCCCCGTTGTTGGAGTTTCCTCCACATCCGTTACCTCCGGCGAGAAGTCCCGCCATGAAGTTGTCCAT
>JAZQKF010000024.1:0-11618 GCA_045542015.1 Acutalibacteraceae bacterium
AGGGGCGGTTTTTTGCGAGGTTGAGGAGGTAGATTTGTTGACTACCCCTCCGTCACGGCCATCGCCCTCTTTATTTATACTAAGTCGGATCGTAGCCATGTCGTTCTGTGAGCCAAGGAGTTGATTTATGACATTGTCTTCCTAAGACCGCTTGGCCTCCGACTTAGGGGCGGTTTTTTGCGAGGTTGAGGAGGTAGATTTGTTGACTACCCCTCCGTCACGGCCATCGCCCTCTTTATTTATACTCCCTCCGTCTTTCGCCTGCGGCGAAATCCACCTTCGCTCGCCGCGAAACGGCCCCCCTTTTGTCGGCTATGCCGACATTTTCCCCCGCTATCGGGGGAAATCAACCTCAAGAGGGAGGCAAGCCGCTGCGGCGGTGGTGGGAATCTGCGCGGGACGGGAAACCCGTCCCCTACGGATTCTATGCAAGGTGGAGCGATGGTGTAGGGGCCGTTGCCTACACCGGCCGGGGACGATGTGGGCATCGTCCCCTACGGATTCTATCGAAAGCGGTTTGGTTTCGTAGGGGCGGATTCCATATCCGCCCGTATTGTCGCGGGAGGGGACAGAGTAGCGAAGCGACATCCCGCGGAAGTGAATGACAGTCCGGCGGACTGTCAGAGCCGCGGGTGGACCGAGCCGCAGCGAGACCCCTCCCCTACGAATTCCATCAAACGTGAGAGGGGGCAAAATGAAAACCGCCACCCGTGTGGGTGGAGGTTTTTGTTAGGCTCTCGAGCTGAAAGCTTATTTCATTTTCAGACGGACGGTGGTAGACTTGACGGTCTTGCCGTACTTGTCGGTCACCACGCAGTAGACCAGGCGGTTCTTCACCTTGCTGGTCATCGTTACGGAGTAAGAGGACTTGGTGATAGAAGACTTGCTGTACTTCTTGGCACCGTCGTTCTTAATGTACCAGGTGTACTTCAGACCATCGCCGGATGCCTTGACGGTCACCTTGGCGGTCTTATTCTTCGCCACGGTCACGGTCTTGGGCTGGGTTACGATGCTGACACTCTCACGCAGGATAAAGGTCTTGGACTGCACGGTCTTGCCGTACTTGTCCTTAACGACACAGTACACGCGGCGACCCTTCACCTTGCTGCTCATAGTAACAGAGTAGGTGGAGGAGGTCACAGAGGACTTGCTGTAAGAGGTCTTGCCCGCATTCTTGATGTACCAGGTGTACTTCAGACCGTCGCCGGAGGCGGACACCTTGGCGGATACCTTGGCGCCCAGCTTGGCGTAGCGGGCGGTGGCGGACTCGGAGGTGATGGACACGCTCTCACGCAGGATGAAGGTCTTGGACTTAGCCTGGTTGCCGTAGGCATCCTCAACCACACAGTAGATACGGCGGTTCTTCGCCTTGGCGCTCATAGTGGTAGAGTAGGTGGCCTTAGTCACGGAGGACTTGCTGTACTTGCTGCCGCCCTCGTTCTTGACGTACCAGGTGTAGGTCAGGCCGTCGCCCTCGGCGGTCACCTTGGCGGAAACCTTGGCGCCCATCTTGGCGTAGCTGGCGGTGGCGGACTCGGAGGTGATGGTCACCACGCTGTCGCCCTCGTAGCCGACGGTCAGTACCAGATCCATAGCCAGGATCTCGAAGTCCTCGTTCTCGCCGGCGCAGGTGGTGATATTGACCACGTCGCCCGCAGACACGGGAATGGTCAGCACGTTATCGTCGGAAGCGCCCTCGATTACGCCAGGCTCGATCTCGTAACCGGCGGAAATGAAGTCGTAACCGTTCTCGTAATCCTCGCGGGTGGCGTTAACCGCGTCGGTGTAGCCCAGACCGTTGACGGTGTTGGGCTTAATGATCAGCACGCCGTCCTTTTCGGCGGTGTAGGTGGCGTAAACAACGTTGCCAAACTCGTCCAGATGCAGGGTGTTCTTGCCCTTATTCAGGTCGATGGGGTTGTATATGGTGCCCTCGGGGTACACCACGTCCAGCTGCACGTCAGAGGCGCTCTTGATCAGCGTCGCAAACTGATACTGATCATCGTTCAGCTCCATCTGGATCTCCAGAGTCACCACGTCGCCGGTCGTCTCGGTCCAGGTGGTGCCGTTGATGGTGACGCTCAGGGGAGCGGTACCGGTCACCCGCAGGACGGTATTCATAAAGGTCCAGCCATCCAGCGCATAGTAAACGCCGTCAGCGGTGGCAGGCCAGGTGGCATCGCCCTCGCCGGACAGACCGGCCTGAATCTCCTCATAGCTGCTCAGAGAATAGGGATTGTTCTCGGTGCCCTTGGCAGGGGGGGTCACGGTCAGGGTCACGTCGGGGGTGATACCCACGGGCTGCAAAATGAAGAACACGGGGATGTAGCTCTCGGTGCAGGTGAAGACGTAATTCTCGGTCAGCGGGAACTGATCCTCGGTGGTGGTGGGGTCGCCGTCCACGTCCACGGTGATCATAAAGTTCTCGAAATCCGAAGCGGTCAGGGTGTAATCACCCACAGCGGTGGGCACGTAAGAGGCGTAATAAACGGGGTAACTCACCGGAATGGAGATGGCGTTGTCGCCGTCCTCCAGCTGGTAGGGGTCGGTCTCGGTGCCCAAAGGCATCTCCCAGTCGATGGAGATCTCCATCTCCTCCTCGGTCTCATTGTGGAAGCCCACGATGGCGGGGGACATGGGGTTGAACTCCAGCGGCACACGGATGCCGTAGTCGGCGGGAGAATAAGCGTCGTAACGGGTTCCGTCCACCGTCACGGCGGAGGGGATCCGCGCGACGATGGAGTAGCCGTTAAACACAGCCGCCTTCAGCTGATAATACACAGACTGACCCGCCGCCAGAATCAGGCTGGTGGGGGCGGACTGACCCATGGGAACGTAGATGGGATTCTCCAGAGAGCCCTCGATGGGGTCGGGGGTATCGGGGGTGGTAGCCTCCCACTGGATGTCCACGTAGTCAATGGCAAAGGTCCAGGCGGCGCCGGTGTTCACCAGAGCGATCTTGACCTCTTCCACGTTCTCGGGGACGGTGACGGTGGCCACACCACGCTTAAAGCCGGGGTTGGAGGCGCCGGGGATCTCCGCCATAGCGGAGGTGACGTAGTCCAGAGCCGCCCAATCGCCGCCGGCGGCGCGGCCGGAAACAGCCAGATCGAAGGTCCAGCCGTCCAGCACCACAGCGGCGACGGAGATCGCAGTAGCGACGTGGCCGTCATTCTTGTAGGTGAAGGAGCTCTCGCTGCTGCTGGTCAGAGCGGAGGGAGCGCGCATAGCCACGCTCAGACCGGCCATTTCGGGGTGGTTAAACCACTCCAGAGTGTCGGCGGTGCGCTCGGAAACCACGTTCCAGTTGTCCAGCGGATCGTAGGGATTGTCATTGAATACGGGAGCCTCGGGGACGTCGGGGGTCTCACCGTCTCCCCACTGGCCGAACTGACCGTCGTTAAAGCCGTCGTCCTCACCGGCGTAGACCGGAACGACCAGCACGCTGACCAGCATCAGCACAGCCAGCATCAGGGAAAGTGCTTTTTTCATAATAATTCCTCCTTGAGTAAAAGGTCAGGCGAAGGGAGCGATTACCACGCCAGCTCCGCGTCGTTGGTGTTGGAATCGGCAGCCTGGGCGGCGGCGTCAAAGGTGATGGTCATCTCGTGAGAGCCGCTCTCGAAATGATACTCGGTAGCGGCAGGGTCACTCATCACAGTCACCTTGTAATCCGCCTCGGCGCAGGTGAAGTAGGCAATACCTTCGGCATTGGTGCCCTGGAACACACAGGTCTCCAGGCACATCTGCACGTACACGCCCTCCACGGGAGCGCCCTTGCTGTCCACTACCTTAACCGTGTACAGCACCTGTCCCTCACCGGGGGTGGGGACGGTAGGAGCGGTGGTGGTGGGAGCGGTGGTCGTGGTGGTGGTCTGCGGCTGTACGGGCTCCTGGGGCTCCTCGCCGCCGTTGCAGGCGCACAGGCACACCGTCAGGCACACAGCCAGCAGCACGGCCAAAACAATCTTCTTGTTCATCGGTCTATTCCTCCTTACAGAATATTAATTCGCGTAGCACAGCGGGAACATCCACGCAATATCGTGATTGATACCGGGCAACGGATTGCCGTCGGAATCCTCAAACAGATAGCCGGGGGATTCGGTATCCCACCAGCCCTGCGCCTTGCCGTAGGACTTGAGGATGTATTCCAGATCCTTGGTCAGAGGATACACCTTTTCCTTAGAGTCCACGCACTCGTTGTACGCGGTCATACACTCGGTGTACTCCTCCTTTTTCTGGAAGTTGCCGGCGCTGTCGTACAGATAGGCGGCCACGTGGAAATTGTTGAGAATGTCCGCGAAGGCCACGTAGGGCACCTCGCCCGCAAAGCGCAGATACACGATGGGGCCGGTCTTGCTATCCTTATGGTAGTAGCCGTCGGTGGAATTGTACACCAGCTTAAAGGTCTTGGTGACGTCCACGTTCTTCAGCTTGGTGCCGGAGGGCAGGTTGTACTGTTTGGGGGTGTGGCTGCCCTTATAGGTGATCCAGGGCTCATCGGCCACGCTCCAGCCGGGGTCACCCACGCGGGTGATCAGCAGCACGGTCGCCTCAATATTGGTGGCGGCGTCCACGCCGATGACGTAGGTGGGACCCACGTCCTTGGTCTCTACGGTGAAGGCGTTATTCTCGATATCCTCCGCCAGGTTGTTGACCTGGATGAAGTGGATGCTGCCGCCGTAATAGCCCACCTTGGCATAGCCGGAGGTGGTGCTGATGCGGTACACGCCGTCCCGATCAGGGGTGAACAGGAAATAGTTGCGCTCGCCGGGCTTGAGGGTCACGTAGGTGGCGCCCTCCTTGACCACGTAGGCGGCACGGTTCTTGTTCACCACGGGGCAGGTGATCTTCTCCTTGGCGGTACCCTGCTCCTTGGCCAGCAGCACCTCGATGGAGGGCTTGCCCACCGTCACCACCGCCGACTTCTGGTCGTACTTGAGGGTGGTGCCGGTCAGCTTAACGGTATAGGAGCCGTCCATCAGAGTGGCGGCGGCGATACCCTTGCTGTTTGTTTTGACGCTCTTCACCTTTTTGCTGCCCAGATAGAAGGAGACCGTGATATCCTTCTGCCCCTTACCGCTGCCGTTAATGACCTTAACGGAGTAGTCGGTGGGGGTGTCGCCCACGTCGGTGGACAGCTCCTCTTCCTTCTCCAGCTTAATGGTCAGAGAGGGTTTGGAGGAGGGGATCACGTACTGCAGCGACTCGGCGATATAGCCCTTGGGGCAGGTCATCTTGACCAAGCAGTTGCCGGTGGGCAGCTTGGCGCTGGCGACACCCTTGCTGTTGGTGGTGACCGTCTTGGACTTGCTGCCGGAGGTGAAGGTCAGCTTCACGCCGGACAGACGGGAGGTGCCGGATTTGACCGTCACCTTGTAGGTTACGTTCTCCGCCGGCTTGGTGACGCCGGTACCGGCGCCCGCCTTAAAGGAAATGTGGCTCTTGATGGTGGCGGCAGGGTACTCGTGCTTTTCGTCCGGCAGCACAGCCACCGTCACCTGCAGCACGTCACCCTTGTTCACGCCGATGGATACCGTCTGCTTGCCATCCTTTTTCTCGGCGTCAGCATCCAGGTTGCGGTTGGCGTAGGTATTCAGGTTGTACAGCGTAAAGCCGTAGTCCACACCCTTGGTGGCGGACACCACGTACATAGACACGGTGCCGTTGGCAGTAGCCTTATACTCGTACACCACACCCTGATCGTTACCCTTTTCCAGCTTGGTGGTGAAATCACCCATCTTCAGCGCGAAGGGGTTGGACAGGGTGCCGCCGGGATAGGCGAAATTCACGGTATAGGCGGCGGTCTCATCGCCGGTGTTGGTGATGGCCAGCTTGACCGGGATGGTGACGTCGTCCGACTCTACGGGGAAGGATACCACACCGTCCTCCGATTTGTATTCCTTATCGTTATACAGGACCGACACGTTGTCCGCCTCGATGGTCAGGATGGTGCCGCTGACCTTGTATACGTCGTAATAAGTAGTCTTACCGGCGGGGATCTTGGCCTCAAAGGTCAGCACGCCGCCGATCTCGATGGGCTCGCTCTTATTGTCGTAGATCAGACCCTCTTCGTCCTCCTTGGGAGCGTCCTCCTCGGTCTTCAATTCGGACACGTCGGAGGCAACGGTGTGGGTATAATCCTCGGCGGAGTAGTATTTGAACAGCTTTTCAAACACACCCTCCTCGGTGACGGTGCCCACGTGATAGAAGGCCACGTAGCCGAAGCGGTCAATGACCACGGTGGTGGGATAGGCGGTGATGTTCATCACGCTAGCCCACACAGAGTCGGCGTCCGCCATGGGGAAGGTCAGCTTATTCTGATCACGGAACGCCTTGATCGACTCCTCGGTGTCGGTCTCGTAGGGATTCACCGCCACCAGGGCAACGGAATCCTTATGGGCGTCGTAGGCCTTTTGCAGATAGGGGAATTCGGCGGCGCAGGGGTTGCAGGTGGTGAACCAGAAATTCAGCACCAGCGCCTTCTTCTCCTTGAGGATCTCGGAGGCAACGTGCTTGTTGCCGTCCAGGTCGGTAAAGGTAAAGTCGATCATAGGATCGCCCAGATCGATCTTGGCGTCCGAGGGAACGGTGTCGTAGGCAGCCAGCGCCGACAGGGTGATCACCGTATCCCCGCTCAGGGGATAGCTCTCCTCCAGCTGATAGCCGGGGGCGGTACCCTTGAGCACCGCCACGTTCTTATCTCCGGACAGGGTCACCGCCGCCTTGCCCTCGGCGTCGGTCTTGGCAAAGGTGACCAGCTCGGACAGGGAATCGTCCTCATAGACGTACACCTGCACGTCCTTCAGAGGGGACTCCAGGCTGTTCTGCACCGTAACGGTGACCGCCTCGCCGCCGGCGGGACCGGCGGGAGTATCGGGCTTATCCCCGCCGGGGATAAGCACCAGACAGCCCACCAGAATCAGCACCGCGCAACCCACCGAAATGCCGGAGATCAGCCAGGTCTTCGGGGTGACGGTCTTCAGCTTTCCCCACAATTTGGAGAAAGCGGACTTGATAGTTTCCAATAATTTCTTCATAGGCTCTCCTCTCCGTTATCCGATGTAACAGCAGGGGAACAGCCAGGAGATCTCGGGATTGATGCCGGGGACGTTTTCGCCGTTCTGATCCTTAAACAGATACTGGCCGCCATCGGCGTCAAACCAGCCATAATAATCGCCGCGCTGCTGGATGATGTACTTCAGGTCGTCGGTCAGGGGGTAGACACCCTCCTTCTCATCCATCACCTCGATGTATTCCAGCAGACACTCGTTATAGCTCTCTTTACGGATGAACTTGCCGTCCTCGTCAAAGAAATACTTGCCCACGCGGGACTTCTCCACAATGGTCTTGAAATCGTCCAGATAGGCAGACTTTTCGCCCAGACGCATCAGCACCAGAGGACCGGTCTTGCTGTCCAGATGATACCAGCCGTTGTCGTCCTTCACCAGCTTATAGGAATCGGCGGTCAGGTCGAAATCCTTCAGCGAGGCGCCGGAGGGCAGCGTGTACTGGCTCAGCTTCACGGTGGTGTTATAGGTGGTCCAGGGCTCATCCGACACGTCCCAATCGGGCTCGCCGAGGCGCTGGATGGACAGCGTCACGTTCTCGCTGTCGCCGGCGTCCACGCCCAGCACGAAGACAGAGGTGCCGGTATCGCCGGTGCCGATCATAGAGGCCTTGACGTTGATGGCAAACTTGCCGTCCTTAGGCTCGTCGCCGGCGTGGCGCTCCTGCACAAAGTGCGGCGCACCGTAGTAGCCCAGCACGGCGGTGCTGTCGGACAGAGAGAACTCGTACTTGCCCGCCACGGTGGGGGTGAACAGGTAATAGTTGCGCTCGCCCTTGTTGAGGGTCAGATAGGTGCAGCCGGTATCCACGTCATACGCCTTGAGCTGCTTGGTGCCCACGGTCAGCGTGGTCTCCTGGGTGGAGGGCAGTTTGGCCAGTGTGACGGTCAGCTCCTTTTTGTCCGCGGACAGGGTCAGGTCGGTCTTATCATAGTGATACTCGATGGTGTCGGAGGTGAAGGACAGCTCCACCGTATAGTCGCCGTCCGGCAGATCCTTGGCGGCCACGCCCTCGGCGTTTACCACCTGCATACCCACCGGTGCGCCGTTCTGCATAAACTGGACCACAACGCCCTCGGTGTAGGGATTGCCCAGGGCATCCACCACCTTAACGCTGTAGCCGGGGGCCTGCTTACCGCCGCAGGCGGCAGCGGTAAGCACCAGGCACAGCACGGTCAACAGACACAATGCCTTGTGAATCGTTTTCATCATAATCGCTCCTAACTGTTATCCCATATGGTCGTAGTAGAAGCAGACCTTCAGCCACGCGTTATCCACGTTCTCAAAGGTGTACTTCTCCATCAGCATCTGCAGGATCTCGGCCAGCTCCTTGTCCACCACGACGCAACCCTTGCGCTCGGGGTGACCCTTGCCGCTGTCCATCTTGCTGACGTACTTCTTGACCTTGGCGGTCATATCCTTGCCCTTGCCGTGGTACTTGCCGGCAAAGACGTCGTCCAGCTGATACTCCTTGGCATAGGCGTCGTATTCCTCGCCCCACTGTTCCTTGAGATAATTAACGGTCTTCTTCTGGTCGCCGTTGTATTTCTCCATAATGGACAGGATGTACAGATCGTTCTCGGTTTTACTGAAATCGAAGCCGCCCAGATCGATCATACCCTTGACGTATTCCTGCTTGCCGTTCTTATCCTTCTTCAGAGAGCCGTCCTCGTTATAGGCAGGGACGGTGGCGATGGGATGGCTGAACAGAGAGGTCACGCCGGAGAAGTCGGCGTAGATCAGACTGCCGGTCTTGCCGTTGCCCAGATCGTGGTAATACTTGCCGTTCTTCAGCTTAACGTCGATGCCGCCGTGGATCAGATAATACATCTGCTCGCCGGTGGCGTCACCGTCATAGGTGAAATAGCCGGGGGAGCACAGACGGAACAGGTCGTAGGAGGCACCGATATACTCGATGTCGTAGGGGATGACACCCTCCTCGTACACATCCCAGAAGGCGATGTCGATATAGTACTTCTCGCCCTTCTTCATATAGTAGACCATCGACACGTTCTTATCATCGGTCCACATACGCTCATCCAGCTCGTAGGTGAGCAGCTCCTTGTGGTTCTTATCAAAGATCCAGGCGTCTACGCCCTGCTGGGACTCGGCGCGGGAGGTGATACGGTAAACGCCGCTCTTGGAGGGAACAAACTCGGCCAGATAGCCGCGGGGCATTACCACGCGGTGATACTCAAAGTAGTTGGTGGACACGTTCTTGCCCACCTTGGCCTTGTAGGCATTAAAGGGCTTCAGACCCTTACAAGGGTCTACCAGCTGCTTGCCGCCCGTGCCGTAGGCCTGATAGTATTTACAGAGCTTCAGCCACTCGTTGGGGTCGTCGTCAAAGCCCTCGGACTTGGCGATGCTCTGAAGATAACCGGCCAGCTCCTTGGTCACCGAACTGAAGCCGTTGAGGCTGGAGTTGGAGGCCATATTGAAGTACGGCAGCACCAGGTCGTAGGCGGACTTTTTGCCGATCTTCACGTCGGTCTCGTACAGCATATCCCACAGGGTCTCCTCCTCGCTGAACTGGGTCAGACCCATCAAATCCGCCAGCAGGATGGGGCCGTTCTTGCTGCCCACGTGATAATAATCGTCGGCGGGGTTGTGCACCACCTTGACGTAATCGTAGGTGCCGTCCTCCTTTTCGGTAGCGGCGTAACGGGGAATGTAGGTCTCGGCGCTCACCTTATCGGAATTCACGATGCGCATATTGCGCAGGTACGCCGTATCCTCACCGGCGCTGTCGGAATCGTCCTTAATATAGCTGATAACCACCTCGTAGGTGCCGTCCTCGGTGGCAACCCAGGGGCAGCAGGTCTTCCAGGAGGATTTCTTATCGCTGCCGGAGATCTGATAGATGGGCTCGTCGTCCACGATCACGTGCAGAATATCCGAGCCGTTCTCGGAGGACACCAGATAGTCCATCATCAGTGCCTGACCCTTTTTCAGGGTCACGTCGGCGATCAGAATGGCGTAGGAGCCGTCGATCTCCTTGTTGGAGGACTTGAGCACCTTTTCGCCGTCCTTCTTGGCGATGACGAAGGGCCAGGCAAACTCCGCGTCCTCGCCCTCGGTGTTGCGGAACTTGATGGCGGCGCCGTTCTTATTCAGCACCTTATTGATGTCCTCAGGCTTTTCATTGGGAACGTTGGGCTTTACGGTGGTGACCAGCTCGCTCAGCTCGTTAAAGATCTTCTGCTCATACTTATCGGCGGTGAAATGGTCGAAGATGCCGATAAAGGGGCGCTTGCTGGTGATGCCGCCCACCTCCATCAGACAGATCAGACCGTAGCGGTCGATGACGTAGGTGGTGGGGTAACCCTGGATGCTGAAGGTGTTGCTCCAGGCGGTAGGCACCTGCGCCATGGGGAAGGACAGCTGATACTGATCCTTAAAGTTCTGAATGGTGGTGTTGTTATCGGAGGGGTGGTTGTTCACCGCGATGATCTCGCCCTTGTCCTTGTACTCTTTGTAGACCTCCTCCATATAGGGGACCTCGGCGGCACAGGGGCCGCAGGTGGAGTACCAGAAGTTCAGCAGGACGACCTTCTTCTCCTTCAGCACCTCGGACAGGGTGATCTTATCGCCCTTGGGGGTGGTGACGGTGAAATCGTACATCACGTCGCCCACCTTCAGCTGGGCGGTGGTGATATCCTCGCCCTTAATGGGGGCGGAGGTCAGCACGATGGTGGCCACGTTATTCTTGAAGGAATAGCTCTCCTTGACGTCGTAGCCCTTGGGCACGCCGGTCAGGGTGACGGCGTAATCGCCGCCCTGATCCAGCTCCAGCTGGGCCTTACCCTTTTCGTCGGTCTCCTTAAACGTCTTCATATCGGTCAGGGAGTCGTCGGCGTACACGTACACCGCAATACCCGCCAGAGGCATACCGCCCGCGGTCTTGACGCTGACCACATAGGTGCCGTCGCCGGCGATGGCGATGTCGTCGGGATCCGCCTCAACGTCGTCGCCGTCCCGCTTGCAGGAGCTGAGCATCGAGCACATCGACACCAGCAGTGCAACCGACAAAAGCACGGTCAATAATCTCTTCCACTTGTTCATAATTACCTCCCGGTAAAGCCCGAATTTTTGCCAAAAGCGGACAAAAGGGCATATTACCTTATTATTCACGATAATACTATCACAAAAGCGGCTGCCCGTCAATACAAAAGTGGCAAAATCCTTTAATCTGCTAAAAGAGTAAAACGGCCTTTAGCGATTTTTTAGTGATTTTGTGAATAAAATTTGGTCAAATAGTAAAAATTCGAATCTTTTGAAAAAACAAACGCCCCACCGACCAACGATCGGTGGGGCGTTTACAACGCGTTGTGATGATCAGAACAGACCGGAAATTTTGCCGTCGGCATCCACGTCGATGCGCTCGGCGGCGGGGGATTTGGGCAGACCGGGCATGGTGAGGATGACTCCGGTGAGCACCACAATAAAGCCGGCGCCGGCAGACACCTTCACGTTCTTGACGGTGACGGTGAAGCCCTCGGGGGCGCCCAGCTTAGTGGGGTCGTCCGAGAAAGAATACTGGGTCTT
>JAZQKF010000025.1:0-5336 GCA_045542015.1 Acutalibacteraceae bacterium
TGGGGCGGCGACGCCATCTGCGTGCCGGTGTCCGCTCTGACCGGTGACGGCATCAGCGACCTGCTGGAGAACGTCCTGCTGGTGGCGGAGATGAAGGAGCTCAAGGCGAACCCCGACCGTGCCGCCAAGGGTGTGGTCATCGAGGCCCGTCTGGATAAGGGCCGCGGTCCCATCGCCACCGTGCTGGTACAGAACGGTACCCTGAAGTCCGGTGACATCATCGTGGCCGGTATGGCTGTGGGTCGTGTCCGCGCCATGACCGACGAGAACGGCAAAAAGCTGAACGAGGCCGGCCCCTCCGTGCCCGTGGAGATCATGGGTCTGTCCGAGGTACCCGCCTCCGGCGATATCTTCAACGCCGTGTCCGACGAGCGTCTGGCCCGCGAGCTGGTGGAACAGCGCAAGGACGAGGCCAAGGAAGAGATGTTCAGCCGCTATCAGAAGGTCACCCTGGATAATCTGTTCGACCAGATGAACGAGGGCGAGCTGAAGACCCTGAAGATCATTGTCAAGGCTGACGTGCAGGGCTCTGTGGAGGCTGTGACCCAGTCTCTGGAGAAGCTGACCAACGAGGAGGTCCGCGTGCGGGTCATCCACGGCGCCGTGGGTGCCGTGTCCGAGAACGACGTCATGCTGGCCGACGCCTCCAACGCCATCATCGTGGGCTTCAACGTCCGCCCCGATCCTCTGGCGCAAGTGGCCGCCGACAACGCCGGCGTGGATATGCGTATGTACCGCGTTATCTACGACGCCATCGAGCAGGTGGAGACCGCCATGAAGGGTATGCTGGCCCCCAAGACCCGCGAGGTCCTGCACGGCCGTGCCGAGGTCCGTCAGGTGTATCGCATCACCGGCGTGGGTCTGGTTGCCGGCTGCTACATCCTGGACGGCAAGGTATACCGCAACGACCTGCTGCGCATTGTGCGTGACGGCATCATCATCGGCGACGATAAGATGATCTCTCTGAAGCGCTTTAAGGACGACCAGAAAGAGGTTGCCGCCGGCTACGAGTGCGGCATCGGTCTGGAGAAGTTCACCGACATTCAAGAGGGCGACATCTACGAAACCTATATCATTGAAGAATATAGAGATTAACGTTTGCCGCTGGCAAACGCATCACAGTTGCCATTAGGCAACGCCATCACGTTCACGATTCAGTGAACGCATCACGTTTGCCGCAGGCAAATGCATCACCCAAGTGATAGGTGATGCGCTCCTGCGTCGCGTGATGTATGGCTGTCGCCACGTGATGATTGCTACGCAAGTTTTTAATCAAAGGAGGGACAATTATGCCCAACTACCGTATGGACCGTACCAGCGAGGATATTATGCGGGAGCTGACCGCTATCCTGCGCACCGTTAAGGATCCCCGCGTATCCGGCAGCCTGCTGAGCATCGTGCGGGTGGACGTCACCCGCGACCTGTCCTACGCCACCGTATACGTCAGCTCCATGAACGGCATCGACGCCGCCCGCGAGGCGGTCAAGGGACTCAAATCCGCCGCCGGCTATATGCGCCGCGAGCTGGGCTATGCCCTGTCCCTGCGCCACACCCCGGAGCTGCGGTTTGTAGCGGACGATTCCATCGAATACAGCGCCGGCATCGCCGCCACCATCAACCGCATCAAAAAAGAGGAGAACGCCTAATGACCCAATACATTACCGAGCGGCAGGCCGCCGACCTGTTACAGGCGGCGGACAACGTCCTGCTGTTGGCCCACCAATACCCCGACGGGGATACCCTGGGCAGCACCTATGCCCTGTGTCTGGCTCTACGGAGTATGGGCAAGCGGGTGCGGGTGCTGTGCGGCGACCCCATCCCGGAAAAATACGACTATATGACCAACCATGTGGATATGCCGGACTTTGAGCCGGAGTATATCTGCGCGGTGGACGTGGCGGACCCCAAGCTGTTGGGTCCCGCACTGCAGACCGCCTACGGCGACCGCGTGGATCTGTGCATCGACCACCACAGCACCAACGTGGGCTACGCCGCCCACTCCTGCGTGGACGGCGGCAGTGCCGCCGCGGCGATGATCGTTCTGCGCATCCTGCGCCTGTTGGAGATCCCGCTGACCCCCGCCATCGCCACCTGCCTGTACACCGGCATCGCCACCGACACCGGCTGCTTTAAGTATGCCAATGCCGACGCCGAAGCCCATCGGATGGCCGCCGACTGTATGGAGGCAGGCATCCCCTACGAGATGATCAACCGCGTGAATTTCGATATGAAATCCCGCGCCCGCATCGAGCTGGAGCGGATGGCTCTGGAGGGGATGGAATTCCACCATCAGGGTCGCGTGGCGATGATGACCATCACCAACGAGATGGTACAGCAGAGCGGCGCCTGTGAGAACGATATGGAGGGTCTGCCCCCCATCCCCCGTCAGATCGAGGGCGTGTGGGTCGGCATCACCCTGCGGCAGAAAGAGGACGGCAACTATAAAGTGAGCGCCCGCACCGGCACCCACGCCGACGCGGCGGACGTGTGCGTCCTGCTGGGCGGCGGCGGTCATAACCGCGCCGCCGGCTGCACCATCGAGGGTACGCTGACCGAGGCCAAGGCCGCCGTGCTGGCGGCGGTGGAGCAGGCGATCCCCCGCATCATCACCGGCTAAAACAATGCTCATTCATCAAAATATGACAGGATCAGCGCTGATGAAAGCGCTTACAGAAAAGGAGGGATTCCCATGGACGGCATATTATGCATTGATAAACCGGAGGGGATGACCTCCTTTTTGTGTGTGGCGGTGGTACGCCGTCTGCTGGGGGTCAAGAAGATCGGTCACGCCGGCACCCTGGACCCCAACGCCACCGGCGTACTGCCCCTGCTGATCGGTCGCGCCACCAAGACGCTGGACCGCCTGCCTGTCCACGATAAGAGCTACACCGCCACCCTGCGCTTCGGCGCCACCAGCGACACGCTGGACGTGTGGGGCACCGTCACCGAAACCGGCAAGCCCCTCCCCTCTCTGGCGGATATAGAGGCTGTATTGCCCCAATTCCGCGGCGACATTCTGCAGGTGCCGCCCATGACCTCCGCGCTGAAAAAGGACGGCGTCCGTCTGTACGACCTGGCCCGTCAGGGCATCGAGGTGGAGCGGCAGGCACGCCCCGTCACCATCTATGAGCTGGAATTACTGGACTATAACGAAAAAGAGGGTCTGCTGACCCTCCACTGTGCCTGCTCCAAGGGCACCTATATCCGCACCCTCTGCGACGATCTGGGACGGGTGCTGGGCTGTGGGGCGGTGATGACCGCCCTGCGCCGTACCGCGGCGGCAGGCTATCCCCTGACCGACTGCATCACCCTGGACGAGGCAAAGGCGCTGGCAGAAGAGGGGTCGCTGAGTGACCGCATTCTGCCCATTGAAACGGCGCTGTCCGCCTATCCCGCCATCACCGTGTCCGCCCCCCAGGCCAACCGCTTTTGCCACGGCGGTGCGCTGGATCTGGTGCGCCTGCGGGACACCGTGACGGGTCCCGTGCGGGTGTACGACCCCGAGGGGGTCTGCATCGCCCTGGGTGTGCCCCGGGACGGGCAACTGAAAATGGACTGCTTACTACAACTATAAGAGGAACGCTATGGACGTCTACACCACCAACCAACAACTGAATATTCCCTCTCGTTCCCGTTCGGTGGCTCTGGGCGTGTTCGACGGTCTCCACGACGGTCACCGTCAGGTGATTCTGGCGGCCATGCAGGGCATCGGGGACGAGGTATCCCGCTGTGTCTACACCTTTGACCCCGCCACCGTGGTGACCAAGCATATCGCAGGTCGCCTGTGCGACCCCGCCGAGCAACAGCAGCTACTGACCCATATGGGGGTGGACGAGCTGTTTGAGGTGGATTTTGCCACCGTGCGGCATCTGTCCCCCGAGCAGTTCGTGCAGCAGGTGCTCAAGGAGCAGCTGGGCGCGGTCAAGGTCACCTGCGGCTTTAACTACCGCTTCGGGTACAAGGGCGCGGGCGACGCGGCGACACTCACCCGCCTGTGCGCCGACTGTGGCATCGCCGTCACGGTGGTGCCGGAGGTGGACGTGGATGGGATGCCGGTGAATTCCACCGCCATCCGTCAGGCCATCGCCGACGGCGATATGGTCGCCGCCCGCCGTCTGATGGGACGCCCCTATCGCCTGCAGCTGCCCGTTTCCCAGGGACAGCATCTGGGACGGCGGCTGGGACTGCCCACCATCAATCAGGTGCTCCCTGCCGACCTGTGCACCCCCAAATTCGGCGTGTACGTGTCCTCGGTGCAAATTGATAACGCCGTATATCCCGCGGTCACCAACATCGGCGTGCGCCCCACGGTGGGCGCCGATACCCCTCTGGCCGAGACCTACATACTGGGGTACGAGGGTGACCTGTACGGCACCACCCCCACCGTGTATCCCCTGCGCTATCTGCGACAGGAGCAGACCTTTGACACCCTGGACGCCCTCAAGGCGCAGATTGAGAAGGATGTGACCGCCGCGGCGGACACCTTTGCTCCCGCAGGCGAGATTCGGGCGGTGCTGTTTGATTTTGACGATACGCTGGACAACCGTGACGCCGCATTCCGTCAGGGCTTGTCCGCTTGGATAAGAGAATACTACCCCTCTCTGGATGAGGAGGAGGTGTCCCGCCGCCAGCAGGAGATGTTTGTATACCAGCGGGGCGAGTGCGGACAGATCGTGTATTACCGCGATATGATCGCCCATTTTCTGGAACAATGGCCGTCGGAGGTCCCCGCCGACCCGTGGCGGGCGCTGTGGCGGTTCTACCACGCCTTTTCCGAGGCGGGACAGCCCCGCCCCGACGTTATCGACACCCTCACCGCCCTGCGCAAACGAGGGTATCTCACCGGCATCATCACCAACGGCAGCCCCTATCCCCAGACCTGCAAGATCGACCACAGCGGTTTGCGCCGCTACGTGGATCTGGTGGTGCTGGCGGGTGTGGAGGGCATTCAAAAACCGGACCCCGCCATCTTCCGTATGGCCGCCGCCCGTCTGGGCGTGCCCACCGATGCCTGCCTGTTTGTGGGCGACCACCCCGTCAACGACGTGGCGGGCGCCATAGCGGTGGGATACCGCGGCGTGGGCTTTGCCGCCGACCGCGAGCCCGGTCACCCCGCCGAAAACGTCCCTATGCCTCAGGGTGCGGCGGTCATCTCCCGCATCAGCGACCTGCTGACCCTGCTGGAATAAGCCGCCACTTGATTTTTCACTGAAAATACAGTAATATATTTACGTAACCTTAGGGTAGAGCAACAAATCCGAACCCGCCTTAAAGCGGCGGATTTTGGCGCTTTTCACCCTATTTGTTCTCGAAAGGCATACAGCCTTTCATCGCCC
>JAZQKF010000026.1:0-46610 GCA_045542015.1 Acutalibacteraceae bacterium
AGATTCGCGAGGAAAAAAAAACCCCTCGGTCGGCGATAGAGGCTCCGGTTTTAAGTTTCGGTTTAGTTCACCGGAGTTACCACCACTTCGGGGGTATAGGGTGCAGAGGTGTCCTCCTTCTTGTCGCGGTTAGCGAAGAACTTGGGAGCCACCTGGGGGAACATGGCGTAGGTCAGCACGTCCTCCTCCTGCTTGACATACGGAGCGGCCTCGGCCTTCAGCTTATCCAGCTCCGGCTCCAGCGTGTCCGCAAAGCGGCAGGTGATGGGTTGGTCGTCGCCCAGAATCTTCTTGGAAAATTCGGGGTCGATGGGTGCGGGGGTCTTACCGTAGTCGCCGTGGATCATACCGCGGAATTCCTTGGTAACCATCTTATACCGCTCGCCCAAAATCACGTTGAACACCGCCTGGGTGCCCACGATCTGGCTGGTGGGGGTCACCAGGGGCGGATAGCCGGAATCCTCACGCACGCGGGGAATCTCCGCCAGCACCTCGTCCAGCTTATCCTCCTTGCCCGCCTCCTTCAGCTGACCCAGCATATTGGAGAACATACCGCCGGGCACCTGATACAACAAGGTATTGGCATCCACGCCCATAGACTTATGGCTGATCTGACCGCCGGTGACATACTTATCACGCAGCTTGGCGAAATGAGTACGCACCACATTAAGCTGATTCAGATCCAGACCGGTATCGTACTCGGTGCCCTGCAGGGCGGCCACCAAAGACTCGGTGGGCATATGAGAAGTACCCACGGACAGGGGGCTCATAGCGGTGTCGATGATGTCGGCGCCTGCCTCGATGCCCTTCATAATGGACATAGAAGCCAGACCCGCCGTGTAGTGGCTGTGGATGTCGATGGGGATGCTCACAGACTCCTTCAGACGAGAGACCAGGTCGTAGCAGGCATAGGGGGTCAGCAGACCCGCCATATCCTTAATGCAGATGGAATGGGCTCCCATCTCCTCCAGAGTCTTGGCGTAGTTGGCATAATACTCATTATTATGCACGGGGCTGAGGGTATAGCTGATACAGCCCTGCACGTGAGCCTGCTCTTTGTTCGCTGCCTTAATGGCGGTCTGCAGGTTGCGGGCGTCATTGAGCGCGTCAAAAATGCGGATAACGTCGATGCCGTTGGCCACAGACTTCTGCACGAAATACTCCACCACGTCGTCAGCGTAGGGGCGGTAGCCCAGCATATTCTGACCGCGGAACAGCATCTGCAGCTTCTGATGGGGCATCTCCTGACGCATAATGCGCAGACGCTCCCAGGGATCCTCATTCAGGAAACGGATGCAGGAATCGAAGGTAGCACCACCCCAGCACTCGACGGAAAAGTAGGGAATCTTATCCATCTCGGCCAGAATGGGACGCATCTCGTCCATGGTCATACGGGTGGCCAGCAGCGACTGATGAGCGTCGCGCAGAACCACCTCGGTAATTTTAATCGGTTTTGCCATAGCGGTCACCTCGCAATTAGTTCAGGCTCAGCAGAACAGAACCGGAATCCACGCTGTCGCCCTTATTCACGTTGATGGAGGCTACGGTGCCGGCGCAGGGCGCCACGATCTCGTTCTCCATCTTCATCGCCTCAAACACCACCAGGATCTGGCCCTCGGCAACGGCGTCACCGGCGGCCACCTTAATGTCAATGATGGTGCCGGGCATGGGGCAGGTGATCACGGTGCCACCGGCAGGAGCGGCAGGAGCGGCAGGGGCAGCGGGAGCCGCCACGGGAGCGGCAGGGGCAGCAGCGGGTGCGGCGGCGCCGATCTCCTCAACGTCTACCTCATAGGCGTTGCCGTTGACAGTGATGTGGAACTTTTTCATAATACATTCATCCTTTCTGAACCCTCTGGGAGGGATATGGTCGTTGTTATGTTACTCGGTCACCGACCGATGGGAAAACGAATTTATTGGCACTGGCACTCGCCGTACAAGAAGGACGGGATGGACACGGTGTATCCCCCGTCGGCGGGAACGAATTCCAGCCGCGTCAGGATAGGCGCCAGCGCCTCCTGACGGCACAAGCCGACGGTTGCACCGCGGCAATCGCCGGTGTTCAGCACCGAGCGGATCAATCCCTCGGTCATCATAGGCAGGTCGGTGTGCACCGACAGAATCTCCACCGTATCGCCGCGCACCGCAAACAGCGCGTGACCCAACACGGTGCCGTCGCTATCCCGCAGCACCATAGCATCGGTGCCGTCGGGGGCGGAAATGCTGTTCAAAAAGCCATTATCGGCGGGCTGTATGGTAATCACGGTCAGGCTCCCTTCCGTACTTAATGTAGCCGGCGGCAATCTTCTTGGTGACGCCGGTGGCCATCACCAGATTCTTCACCTCGTCGGGGGTCAGATAGCGCCAGTTGCCCACAGGGAGCATACCCAGCTTGACCTTGCCCACCGCGTTGCGGCGCAGACGAGCCACCTCCAGCCCCAGCGCCTCGCACATACGGCGGATCTGGCGGTTGCGACCCTCGTACAGAGTGATCTCCACCACACAGCGGTCGGCGGCGCTGGACACGATATTCACCAGAGCGGGCGCCGTCCTGCGACCGTCCAGCACAATACCCTCTTCAAATTTTAGTTTCTGCTCCTCCGTCATAGGACTGCGCAGAGTGACCCGATACAATTTCGGCACGTGGTGGGTGGGATGCATCACGGCGTTAGAAAAATCGCCGTCGTTGGTCATCAGCAGCAGGCCCTCGGAATCCTTATCCAATCGTCCCACGGGGTATACGGGCACACCCACGCTGCGCACCAGCTCCTCCACGCATTTGCGCCCCCGCTCATCCGACATCGTCGTAATATAACCACGGGGCTTATGTAGGGCGATGTACACCGACTGCGGTGCAGCGCCCAGTTTTTTGCCACGGACGTGGATGACGTCACGGCGGTCATCCACCTTATCCCCCACCTTAGCGGGGCGCCCGTTGACCTTTACGTGTCCGGCGGCGATCAGCTCCTCCGCCTTGCGGCGGGAGGCGACTCCCCGTTCGGACAACACTTTTTGCAAGCGCACAACTGCCATCGGCGCATCCTCCTATTACAAACGATTACAGGGCAGCGTCCGGCTTCTTGCTCAGCTTATCCGACACCTTGTCCACCAGGTCGGGCACCATGGAGATCATACGGTCCATGGAATCGGGACGGGACACCACCGGCAGCAGGTTGATCTCACCGTTCTTAATGGTGAGGAACGCCACGGGGGTGATCTGAATGCCCGCTCCGGCACCGCCGCCGAACAGTTCGGACGCCGACTTATTGGGCAGGTCGGTGCCGCCGGAGGCGAAACCGTAGGACACGCGGGAAACGGGAATCAGCGTGATCCCCTCTGCCACGTTAATGGGGGTACCGATGACGGTATTGGCGTCCACCAATTCGTGAATCTTCTCCACAGAGACACCCATCAAGCCTTCTACTTTGTTAGCCATATTACGAATCCTCCTTAAGATTATCGTCTTCTTCTTGCATTAGGGCCAAGCCTACGGCCAGTTTCAATACGATGCCGATCAGCTTCGGCAAGGACATCCGAAAACGGACGTCCATACGAACGTCGCTCTGCTCCAACAGAAAATTGGGCTCCACCCGCACGTCTTTCTTGCGAAAGCGCACCTTGCGGGACACCCACTCCAGAATCGGGTATAGGAAGCTGCACACCTCGCCGTAGAACTGGGCGGTCTCGGCGGGGTCGCCGGTGGCCAGCAGCATCTGCAGGTCAAACCGATCCACCGTCACCGCGTCCAGAAAGCGCCACAGCGCCTTTCCCTCCAGCTTGATGGCCTCCTTGAGGAAATACAGAGTGGTCATCAGGTCATCCTGCTTGACCAACTCCGCCAATTCCTCGATACGGGACAGCTTGTACACCAGTCTGCGGCGTTTCTTCGGTGCGGTGGTGCCGTCGGGCTGAACCGTCACCGCCTCGGGCCATACGGTGTCCTCGATACCCAAAAACCAGATCTTTATCACCAGTTTCCCATCATAGGTCATACGCCCATAGATGGGAATCAGCAATACGATAATAATCAGAGCCAACAGAGCGAGCAGAATATACACTGCCCACACGGCTTATTCCTCCTCGTCTTCGCCAAACACCGAATCGTCCACGGGAGTCTGCTCCGACAGTACCTCGTCCAGCGTGGTCTCACGCATGGTGTTGTCCTCCTTTTGCGGCAAGGGGGGCAGCTGATCCAGCGACGAAATGCCGAAGCAACGCAGGAAATTGGAGGTGGTGCCGTACAGCAGCGGTCTGCCCGGCAGATCCATACGACCCTTCTCCTCGATCAGACCCTTCTGCTGAAGGCCCTGAATGACCGCGCTGCAGTCCACGCCACGGACCTGCTCCACAAAGGGGCGGGTCACCGGCTGGTTATAGGCGATAATGGCCAGTACCTCCATCGCCGCCTGGGACAGGGGCGTATTGCGGCGGATGTCCATCGCCTTACGCACGTAGCCGGCATAGGCCTTACTGCTGCACAGCTGATAGCTGTCGTCCAGCTTCAGCGCGGTGAGACCGCCGCCGCGGGTGTTAACGTCCTGCGCCCAGTCCTCGGCGATGCGGCGGGTGGCGTCCTCGTCCAATTCCAGCGCCAACGCCAGACGGGATACCGGCACCGGCTCGGCACTGGCAAACACAATGGCCTCAATAGCGGCCTGATACTGTTTAATTTCCATTCTCTAACACCTCCGTAGACTCCGAATCGTCAAACTCGGCGGGCACCGTGTTGTCCCACTCCTCGGGGGGACGCATATGCACCTGCTGGTCCTCGCCCTCGCCATCCACGCTGATGCGCTTGGACTTAATAAGCTCCAGCAGAGCCAGGAACGTGGCCACCAGATCCGATTTGGTCTCGGCCTTTTTGAACAGGGATTGATAGGACACCTTACCGCGGCTGTACAGCTTTCGCAGAACGTAGGTGATCTTGGTGGACACCGGCACGATTTTGCGGGCCACAATGCCGTGGAACGCCTGGGCGGGCGGCGGCAGACGCCGCTTTCCGCGACCGGCGGCGGACAAATAGGCGTCCATCATCTCTATCGCCTGATGCACACGGCGATAGGTCATATCCGGCTCTACCTCCTCCGGCTCGCGGATAAAGAGGTCGCCGCCTACGTAATCCACCGCCAGGCGACGAGCCATCTGCTGGCACAGCTGGTACTCGATCAGCTGTCCGGACAGCTCCCGCTTAAGCTCCTCGGTCTCGTCTTCGTAGCGGGGCAGCAGCATCACCGACTTGATGTGTACCAAGCGGGCGGCCATCTCCAGGAACTCGGTGGCTACGTCCATATTGTAGTCCTTCATCTCCTGAATGGCGGCCAGATACTGCTCCAGCACCTGAGCAATCGGGATGTCGTAGATATTCAGTTTATTCTTCTGCACCAGAAAGAGAAGCAGGTCCAGCGGACCCTCAAAATCCGGTAGCTTGTAGGATATGGTTTCCATTTTACCGCTCCTATATGCGTATTAGATAAACAAGTCCAGTAATTTAACAGGCAGGTCGGTGAGCAGGTCGATGACCCAGGCGACGCCGCCTCGCATCACCGCCAGGGGGGTGTCCAGCAGACCCGTGAACAGCACCACGAACAGTCCCATAGTGATGTAGCGGCTGTACCGCTCCAGCGTATATGCCCACTGACCGGGGATCAGGGTGGTCCACAGACGGCTACCGTCCAGCGGCGGGATGGGCAGCAGATTAAACACCATCAGGGAGATATTGACCCCCATCACCACGTCCACCAGCAGCCACAGCACCTCCATCGCCACCGCGCTGACGCGGAACAGACCGAAGAAGCCGCAGAGCTTGTAGATCTGCACCGCCAGCAACGCCATCAGGAAGTTCGACAGCGGTCCGGCCAGGGACACCAGAATGGTATCCCGCTTGTAATTGCGGAAATTGCGGGGATTGACCGGCACCGGCTTGGCATAGCCGATGCCCACCGTCAGGATCATCAGGGTGCCCCACAGATCCAGGTGGCGCAGAGGATTCAGCGACAGGCGACCGTGCCAACGGGCGGTGTCGTCGCCACACCAATGAGCCACCAGACCGTGTGCCAATTCGTGCACCGGCAGGGTCAGAAAAATGACCACCGCATAGGCAAGCATCATATACAGGATGCCGAACACATCCATATTTTCTCTATTCTGCAAAAAATACCACAGCATAATTGTCTCCCAAAAAATTGTACAAACTACACCAGTATATTTATAGTCAATATATTCTACCAAATAAAATAGAAAATTACAAGGGTTTCTGCCAACAAATCGCAAAACTTTCTTGACGAAAAAAATATTTTCGGAAACCTTGTAAAAAACACTTGATTTTTTTCTTATTATCTGCTAATATAGTTCCGTTGCTTTGTGGGGGTACTATGCCCCGACATAAACTATGCTTGATTCGGCCACGGCCGACGTAACAGAAGGAGGTGCAGAACAATGGCAAAGTGTGATTACTGCGGTAAGAGCGTGACCTTCGGCATTCGTGTGTCCCACTCTCACAGACGGTCCAACCGTAGCTGGAAGCCCAACATCCGCCGCGTCAAGGCGATCGTTGACGGTTCCCCCAAGCGTGTGTATGCCTGCACCCGCTGCCTGCGTTCCGGAAAGGTCACCCGCGCGGTGTAATTCCAACCAAAACGTAAACAAAAAGCCATCGGCATCTGCCGATGGCTTTTTTGTTTTATTGGTATGTTTCTCCCCCACCCCGTCCATACTTACAGCGAAAGGACGGGATGCTATGTATAACAAGGTGGAAATCTGCGGCGTCAACACCGCTACGCTGAAGGTGCTGACCGAGGCGGAGAAGATTCACCTGCTGCAGCAGATGCAGCAGGGACACAAGCAGGCGCGGGAACAGCTGGTGCAGGGCAACCTGCGGCTGGTGCTCAGCGTGGTGCAGCGCTTTGCGGGACGGGGTGAAAACCCCGACGATCTGTTTCAGGTGGGATGCATCGGACTGATCAAATCCATCGACAACTTCGACCTATCCCAAAACGTGCGGTTCTCCACCTATGCCGTGCCCATGATCATCGGTGAGATCCGTCGGTATCTGCGGGATAACAACGCCATTCGCATCAGCCGCTCTATGCGGGATATTGCCTATCGCGCCATGCAGGCAAAGGAGCAGCTGCTGTCCGAAAACAAGCGGGAGCCCACCATCGACGAGATCGCCGAGCGGCTGGAGCTCCCTCGGGAGGACATCGTGGTGGCGCTGGAGGCCATCGTGGAGCCGGTCAGCCTGTACGAGCCGGTGTACAACGACGGCGGCGATACCATCTACGTGCTGGACCAGCTGGGCGACCGAAACGACGACCGCAACTGGCTCAATGAGATCGCGCTGAAGGATTCCATCGCCGCCCTGTCCGACCGAGAGAAAAACATCCTCAATCTGCGGTTCTTTAAGGGGCTGACGCAGGTGGAGGTATCGGGAAAGATCGGTATATCCCAGGCTCAGGTCAGCCGTCTGGAAAAGGGAGCGCTCAACAAGATCAAAGGCGATATGTAACCGAAATCTCTTGGTATCAGCGGATTTATAAGGTGTAAAGCAAAAGACCTACACACCCGATGTGTAGGTCTTTTCGTCGATTATTGATCCCCTTTGTATTTCCGTCGGGTCGCCTGGCCGCCACGGATGTGCCGCTGCGCCTTATTCACCTCTAACACGTGCCGCACCTGCCCGTATAATTGCGGGTTCACCGCCTGCAACCGTTCCGATACGTCCTTATGTACCGTTGATTTGCTGATATGAAACCGCTTGGCGGCCGAACGGACGGTGGCATTATTCTGCAGGATGTACTCCCCCAGCTCCACCGCTCTCTCTTCCACAACACCTTTCATACATACCTCACCTCGTCAATGTGTTCTCTACACCATATGTGACAGAGGGCAAAAATATGATGAACATTCGAGGTGAGTTGACAGAATGACACATTTCTTTTATACTAAACGTACATAGTAACGAATATATTGTGTAGACACCTCTGCACAGAAAGGAGAAATATTGTGGAATTCTTACATCGCATCATCGATATCTTCACCGGATTTAACGTGCTTTCCGTTACGGTGCGACTGCTGCTGGCATTGATCATGGGCGGTCTGATCGGTATGGAGCGTGGCCGTCACGGTCGTGCCGCCGGTATGCGCACCCACATTCTGGTGTGCGTCGGCTCCTGTATGACCGCGCTGGTGGGCATCTACATCATGAGCATCAATCCGGGCGAAAACATCACCCGTATCGCCGCGCAGGTTATCTCCGGCATCGGTTTTCTGGGTGCCGGCACCATTATGATCCGTAACCAGTCCATCATCACCGGTCTAACCACCGCCGCCGGCGTGTGGTGCACCGCCACCATCGGCATCGCTCTGGGCTACGGCTTCTATCTGGGTGCCGCGGTGGCCACCGTCATCGCCCTGATCACCGCCACCTGGCTGACCCGTCTGGAGACCGGCAAAAAGAACCTTATGCGGGTGTATCTGGAGCTGGAAAACCCCGATCAGGTGACCACCACCGTGGAACAGATCCAACGGCTTTTCCCCTCCGCCAAGCACGCGGAGATTTCCGCCCCCAAGAGCGGTCTGATCAACGTGGTGGGTCTCTCCATCACCGTGATACTGGACAAGGAAGAGCAGGAATCCTGCCTGCACACCCTGACCGACATCGACAACGTTCTGTTCGCTATCGAAGAATAATCGAAAACGGCTGACCCGTAATTTGGGTCAGCCGTTTTTTTGCAAAAATTCCCATTGACAGCCCACGTCGATTGTGGTAAACTGGCAACAGAACAAATGTTCTTTTTAGGAGGTGAGCGGCGTGCCCCGTCACATTTTGCACGTGGATTGCAACAAATTCTATGCATCGGTGGAGTGTTCTCTGAACCCCGAGCTGCGGGACAAGCCGGTGGTGGTGGGCGGGCACGAGGCCAACCGCCACGGTATCGTACTGACCAAGAATGAAGTTGCCGCCCGCTACGGCATCGCCACCGGCGAGACCCTATGGTCCGCACGGTGCAAGTGCCCCGACCTCATCACGGTGCCGCCCCACTTCCCTCTCTATCACAAGTACTCGGGGATGGTGCGCACCATTCTGATGGAGTATACGCCGCTGGTGGAGCCCTTTGGTCTGGACGAGGCGTGGATGGACGTAAGCGGCTGTCACCGGGATCCGGTGGAGATCGCCGAGGAGATTCGCCGACGGGTCAAGGAGGAGCTGGGCATCACGGTCAGCATCGGTGTCAGCTTCAATAAGACCTTTGCCAAGCTGGGCAGCGATTATAAAAAGCCGGATGCCGTCACGGTATTCTCCCGCGAGAATTACCGCGACCTGGTATGGCCCCTGTCAGCGGGGGAACTCATCTACATCGGTCGCGCCACCCTCAAAAAACTGGAGGAGCGCTTTATCTTCACCATCGGTGACGTGGCGCGCTGCGATCCCGACCTTCTGCACTCCCTGCTGGGCAAGTGGGGACCCGCCCTCCACGCCATCGCCAACGGGCAGGATAATCAGCCGGTGATCCCCTCCGAGGAGGCGGCGGGGGTACAATCGGTGAGCAACGGTATGACCACCCCCCGCGACCTGACCGATGACCGCGACGTGCAGCGGGTGCTGATGGTGCTGTCTGAGAGCGTGGGTCGGCGTATGCGGGAGCAGCACCTGGTGGGAAAAACCATCGAGCTGCACCTGCGGGATAATCAGCTGAACACCCGCACCCATCGGGTGACACTGGATCACTACATTCAGTCCACCAACGATATTGAAGCCGCCGCCTTTGACCTGTTTCGGGAATCCTATCGGTGGAAGCGACCTCTACGCAGCGTCACCGTAGGAGTCAGCGGGCTGGAGGCAGAGGGCACCCCCACTCAACTGGATATGACCGACAGCGCCGGCAGAGAAAAGCGGGAACAGCTGGACCGTGCCGTGGACAGCCTACGGGAGCGGTTTGGAGATAAGGTCATCCGCCGCGCTATTCTGCTGGAGGACCCTGACCTGACCGGCGAGAGTCCCTATGAGACCCACACCGTCCACCCCACCGGCTTCTCCGGAAAGACGGATGACATCGGAGGCAAGAAATGAGCCGCCGCGTGTATGTGGAGGTGGCCGCCGTATTCACCCCCGAGGGGCAGATCGTACCACGGCAGATCCGCTGGGAGGACGGCACTCTCTTCCCCATCGACCGCGTAACCGACATCCGCAAAGCCTCCGCCACCAAAGCAGGCGGGTGCGGTCTGCGGTACACCATCCGCATTCAAGGTAAACAAACCTATCTATTCCTCGACGAGGACCGTTGGTTTGTGGAAGGCAAAGATACAAAAAAGCCGACAGCGTGATGCTGTCGGCTGTTTTTATTTTCGCTTTATTTCAGTTCCACGACGGTGACGCCGGTCTCGCCCTCGCCGTAAACGCCCAGGCGGAAGCCCTTCACCTGCGGGTGTCCCTTCAGATGGGCGTGGACGGCGGCGCGCAGAGCACCGGTACCCTTGCCGTGGATGACGGTGACCCGCTCCAGACCGCAGAGAACGGCATTGTCCAGGAAGCGATCCACCTCCAGAAGGGCCTCCTCCACCGTCTGACCCCGCAGATCCAGATCGGTATGCACGGAACGCTCCATACGGGAGGTAAGCCCCACCGACTTGGCACCGGACACGGGAACGGTGCGTCCCTTTTTCTCCGCCCGCTTGGACTCGTACAGACGCAGGTTGGCGACGGGGGTGCGGGTGCGGATGGCGCCTGCCTGCACCTCCACCATACCCTTATCGTCGGCGGCCTTGAGCACCACCGCCTTCAGCCCCATATCCACCAGCTGGACGGTATCCCCCGCCGCCACGGGACGGGGCAGTACGTACTCCTCATTCCCCCGCTCGGTGACGGGATCGATGGCGTCCTCCATCTGCCGCAGGCGGGACTTCAGCTGGCTCTTGGCTGCTCGAGTGCGGTCGGCAAAGTCCGCCGCCTCTTTTTGTTTCCGCAGGTCGTCCAGCTCGTCCATCAGGCGCTGTGCCTCGGCGCGCGCCTTTTCCACAATGCGCTGAGCTTGCTGACGGGCATTCTCCATCTCCTTATCCTGACGAGCCTGAATTCTCTCCAATTTCTCCTCGCTTTGCCGTGCGGCACGCTCTGCCCGCTGACGGGCACTCTCCGCGGCGGTGATCTCCTGCTCCAGCTCCTGCCGACGGGCATCCAGACGGCTGACCACCTCCTCCAGGCGTTGGTCGTCACCGGACACCAGACGGCGGGCATTCTCCACCAGATCGGCATCCATTCCCAACCGCTCGGTGATGGCAAAGGCGTTGGACCGACCGGGAACACCGATCAACAGACGATAGGTGGGTCGCAGAGAGGCCACGTCAAACTCGCAGCTGGCATTCTCCACACCGGGGGTGTGGATGGCGTACACCTTTAGCTCCGCATAGTGGGTGGTGGCGCCGATACGCGCCCCCTGTCCCCGCAAGCGCTCTAAAATAGCCACCGCCAAAGCGGCACCCTCTACAGGGTCGGTGCCGGCACCCAGCTCATCCAGCAACACCAGGGTGCCGTCGGCGGCCTCGCCGAGGATGCGGATGACGTTGGTCATATGGGCGGAGAAGGTGGACAGGGACTGCTCAATGGACTGCTCGTCGCCGATGTCCACCAACACTTTATCAAACACGGAAACCTGGCTGTTGTCCCCCACGGGAATCAGCAGACCGCACTGGGTCATCAGGGTCAACAGACCCAGGGTCTTGAGGGTCACCGTCTTACCGCCCGTGTTGGGTCCGGTCACCACCAGGGTGTCAAACTCGCCACCCAGCTGAACGTCGATGGCCACCACCTTTTGGGGGTCGATGAGGGGGTGTCGGGCACGACGCAGGCAGGTGTGTCCGTCGGCGGTCAGCTTCGGCTTAATGGCTTTCATTTTATAGGCCAGGTGCGCCTTGGCAAAGATCAGATTCAGCTCCAGCAGTACCTTATAGTCCGCGATGATAGCGGTGGCAAAGGAGCCCACCTCGGCGGACAGCGCGAACAGGATGCGCTCGATCTCCGCCTCCTCCTTGGATTTGAGCACCTTGATTTCGTTATTGGCCTCCACCACGCCCATAGGCTCCACGAACACGGTGGCACCGGAGGCGGAGGTATCGTGCACCAGACCGGGCACCTCGCCGCGGTGCTCCGCCTTGACGGGTACCACGAAGCGACCGCCGCGGATGGTAACGATGGATTCCTGCAGCGCCTTTTGATAAGTAGCGGAGCGCACCAGCTTATCCAACTGGTCGCGCACCTTCACCGACGCCTGCCGCATCTTGCGGCGGATGTCCGCCAACACGGGAGAGGCGTTATCCGCCACTTCCTCCTCGTTCACCACCACGGCAGTGATCTTATCTTCTAAGTATTTGTTGGGTGCCAACACCGAAAAGCGGTCATCCAGGCAGGTGACGACCCCCTCACAATGGGAGCGCCACTGGCTGATGGAACGGATGATGCGCAGGGTCTCGGCAATGCGCAGCAACTCGCCCAGAGACAGGCACGCGCCTGCCTCGGCGCGGCGCAGAGGGTTGCTCACGTCGGTGAGCTGACCGAACGAGGGACTGCCGAAGCCGCCGATCAAGCGGCAGGCGTCGTCGGTCTCGTCCAGCAGGCGCTGCACCAGCCTGGGCTCGGTGGCGGGACGGAGTGAGCGCGCCATCTCGGCTGCCGCCGAGCAGCAGGTCTCCCCCGCCAGTTTGTCCAAAATTTTATCCAGTTCTAATGCATGTAAATCTCGGTTCATAGTACGTTAAATTCCTTCCGCTCTCAGCGTGTGGTAAAAGTCAAGTGTTGCAAAACGGTGCTGGGTCTGTGCCAGCAAGAACCGCTCCATCAGCGTCGCCAGCAGCGCACAGTCCGCCGTGGGCAACGAGAAAGCGAAGCACCGTTCAAACTCGCCGTACAGAATATGCCGCAGTGCCGCCAGCACACCGGCGGACACCTCCATAGCATCCCCCTGCCCCGCGTGGGCCGCACAGGACAGGGTGCCGGCAACGGGAGAAAACCACAGGGGCGTGTCCGGCTGACCGCACAGGGTACAGCCGGTCAGATCCGGCATATATCCCTCCAGCGACAGCAGGCGCCCCTCCACCACCGACTTAACCAGCAGGGGATTCTTCTCCCCCTGTGCCAGATAGTGCAGGCCGCCCAAAAGCAACCGCAGATGCCGGGTCGCATCGGTGTCGGTGGGACACATTCGCAACGCCAGTTCGCAGAAATACTGTGCCAATGCCAGCCGCTCCACGTCCTGCCGCAGGGCAAAAAACACCTCGATGGGCTGGGCATCCTCAATTATGTATTTATCCCGACCGGGGATCAGGCTCAGTCGGGAATAGCACAACGGCTGTGTGGATGAGCCGAAGCGGCTCTTGGTCCGCTTGGCGCCCCGTGCGGTGGCGCGGACGATGCCTCTGTCGCGGGTCAATATCGCCACAAAGCGATCCGCCTCTGACAGGGTGTCATACTCCCGCAGAATCAGGCCGTCGGTCATCAGATGCTGTTTTGGGGCGGTCGCCATAGCCCGATTCCTCCTCCTGCACACCGTTGGTGGCCCGCGGCATCAGGTCCACGCCACGATACCGCAGATAATCCTCCACCTTACCGCTGTGGGTAAAGGTGTGCCATAGTTTATCCTTATCCATCTGCCTCGCCTCCTCGGGGATAGTATCCCACCGAGCAGGGCAAGTAACAACGGAAAATTAGTCCAGTTTATAGCCGAGACCGCTCAGGAAGCCCTGACGGTTGCGCCAGTCCTCCTTAACCTTCACCCAGCACTGGAGGTTGACCTTGGTGTCAAACAGCTGCTCCAGCTCGGTGCGGGCGCGGGAGGCGATCTCCTTTAGCATAGCGCCTTTTTTACCGATGACCATACCCTTGTGGCTGTCCCGCTCACAGTAGATATAGGCGTCGATGTCCAGGATGGTGCCCTTTTCGGTCTCCCGCTCCCCCCAGCGCTCAATGTCCACCGCGATGCCGTGGGGAATCTCCTGACGAAGCAGCTGCAGCATCTTCTCGCGGATGACCTCCGACGCGATGGTCTGCTCGGTCTGGTCGCTGGAGGCGTCGGACGGGAAGAAATGAGGGCTCTCGAAGGTGTAGGCGTTCAGCTCCGCCAGCAGGTCCTCCAGACCGTCACCGGTCACCGCAGACACCGGCACGATGGCGGCAAAGTCCATCTGCTGCTGCCACGCCGCGATGCAGGTGAGCAGCTGCGCCTTATCCGACACGGTGTCGATCTTATTGATCGCCAGAATCACCGGCAGTTTCTTCTGCTGCAGTTGCTTGAGCAGTGCCTGCTCCTCCTCGCGGATGACGGTGCGGGGCTCGGTCACCAGCAGGCCCACGTCCACGCCGGACACAGCCTCGCCGATGGAACGCACCATAAAGTCGCCCAGGCGAGTACGGGGCTTATGATTGCCGGGGGTGTCCAGGAACACCAGCTGGGTCTTATCCCGCGTCACCACGCCCATAATGCGGGTGCGGGTGGTCTGGGGCTTGTCCGATACGATGGCCACCTTCTTGCCCACCAGCGCGTTGAGCAGAGAGGATTTGCCCACGTTGGGACGCCCGACAATGGCTATAAATGCGGATACGGTATCCATAGTTCATTCTCCTATCACAAAGCGACCCTGCTCCGGCAACGGGAGCAGGGTGCGGGTATTAATTTTCACCTTCCAGTACGTAGCTGCTGCCGCGGGGCAGACCGATGGACAGCATAACCGCCTCTTCCTTCTCCCGCATACGGACGGCCTCCAGACCGCCCTCTACGTGGTCGTAGCCCAGCAGATGCAGCATAGAGTGCACGGTGAGATACCCCACCTCGCGCTGCAGGGAGTGACCGTACTCCTCCGCCTGTGCCTGCGCCCGCTCCAGCGAGATGACGATGTCACCCAGCATATAGGCACCGGTGGCGGGGTTCCGATCGTATACCCCGTCCTCTCCCAGGGGGAAGGACAGCACGTCGGTGGGGGCGTCGATATTCCGCTGCTCCCGATTGATGGCGTGAATCTGATCGTTATCCACCAGAGAAACGTCCACCTCGGCAGAGCCGGCAAACTGCTCCAGCTCCAGTACCGCGTGACAGCAGCGGCGGATCAGCATCCGCACGCCGGTGGGCACCTTAATGGCCTTTTGCTTATTCTCAATATTGACTTTGATCTTATCCATTGTGTTTGCCTCTTTTCTCGTCTTTCTTATGATTCCTGGCCGCCTCGGCACGGGCACGGTCAAACTTCTCGTAGGCGGCGATGATCCGCTGTACCAGCTGGTGACGGACCACATCCGCCTGGCTGAAGGAGCAGATGGCCACGTCCTCCACGCCCTGCAGGATCTTCATCACCTGCTTAAGGCCGCTGGACTTGCCGTCCGGCAGGTCGATCTGGGTGACGTCGCCGGTGACCACCATCTTGGAATTGAAGCCCAGACGGGTCAGAAACATCTTCATCTGCTCCGGTGTGGTGTTCTGTGCCTCGTCCAGGATAATAAAGCTGTCGTCCAGGGTGCGACCGCGCATATACGCCAGAGGAGCGATCTCAATATCCCCCCGCTCCAGATAGCGATGGGTGGTCTCTGCCCCCAGCATATCGAACAGCGCGTCGTATAACGGGCGCAGGTACGGGTCCACCTTGCTCTGCAGGTCGCCGGGCAGGAAGCCCAGCTTTTCGCCCGCCTCCACCGCGGGACGGGTCAGGATGATGCGGTCGATCTCCTTGGCCTTATACGCCTTGACCGCCATCGCCACCGCCAGATAAGTCTTACCCGTTCCTGCGGGACCGATGCCCAGGGTGATGGTGTTGCTGCCGATGGCCTGTACGTAGGTCTTTTGTCCCAGGGTCTTGGGCTTAATAGGCTTGCCCTTGGTGGTGACGCAGATGCTGTCGCCCCCCAGCTGACGGACGGTGTCCTCGGCACCTTCGTTGACCAGCGTCATCACGTAGCGCACGTTCTGCTCGGTCAGCTGCTCGCCGCGGTCGATCAGATGCAGCAGACCGCTGACCGCCTTGGCCGCGTCGGACACGTTGGGCTGTTCGCCGCTTATCTTAATGTGGGTGTCGCGGATGAGAATATTGACGCCGTAGGCCTGCTCCACCAGCTTGACGTTGCTGTCATAGCTGCCGAACAGGGACACCGCCTGCTCCATCCGATCCACTTCTACAATATGCTCAACCATAAAATCTTCCTATCTTCCCATATTTATTTCATTATAACCCATTCGCATCCGTTTGTCATTTGTCAAACTGCATAAAAATATGCGAATTTTTTATCCCTCGCTATCACGGCAGGGCGCCGTCCAGTGGCACCTCCACCGCAATATTCTCGCGGCAGAGATAGGTGGCGGTGAGCACGTACGCCCCATCTCGCACCCGTCCGGTCACGCTCTGCCGCTCATACCCATCCGGCAAAAACAGCTCCCCCTCCAGTTCTTTTAGCCGCCGGTGAGCCAATTGCTCCGCCTGCTCCGAGGTGCGCAGAGCGGTGATTTCGGTCAGCGGCAGGTAATAATCGGTGGTCACCCCAAGGGGCAGGCGGGTGCCGTCGATGGTCAGGAAGCGCTCGGTACGGCGGTGGGCGGTTTTTGACTGTAAAGGTGTTTTACTATACAGCGGAAAATCCCAGCAAAGAAGCGAGAAAACGGGTCGGCACACCGCCTCACCCGACGGAATCGAGCGGGTGTATTTCAGCGGCACAGACACGGTGATGCGGCGGTTGGTCTGCGCCCAAACCGCCCCATAGGAGCGGTACAGCTTCTCCCCCAGCTCGCTCTCCACCCGTCCGGTGACCAGGCGGGTGCCCGCCGTGACCGCCTCCCCCACCATCACCAGCTTCTGTCCGCTGCGCACCTCCATCTCCAGTATCTTTCCGTCGCACATCGCCACCAGATCCGACGGCTGGGACAGATCCAACACCTGCGGAGTAGGCTCCCGCTCGGTCACCTGAATGCGCGCTACGCAATGGCTGGGGTTGACCGTGATAAAGGATACGCTGTCCAGGGTATCGTTCCCCCGCAGCTGCAGATCCTTAATGTCCACGTCCGCCATCCGCGCGCCCAGCCGTACCCCCCGCTGTGCCGCCACCTGCCGCACCTGCTCCACGGGGGTATCGGCGGTGCCCTGCACCTCAATGACCCATATTCGGGGGGCCAGACACGCCAGTATCACCGCATACACCACCAGCCCCACCAGCAACCCCTTGCGATGGCGATAGCGATGCCAGACAAAGGGAAACCCGCGCTTTTTCACCATCCGCATCCGCACGCAAGCGTGTCGGGCGGCAGGGCGGATGCGGCGGTAATCCGCGGCGGTGCAGGAAAAGCGCAGATACTCCCGATGCCAGCGGACGCCCCACACGGCGATGCCGAGGGCGGTCAATTCATTCAGCAGCCGCTCGGGGTAACCGCCCTCCGCCGACACCCGCACCCAGCCGTATATCCACCGCAATATCCGTGATACCACACCATCACCCCAATTCGATTCTCAACAGCCGACCGCTGACCGTGGCACCGTCCACCGTCATACAGCCCATCTGAAGCCCCTGCCCATACACCGTCACCGCGCCAAAGGCGGTGCGCAGGCTGACCCTGTCCTCGGTATACGCCAATATCCCCTGACAGCCGGTCAGTATCGCCCGCTCGTTCCCCTCAATCTCCATCAAAAACGTGCTGTCGCCCATACGTGCCATACAACGCCCCCCTATTCACCACCAATGTATGCGCCCGCCATCCGCAACATACCGACATACCCGCTCCTGCCGTCACATATATGTAGCCGAGGGGGTGGCGCGATGTTTGTACGAACCATACGCCGAAGCGGCGGTATCACGGCGGTGGTGCTGCTGGTGGCGGCGGTGGTGCTGCTGTTATATCCGCAGGCGGTGTCCACCGGCATCAGCCGCGGTCTGGCGGTGTGCGGGTCGGTGGTGATCCCCACCCTGTTCCCCTTTATGCTGCTGAGCGGTGTGTTAGCAAACTCCCCCCTCTGCCGCCGCCCCGGCCAGGCCTCGGCGTGGATAGCCGGACGGCTGTTCGGTCTGCCCCCCTGCTGTGCGCCGGTGATCCTATTGAGTTTGGTGGGGGGCTATCCTGCCGGTATGCTGGCGGCGGCGGGGTTGTATCGTCAGGGACAGATACGGCAGGAGCAGCTGCGTCGGATGAGCCTGTTCTGCATCGGGGCGGGTCCCGGCTTTATCATCAACACGGTGGGGGCGGGACTGATGGGCAGCAGCGGGGCGGGAGTACTGCTGTATGCCGCACAGACGGCGGTATCGCTGGGGATGGGCATTTGGCTAGGGCGCGGTCACCGCAGTGAGCAAACCTCCGCCACAGCGCCGCCGAGCCCGCGCCGCCCACTGACGCAGGTGGTCGGCGATACCTGCGGCGCACTGGTGACCCTCTGCGGATACGTCACGCTGACCGCTATGGTGCTGTCCATCATCGAAGCCATGGGTGTGTCCCGCTGGGGCGGCGCGCCCCTCTCCGCCGTTATATCGGCGGTGCTGGAGGTCAGCTGCGGGTGTATGGCGCTGGCGGGACTACCCCATGCGCCGCTGTGGCTGAGCCTGGCGGTCAGCTGGGGCGGGCTGTCGGTCCACGGACAGATCGCCGCCGCCCTGCCGCAGGAACGAATACTCACTCCGTCCTTTTACGGAGCGCGGGTATGCCACGGGCTGCTCAGCGCGGCGGTCACCCGGGGGCTGTTTGCCCTGTTCCCCGTGCGGATACAGACCTCGTCCCAAGCGGCGCAGACACTGCTCTATTCCGTGTCGGTACCCGCCTCGGCGATGCTGCTGTTGTTGTGTTTTTTGGCAATGTTGTGTTTTTCCGAAAAAAAGACTGGAAATTACACAACGGGTGTGCTATAATGGTCACAAGTCAAAGGAGGTGACCGTCTATGCGCCGCAAACTGTACGGCAACAACATCCAGCCCTGCTGCGAATATTGCGCCCACGCCCGCCGCGCCGCCGACGGTCGCGTAATGCTGTGTAACCGCCGCGGCATCGTCCCCATGTATCACAAGTGCCGCCGCTTTAAGTACGACCCTCTCAAGCGGGTTCCGTTCCGTCAGCCGGCACTGCAGAAGTATCGACCGGAGGAATTTATTCTGTAACGACGGGAAATTTCTTGTTTTTTTCGAGATTTTCTCTTGACAAGTGGCAAACTGTTTGCTATAATACCCCTCGTTGCAGAGATATGCGGCTGTAGCTCATCTGGTAGAGCGCCACCTTGCCAAGGTGGAGGTAGCGAGTTCGAGCCTCGTCAGCCGCTCCAAAACAAAAACACCACCCGATTGGGTGGTGTTTTTGTTTTGCGTGCTGACACAGGCGAGAACTCGAGAGTTTCGACCAACGGGAGAAACTCAAGGCTTTGGTCAAACATAACACTTAAAACAGAACAGTAACCCTATCTTGACCAAAGCCGGAGTTCTGAGCCTCACAAAAAGACCGATCTCGATGGTCGGTCTTTTTGTTTTTGCGGTTTATGCTTTATCTTGGAGCGTGAAATACTCCCTCCGTCACAGCTAACGCCATGCCACCTCCCTCGAGAGGGAGGCTAACAATCCCTCCGACCTCGCTGCCGCTCGGCCACCTCCCTTTACACAAGGGAGGCTTTTGCTCTATCCTAGGTTATCGTGGTTTTTCACCTCCAGCGATGTGTGTAAAGTAAAGTTTGCTATTTTGAACAATTTTCTTTCATTTTTTCACAAAAATTATGAACAAATCGAAAATTATGCAACCAAAAGTTGCAAAAAGTGCATTTTGCTCTTGATTTTTGCGCATAATGGGTGTATGATGTATGGGACGGCAAACGCTGTCATACAATAATGTCTATAACACATTAGGAGGCAATTTATGACCATTGGTGAAAAGATTACCGTGCTGCGCAACGCCGCCGGTATGTCCCAGGATGCCCTGGCGGATAACCTCTCGGTATCCCGTCAGTCCGTGTCCAAATGGGAAATGGACCAGGCTCAACCCCAAATCGATAAAGTGATGCAGATCTGCAAGCTGTTCTCCGTGTCCGCCGACGCTCTGCTGGACGACGACAAGACGGTGGACCGTGCCCCTGCCGGCACCGCCCCCAAGCTCCGCTATTTCGGCACCGACGGTTTCCGCGGCGAGGCCAACTGCAATCTGACCTCTATGCAGGCCTACAAGGTAGGTCGCTTCCTGGGCTGGTACTTCTCCTCTCCCCTGTCGGGCTGTAAGGATAAGAGTTATCGTCCCCGCATCGTCATCGGTAAGGATACCCGCCGTAGCAGTTATATGCTGGAATACTCCATCGTGGCGGGCATCACCGCCAGCGGCGCCGATGCCCACATGCTGCACGTGACCACCACCCCCAGCGTGTCCTACGTCACCCGCACTGACGAGTTCGATTGCGGCATTATGATCACCGCCAGCCACAACCCCTTCTACGACAACGGCATTAAGGTCATCAACCGCTACGGTGAAAAGCTGGACGACGTCACCACCGCCTACATTGAGGCCTATATCGACGGCAACCTGAAGGCGCTGGGCGTGGACGGTGACGACCTGCCCCTGGCCAAGCGGGAGCACATCGGTCGCATCATCGACTACGTGGCCGGTCGTAACCGCTACGTGGGCTACCTCATCTCCATCGCATCCAATTCCTATAAGAAGCTGCGCATCGGTCTGGACTGCGCCAACGGCGCCAGCTGGATGATCGCCAAAGCAGTTTTCGACGCCCTGGGCGCCCAGACCGTCGTCATCGGCGACGAGCCGGACGGTCTGAACTGCAACAACGGCTGCGGCTCCACCCACATGGAGAAGCTGTGCGAGCTGGTCAAGAGAGAAAAGCTGGACGTTGGCTTTGCCTTTGACGGCGACGCCGACCGCTGTCTGGCGGTGGACGAGAACGGCAACGTGGTGGACGGCGATGCCATGATGTATATCCTGGGTATGCGCCTGAAAAACCGCGGTATGCTGAATAAGGACACCGTGGTGGCCACCGTTATGTCCAACAGCGGCTTCTTCGCCTCGCTGAAGAGAGCCGGTATGGAGGTGGATCAGACCGCCGTGGGTGACCGCTTTGTGTACGAGTCTATGCTAAAGAACGACTTTAGCCTGGGCGGCGAGCAGTCCGGTCACATCATCCTCAAGAAATACGCCACCACCGGCGACGGCATCCTCACCGCCATCATGATCGCGGAGGAGATGTGCGACCGCAAGATGAGCCTGTCCAAGCTGGCGGAGCCGGTGACTCTATATCCCCAGTACCTCAAGAACCTGCGGGTCAAGAGCAAAGAGGCTGTGATGAACGATCAGGCTGTGCTGGATGCCCAGGCCGAGGCGGAGAAGCTCATTGCCGGCAACGGTCGCACCCTGCTGCGCCAGAGCGGCACCGAGCCGGTCATCCGCGTGATGGTGGAGGCGGAAACCCCCGAATTGTGCGAAAAGTACGCCGCTATGATCGCCGACGTGATTGTGGAAAGGGGTCATTGTGTTGAATAAGTTGGTTAAGACCGCCGACCTGTACGACTGTCAGGTCCCCTATCTGAAAGAACTGTTCGATTCCTGCGAATATCCTTGGGAGATGTTGCCCAAGATCAAAGAGTGGATCCTCGGTCTCATCGAGACCGGTCTGCCGGAGTTCACCGAGCTGAAGCCCGGTGTGTGGGTGGGCAAGGACGTGAAGATCGCCGACTACGTGACTATCGAGGCACCCGCCATCATCGGTCACGGCACCGAGATCCGTCCCGGCGCCTACATCCGCGGCAGCGTCATCACCGGCAGCGGCTGCGTGATGGGCAACTCCAGCGAGTTTAAGAACTGCATCCTGCTGGACCGTGTGCAGGTGCCCCACTACAACTACGTGGGCGACTCGGTGCTGGGCAACAAAGCCCATATGGGCGCCGGCAGCATCTGCTCCAACCTAAAGTCCGACGGCAAGCCGGTGGTCATCCACGGCGACGAGGACTACGTCACCGGTCTGCGGAAGATCGGCGGCATCCTGGCGGACGGCGCCGACGCCGGCTGTGGCTGCGTTATCAACCCCGGCACCGTCATCGGCAAGGGCACCTCCATCTATCCCCTGACCTCCCTGCGGGGTGTGTATCCCGCCGGTTGCATTGTCAAAGCCACCAATACTGTTGTTGAGAGAAAGGAAAATGCGTAATGAAATACATCGTTGTCAAAACCTATGAAGAACTGAGCAATAAGGCGGCGGACCTGATCGCCGCCCAGATTCTGGTAAAGCCCAACTGCGTGCTGGGTCTGGCCACCGGTTCCTCCCCCGTCGGCACCTACAAGCGTCTGATCGAGGACAACAAGGCCGGTAAGATCGACTTCTCCACCGTCACCAGCGTCAACCTGGACGAGTACGTGGGCTTGGACGGCTCCAACGACCAGAGCTACCGTTATTTCATGAACGATAATCTGTTCAACCACGTGAACATCGACAAGGCCAAGACCTTTGTCCCCAGCGGTCTGGCTGAGGATCTGGCCGCCGAGGGCGAGGCGTACGACGCCATGATCAAGGAACTGGGCGGCATCGACCTGCAGCTTCTCGGCATCGGTCTGGACGGCCACATCGGCTTTAACGAGCCGGACGCCTATTTCACCGGTCCCACCCATCAGGTGACGTTGGACGAGTCCACCATCGAGGCCAACGCCCGTTTCTTCGCCAGCAAGGATGAGGTGCCCACCACCGCCATCACCATGGGTATGATGTCCATCATGCAGGCCAAAAAGGTGCTGCTGATCGCCAACGGTGCCGCCAAAAAGGCTATCGTAGAAAAGGCTTTCTTCGGCCCCATCGATCCTCAGGTGCCTGCCTCCATCCTGCAGCTGCACCCCGACGTGACCGTCATCTACAGCGAGAACTGATTCAGATAGAAAAAGAGCCTACCCTCACGGGTAGGCTTTTTTTGTGTGGCGGGCGGATAGGAAATCCGCTCTTACAAATAATCCCGCATTTGAATGCTCAGGTCCTCTTCCAGTTTGATAAGCCGCTTGCAGATGTCCTTGGAGGTTTCATCGGCGGCGGCATACTGGTTGAGATAGCGGCTGAGGGACTTGACCCCCATATTGCATCCGTCGGTCATCAGGTCTGCCACGGTGGCATCGGAATCGTCCATCGCCAGCTTCATATTGGTCTTCATCCAGGACATACTCTTGGCCATAGGGTTGGGGGATTTACCATCATCCCCGTATTTCTCCAGCAACTCCTGCAGCTCCGCATCCAGCTCATTGTGGGCGCGCTTGCAACGGGACAGGCAGTCCTTCATCTGCTTATCCTGCACTCTGTCCAGCACGTCGTCGATGGAGTCCACCCCCATACGGATGCCCGCATCGCACTCCCGCAATAACTTGATGGTATCTTGTTCAATCATAATCGTCTCCCCTTTCGGGGGTAGTATGCACAAAACCGCCCGCGCTATACGCACGGGCGGTTTTTCATAACGGTATTAGCCGACGAAATACTCGGCATAGGTGGCCGAAGAGATCTCATCGTACAGGGTGATCTGCTCGCCCTCGTACTCCAGCACGCAATAGGGACGGGCGTAGATCCGTGTATTGTGATGGGCGGGCGGCACGTTGGTGACGCGCACCGCAAAGGAACAGGTGTCCGCATCGCAGGACAGCAGATAATACGCATCCACGTCAATGACCGTCAGCGCACTGTTCGTGTTTTCGCGCACCATCAGCGCGTAAGAAGTGCCAACCTCGGTCTTATTGCTGATCACGGCACCCAGGGCGATGACAGGGCAATCCACACCGCGGTAGCTGACGGTGGCGCCGGTCAAATCTCCGACATACTGACTGCTTCGGGTAGCGCCGGACACGAAGGCCTCGAACTTAAAGGCCAGACCGCCGTTGCCGTCGCCCATCTCCATGGCGCTGTTCAGCACCTCATCGGAATAGACGCGGTACTCGATCAGGCGCACGTCTCCGCACACGTTACAGTCTGCGTCATACTCGTCGTCGTACAGATGCTCCCCCGCCTCGCGGACAGCACCGCAGGCATTACAGTCGGCATCGCAGGCGCCGTCGTACTGATGCTCCACGTCATTACCGGCGACGGTGACGGTGATGCTGTTCACACGCACCTGGGCGGACATCGCGGCAATATCCAGCGAATCCGTGGGCGCCTCAAACGCCACGGTCACTGTCGAACCGCTGACGGTGGCGGCATCGCCGATGGAGGTTCCCAACGCCGTGGCATAGGTACTGCTGCTGCAGGTGAACACGATCTCGGTCATACCCGCGCACTCCACGATCACCTGGGAGCCCTTGTAAAAGCGGATGGGATCGGAATAGTCCGCAACACTACTGGTAGCATTATTCTTATTGTTCGTGACGGTGATACCGTTCTCCACCCACACCTGTTTGGTGGTGGAGAACTCGGTACGCTTGGACGTATCGTCAAAGGTGATGGTCGCCTCACCGCCGGAAGTGGTGCTGCGCTCAGCGCCGCAAACGTCACAGAACGCATCGCAATCAGCGGTGTAAACGTGATCGGCGGGGATGCGGGTAGTGCCGCACGCGTTACAGTCACCGTCACAGGCGTTGTCGTAAGCATGGTCACCGGTGGCGGGGATAGCCTCGGTGTAGCTGTCGCCGCACACCGCGCAGGTATAGGTCTTTACACCGTCCGTGCCGCAGGTGGCGGCGGTGGTGATCTGACCGCTGTAGCTGTGGTTGCCGGTGGCGGGGATGGCCTCGGTATAGCTATCGCCGCAGACCGAGCAGGTATAGGTCTTGACACCGTCCGTGCCGCAGGTGGCATCGGTGGTGATCTGGCCGCTGTAGCTGTGGTTGCCGGTGGCGGGGATGGCCTCAGTATAGCTGTCGCCGCACACCGCGCAGGTGTAGGTCTTTACACCGTCCGTGCCGCAGGTGGCGGCGGTGGTCACAGAACCTACGTAATCATGAGGAACGGTGCGAACGGCACCGCACAGGTTACAGGTGGTGTCGCAGGCGTTATCGTATACGTGGTCGCAGGCCGCGGCGGTGGTGTAATAGACGGTGCCGGAAGCCCGCTTGTACAGCGACAGAGCGCCGCCGGTGGAGGTGGAATAGCAAGCAAAGCCGTAGGTGCCGTTGCGACGCAGGTAACGACTGTTACCCTTATTAACGAACTCATAGGTGGCGCTGCCGGTAACTGTCCACTGGGCGTAGTCGGTAATCGACGCCAACAGAGCGCCCTTGTTGTTCGTGGTGGTGCCGCCGGCATACTTTCCGACGGAATCGTTGTAGATGGTCCAGTAGTTGCCGTTGGGGGCAATATGCCAGATCAGGGAGGCATCGTCGCTCTGAATCTGATCGTTCTCAACGGTGACCTCTGCGTAGTTGAAACGATTGGCGCTACTAACCTCCGCTTTCAGCGCGCCGTTGCCATCTGCGTCATACACCACCAGGTAGTCACCCTCGGTGAGGGTGCCGCTGTAGAGTTCGAACACGTTGCTGTTGCCACTGCCGCCCTCTGCCGTGTAGGAATAGAGCGCATACAGGGTCGCCGCGGCGGACACCGTGTAGCTGCTACCCGCCTTATAATAGGTGGGAGCGGTTTCGGCGGACTCTACCTCGTCCTCGACCCAGCCCAGGAAAGTGTAGCCGTCGGGTGCGGCACCGCCGTGAGCGGGCAGGGTGATGGTATCGTCGATGTAGGCGGTCTGCGCCGTGGGATCGGTGCCGCTCATCTGAGCAAACTGAATCGTCACCTGCTGGCGCGGCACAAAGTTGATGCGCACTGACACATCCGAGGTGGGAGCCACGGTGAACACGTTGCCGCTGCGAGTAACGGTGGCGCTGCCGCTGAGGATGGTATAGCCGCCCACCGCATAACCGGTCTTGGGGGTGGCGGTGATGGTCTTGCCGCTCACCGACACGGTGCCGTAGGCGGTATTGTTGGAGCTGGCGCTCACGGTATAGGCGGGACCGCTGCCCTCTCCGGAGGGAGAATCGTAGTCCACAGGCACGTCCTCGTTGAACAGCAGGAAAGCCAATTCGGGATAGTCCACGAACACGTTACGGGTGCCGGTGATGGCCTCAACGGAGTCGTTACGACCCAGTTCCCACGTGTCCACGGGGTCCTCTTCCATCCACTTCAGCAGGACCTCTTTGCTCTCCATAACGCCGGAAGAGCCCCACATATAGTCAAGGGCACCGTCGTGCTGAGAACTACCGCCCCAGCAGACGTAAACATACAGCACGATACGAGCCACGTCGCCGCGAACCTTCTGACCCAATCCATTGGGGTCATAGAAATTGCTACTCTCACCATAGGCAGTGTTGCTGCGGGAAGAGTTTTCGCTGACCGAAGCGGGACGGAGCATCATAATGTCGGTCTCGCGCTGGGTATTGCTGTTGCTGCCGCCGTTACTCTTGCTGTTTGGCCAGCAATGCTCACGGTTCCAGGTGTTACCGCTATCCCAGGACGGGCCGATGGCCTGGCCGGAATAGAAAGAGGAGATGGAGCCGCCGTTGTTCTCACAGTCGGTGTACTGGAACAGGCTTTTGGTGGCATCATAGGACGTGGGATTGTCCAAATTGCCGTACATCAGCTCGTGCAATTCGCCAAACAACGCACTGTACGGTACGCTGCTGTTGGTGGAGGAGCCGGACAAGACCGACAATTCGTCGTAAGAGACGCTGTTGCCGGCGTAAAAATCCTCCGCCATCGGGGACAGGAAGGTGGCCAATTCCTCGCGCTCGCCCCAGTTGTAGACGTAATTGCCGCTGTAGACGTAGTCTACCGTCGCCGCCTGTACCGGCAGGACGATCAGACTGCCCAGCACGCTGACCAACAGCATCAGCGCGGACAATACCGCCAACAGTCGTTTTTGAGTGGTTTTCATAGTAAAACCTCCGATCACATAAAATTGTTTATGGTTGATTTTATCATAGCACAAATTTATCCAATTTTCAACATATTTTCATTCAAAAACGAAAATCCGTCGAGCAACCGATCCGTCCCAATGCACCGCCCCGTCAGCGGCAAAAAATGGAAGGTCGAGATTTGTCATTTTTTGTTGATTATTTATGGTATATATGATATAATGTCTCTGTATGTTGTATTATGGAAAATATCGGTCATTTTTTCGTGACCGTAATCAAAGGAGAAACGTATGGAGAAATACATCATTTTAGCAGACTCCGCTCTGGATCTGTCGGAGGAAATGCGCACCTATTGCGGGCTGGAGACCTACCTGCCCGGTCACATCAATTTCAAAGGAACGGATATGACCACTCCTCTGGACTGGTCCAACATCAGCCGCGAGGAATTCTATGCGGCGGTGGGCGGACGAAACATGGACGTGAGCACCGCGCCCCCCAGCCCCGAAGAATACTACCAGGCCTTCACCAAATACGTCAACGAGGGCTACAAGGTGCTCAGCATCAGCCTGTCCTCCAAGATCAGCTCCACCTATAGCGTGGCCTGCGGCGCCGCCGACCGCGTGCGCAGCGAGCACCCCGACGCCGTCATCTACTGCCTGGACACCTTGCGGATGTCCGCTGCCGGCGGCCTGCTGGTGTTCTACGCCCGCCTGCTGCAGGGCGAGGGCAAATCCTTTGACCAGGTGATCGCCTGGCTGGAGGAGAACAAGCACTGCGTTCACCAGATGGGTCCCATTGACGACCTGGTGGTGGTGGCACGCCGCGGGCGCATCTCTATGGGCAAGGCCATTATGGGCAACTTTGCCGGCGTGAAGCCCATGGGCGACTGCAACCGCGAGGGCTACGTCACCGTGCTGACCAAGGTCAAGGGCATCAACACCGCTCTGGATCTCACCGCCCGCTACGTGGAAAAGCTGGCCACCGACGTGGAAAATCAGTACATCGTCGTATCCCATACCAACCGTGAGGCCTACGCCATGAAGCTCAAGGAGCTGCTGGCGCAGCGCATCCATCCCAAGCACATCTTCGTCAGCGACGTTTTCTCCGGCTCCGGCACCAATATCGGTCCCGGTATGGTGGGCGTCTATTTCCTCGGCGACCCCATCTCCGAGGAGCTGACCGCCGAAAAGGAAGCCATCCAAGCACTGCAATAATCAGGTGACGACTATGACCAAGATGATTGACGGCATCACCTTTAAAAACATGGTGGACTATGCCGTAAGAAATCTGAATAAACACCGTAAGACGGTCAATCAGCTGAACGTCTTCCCCGTCCCCGACGGAGATACCGGCACCAATATGGTCACCACCATCCACAAGGGACTGCTGTCCGTGGGTGAGACGCTGGTAGACCTGCCCGCCATATCCCGCCGGTTTGCCCACGCGGTGGTCTTTGAGGCCCGCGGCAACTCCGGCGTGATCGTATCCCAATTCCTCAAGGGACTCAGCGAGCAATTCTACGACCACGACTACGTGGACGGCGCCGTATTCATCAACGCGCTGGAACGGGGCGTCAAGAGCGCCTACGCCGCCGTAGCCACCCCCGTTGAGGGCACCATGCTGACCGTGCTCAAGGAGGCCACCGCCGCCGTGCGGGAGCGGTTCCACCCCGGACAGAGCATCGAGGAGATCCTGTCCCTGATGCTGGAGCATGCCAAGGTGTCGCTGGAGCACACACCCGACCTGCTGCCCGTGCTGCGGGAGTCCGGTGTGGTGGACAGCGGCGGTGCCGGCATCGTGTATCTCTTTGAGGGTATGCGGATGTATCTGGTGGGTGAAGAACCCGAATCCGCCGTATCCGAGGGCGAACAGACCGCCACGGTGGACTACGACGCCTTTGACCGCGACAGTCGTTTCGAATTCGGCTATTGCACCGAGCTGTTGGTGCAGCTGCTCAACGGCTACGAGGACTTCGACCCCGCCGTGTTCAAGGAGCAGCTGCAGGCGCTGGGTGACTCGCTGGTCATCTCCGCCCAGGGGGATAAGGTGCGGGTGCACATACATACCAAAGCCCCCGAGCAGGTGTTTGCTCTGTGCCACCGCTACGGCGAATTCCTCACCCTCAAGGTGGAGAATATGACCGTCCAGCACACCGAGCTGAATAAGAAATTTCTGCTCTCCCGGGAGAAGACCGACAGCGCCTTTGGAGTGGTGGCGGTCGCCCACGATGCGGAGATTCAGAAGCTGCTGATCCATATGGGTGCCGACCTGTCCATCTACAACGAGGAGGGCGTATCCACCAAGGATTACATCGATGCCTTTGACAAGCTGAACAAGGACTGCATACTGGTATTCCCCAACAGCTCCGACGCGGTCATGGCCGCCCTGCAGGCTAAAAAGCTGTACAACAAAGCTAAGGTAACCGTCATCAACAGCCGCGGGCTGGCGGAGTGCTATGCCGCCCTGCCGCTCATCGACTTTACCGAGTCGGATGCCGAACAGGTGGCGGATCAGATCACGTCCATTATTAATAACCTGTACGTGGTATCGGTGGCACAGCGCAAAAACCCCATCCAATACCGCGACCAAAATATCTATCAGAACGAGTACTACTCCTTCTCCGGCAAGGAGCTGCTGCTCATCGGAAAATCGCTGGAGGAAACCGTCATACGCACCGTGGAGCAGACGCTGGTGCAACAGGAAAAGGAGATCATCACCCTGTTCCACAGGCGCTCTCTCCCCCACGGTCTGCTGGAGGACATCCTCCGCGGCATTGAATCGCTGGGTATCTGCGTGGAGATCTTCACCGTGCCGGTGGAGAAGCTGTCCAGCGAAATGGTACTGTCGTTTGAATAATTGCGGAATAGAAATCCAGAGGAGGAACATCAATGAACAAACTGAAAGGTAAGGGGAAACTGATTCTGTACGCCTGCTCCGGTCTGGGCGTCAATATGCTGAATATGATCGTGGGCTCCTATTTGTGCAGCGCCCTCATCGTGGGCGTGGACACCTGGGCCCCCGAAGATATCGGTCTGTGGACCTATTCCCACAGGGACCTGGTCATCCCCGCCCTGTGGATGGTGCTGGCCGCCATCGCCAAGGTGATCGACGGTCTCATCGACCTGCCCTTCTCCCACTTCACCGATAATCTGCGCACCCGCTTCGGTCGCCGTAAGCCCGCGTTGCTCATCGGCTTTATCCCGATGATCATCGCCTATCTGCTGTTTCTGGTGCCGCTGGACGGCTCCGCCACCCTGCTGAACACCGTCTGGTTTGCCCTGCTGCTGGGCGTCTTCTACGGCACCTACACCCTGACCATGCTGACCTACTACGCCACCTTTGCCGAAATCGCAGAGAACGAGCAGGATCTGGTGCTGCTGTCCAACACCAAGTCCATCTGCGACGTGGTGTATATGTCCATGAGCTTCGCGCTGGTGCCGGTATTCGTCAACATAGGTATGAGCATCCGCGTCGTGGCGCTGATGTTCCTGCCCCTGGCGCTGACCATGGTCATCCCCTTCTTTATGCTGAAGGAGAAAAAGTACACTAAGGAAGAGATTATCCAGGCAAAGCGGATTGAGAACAAGGCCGAGCGCCCCACCGTTATCAAGTCCATCGGCTTCACCTTCCGCGACAAGCCCTATATTCTGTGGCTGTGCGTGCTGGCGGTGACCAACATCGGTCTGCAGCTGTTCCTCACCGGTATCAACGAGTATTTCTCCAACACCGGTCTGAATATGACGCTGGTGATGGCACCCAGCTTTGCCCCCGTGCCGCTGACCATTATGCTGTATAACCGCGTGATGAAGAAAAAGGGTCTGGGCACCGCCTATCGGATGATCCTGCTGATCTTTGCTCTGGGTATGGGTCTGATGGGTCTGGTATACGTGATCCCCAAATCCCTCATCACCGTGTTCGCCATCGGCTGCAGCGTCATCGTGTCCTTCGCCATCGGCGCCTTCTTCTCGGTGACCTATCTGATCCCCTCCACCCGCGCCGCCCTGCGCGCCGGCGAGAACGAGTCCGCCTCCTCTATGTACTACGCCATCCAGGGTCTGTTTGAGGCCGCCGCGGCGGCCATCGCCGGCTCGGTGATCCTCACCCTGCTGAAGACCAACGGCCTGGTCAACCTGACCACGATTATCGTGGCGATGGTCTGCGTCGCCGCCTTTGCCCTGTCCTTCGTCCTGCCCAAGTCCATTACCGACATCGGTAAAATACATAAGGAGAGCGAAGAAGCGGTCTCCGTCGGTGAGGGTAACGAATGAACTGGTTTTTTGAGATCGGACGGTGGGTCGGTGTGATCACCGGTCTGCCCGTCCAATGGCTGTTTTTTAAGCGCAAGACCTACTACGAGAGCGAAAACGCCAAGACCCGTCAGCATAAGGGGGCGGCGCTGGTCATCGCCAACCACTACAATCCCTTGGATTTCATTTGGAGCGTGCTGGCATTCTTCCCCCGCAAGCTGTACGTGGTAGCGGCGGAGAACGCCTTTTGCCATCCCCTGCTGCGGTTCGGAATGCGGTTCTGGGGCGGTATCGAATGCAACCGCGCCACCCAGAGCCCCCGCTTCATCATCGAGGCGGCCAGAGAACTGAAAAAAGGACATCTGGTGATGATTTTCCCCGAGGGGCACAACACCCCCGACGGACAGATACACCCCTTCTACCCCAGCTATCTGGCCATCGCTCTGCGGGGCGGTGCTCCCCTGCTGCCGATGGTATCCGACGGCAACTACGGTCTGTTTAAGCGGCTGCACGTGTTGGTGGGCGACCCCATCGACATTACGCAGTATTTCGACGGCGATAAGGCCACCCGCGCGGACATCGAGCGCATCAACGACATCATCTATAACAAGGTGCTGGAGCTGCGGGCCGAGCTGGACCGCCGCATACAACAGGACAAAAAGAGGTAACCGACGTGACAACCAATGAAATCATTTTTCTGGTTATTGCCAATTTTGTGCTGCTGAATATCTCCTTCTATTTCTTCGCCATCGGCTTTGCCGCCCATCGGGTGCATTATCACACCCTGATGCGGCACAGTAAGGAGCAATTCAGCCGCGAAAACCCCGAGCTGGAGGGTCCGCAGGTGGAGATGGACCGCATCGGTATGGAGTGGATGCAGCAGCACAGCGACCGCAAATGGGACGTGCACATCCAGCGGGACGGCATTAACCTATACGGTGAATACTTTGACTTCGGCTACGATCGGGCGGTGTTTATCCTGTCCGGTCGCACCGATACCCTACGGTACGGCTACTACTTCGCCATCCCCTATGCCAAGGCGGGGTATAACGTGCTGGTGGCCGACCCCCGTGCCCATGGACACAGCGACGGCAAGTACCTGACGCTGGGTCACGAGGAGAGCAAGGACGACCTGGAATGGGCCCGCTTCCTCCACGACGAATTGGGCAACCGTCAGGTGCTGTTCCACGGCATCTGCATCGGTGCCGCCGCCGGTATGCTGGCCATCACCGACGACCACTGCCCCGACTATATCGCGGGTCTGGTGGCGGAGGGTATGTTCTTCCGCTTCAGCGTTTCTATGAAAAACCACCTCATCGAGCGCAAGAAAAACATCTGGCCCGTGATGTGGTTTATCAACCTGTGGATGCGGCGTGCCTGCGGCTACGATATGAATTTCGGTCCCATCGACTGCATTCACAAGATGAACAAGCCGCTGCTGATGCTGCACAGCAATCTGGACCCCTATTCCACCGTGGATAACGCCATTAAGCTGTATCAGAAGTGCCCCAGTCCCCATAAGCAGCTGGTGCTGTTTGAGGAGGGCGGACACTCGCTGCTGCGCATCACCGACACCGAGCTGTACGACTCCTCCATCACCGCCTTTGTCAACCGCCACTTCCCCGCGACGCAGGCACAGAGCGTGACCTGCAACACCGCACAGGTGTGTGGCGCTGAACCTCAGCCGCCCGTCACGGCGCGGCAGGTGGTGGACCGGCTGTCCGAGCAGGCGTTCCCCGTGGCGCTGGCGGCGGCCATCATCGCCTCGCTCCCCACGGTGGCGACGCTGCTCATCCGGCGGTACAATATAACGCTCCCCGCCCTCGAGAACGTGGGCATCGCCGTGCTACCCGTTATTGCGGCGGCGTCTGTCATCCTGGGGGATAACGCCCTGCGCACGGTCAACCGCGCCCGCGATATTGCCGAGCCCAACGGGCTCCGGGGCGGCGGCAAGTATATGACCGCCCGCATCCTCAGTAAAGTAGGCGCTCTGGTGGGTGTCACCACCGCCGTCTACTGGCTCACCCAATTCCTGCAGTGGCTGTGGCCCTACATATCCGCTATCATTTAAGGAGGTATTATCTATGGAAGAGAACTATCAGTATCAACCCCCTGTCGAGCCGACCGCGCCCGACGCCCCTGTGTATACCCAGCCTGCGGCTCCCGTGTATACCCAGCCTGTGGCTCCCGTATACGCGCCCCCCGCACCGTCCGCCCCCACCGTTGAGCAGGTGGTGCACGGTCTGGCCGACCAGGCCTTCGGCAAGGCGCTGGCCTCGGTCATTATGTCCGCTTTCCCCGTGGCCTCCATCATCGCCATTGTGATGGGCAGTAAGGCGCTGGAGCTGGTCAATCAGGCCCGCGACATCGCCACCCCCTACGGTATGTTCGGCGGCGGCAAGTATATGGCCGCCCGCATTATGGCTATGGTGGGCAAGTACACCGGCATCGCCATGACCGTCTTCTGGGGTCTGTATATTTTCCTCTTTGCGATGATATTCGCCTTGGCCGGCATCTGATAAACGGACAAAAAAGCCGCTATCCTCACGGATAGCGGCTTTTGTTATTTCATCTGTTCAAAGGTTTCCAGCCACGCCCGCTTGATCAGCTCGTGACCTGCCGGCGAGGGATGGACACCGTCGGGGGTCCAATGGTCGATGGGAGCCGTTTCACAGGCGGCGTCGAAGATGGGCTGCAGCTCAATGAGCGGCAGGTTGTATTTCTCCGCCACCTTCTTGACCACCGCGGCCTTGGCCGCCACGTCAGTCTTAAACCGCTGCCAACGGTCGGGCTGTTCCTCGGTAGCCTTGGTGGCCCAGTGCTCCAGCACGTAAGGGGCGATCAGCATCAGCTTGATGCCCGGGCAGGCGGCCTGCACCTCGTCGATCATCATGCCGTAGATCTTCTCGAACTTGTCGTCCTCCACACCATTCTGCCACTCGATCTCGTGCCAGGCGTCGTTGACACCGACAAAGATGCTGGCATAATCCGGCTTTAGGTTGATGAAATCCCACTTAATGCGGGCGTATACGTCCACGATGCGGTTGCCGCTGATGCCCTTGTTAATGAATTCATACTCGTTGGGGAAATCCACACCCAGCTCCCCCGCCACACGGCAGGGATAGCCCATACCCAGGCATCGGGGGTTGTCGCGGTCACGACCGGCGTCGGTGATGGAATCGCCCTGGAACAGGATAACTTTACTCATATTCAGCACTCCTTCATACTTTCAAAAGCCTGTAGCCACGCCCGCTTAATCAGCTCGTGACCCGCCGGGGTGGGATGCAGACCGTCACCGGTCCAATGGGCGGCAGGCGCCTGTCGGGAGGCGTCGTCAAACACCGCCTGCATATCCACAAAAGGCAGGTCGTACGCCTCGGCCAGACGGCGTACCACGTCGATGCGGGATCGCACGTGGGCGCGGAAATCGGCATAGCGGGTGGGTTGCTCGGGGGTATTCTGCGAAAAGTGCCCTTCCATCACGTAGGGGGACAGCAGCATCAGCCGCACGCCCGGGCAGGCGGCGAGGATGCGATCCAGCGTCTCTGCATACATAGCCTCAAAGGCCTCGGTCCGAATGGGGCGCCCGTTATCCAGGTCATTCCAGGCGTCGTTGGTACCGATAAAGATGCTGGCGTAGTCGGGCTTCAGATCCAAAAAATCCTCCTGCAGACGATCCACCATATTTGCCAGCAGATCGCCGCCCACACCACGGTTGACAAATTCGTAGGCGTTGGGGTTATCCGCCCCCAGAAATGCGGACGCCAGCAGCGGATAGCCGTAGCCCAGGGAGTAAAAATCCTCGCGGTTGCGTCCCGCGTCGGTGATGGAGTCGCCCTGGAATAGGATGCGCTTTCTCATTCATGCTCCCCTCCCGCTTCTGCAGAATACACCGTCATTCCCACGCCGTAATCCTGCACCAGTATATCCTGCGGCAGGCGTGAAAACCGATAGGTGACGTACAAATCACCGGCGGCACCGGATATGTTGGATACCTGAACCCAATAGACGATCCAAAACCATTGTACGGGCACCAGCAGATTGAGAACCAACAGCACCACACCCCACACAACGATGGGCGCCAAGGCGATGACGATATAACTCCGTTTATCGTAATAATCGTTGCTGCCCGCAAAGGCGTACACACCGGTAAAGCCGTACTTTATCTTTTTGGTGCCGCACATTTTCATCGTGATGCCGTGCACCAACTCGTGCAACACCATATACACTACGATGGCCGCCATCAACACGCCGAAACGCAGAAAATAAGCACCGTATCCCTGACTCATATCAAACAGGGTGGTCATCGGCGCCACAAAATGCATAGGTATCACCATCAGCAAGACGATAAACAGCGCCACACCGTTCACCAGCAACGACAGCTTTTTATTCTTCTGAAGGTCGATGGAATCGATCTCGCGGTATCCCCGGGGCAATTCCGTATACGCTTTCATCATTCAACCCCCCGTTACACCACGTCTATCTGACACGTCTTCATAGTGGTCAGGGCGGCGGCGTGGGTGGCGGGGGTAACACCCGCACAGCAGGCCGCGTCCACGCGGATGGCGTGCTCGGGGAAATGCGCCTTCAGCAACAGGGCGTTGGACACCACGCAGATGTCGGTGCACAGGCCCATCAGCGTGACGGCGAAGTCCTCCTCACCCGCCATCGCCGCCAGCAAATACGGCAGGTCGGTGGAGCCGAAGGTGGGCTTTTCAATGGCGTGATAAGCTTTACCCGCCAGCGCCGCCGCCACGGCGGCATCCAGCTGCCAGCCGTCGGTGCCCTTAATACAATGGGACACCGGCAATTTCTTGCCCTCGGCGGTATCCATATAGTTGTCGGTGTGGGTGTCGTAGGTGACGATAATGTCGCCCTCAAAGGCGCGGATGCGGTCACACACAGCGGGTACAATGGCCACCGCCTCGGCAGTGCCCAAAGCGCCGTCCACAAAATCCTTTTGCATATCTACAACGATCAAAAACTCTTTCATCAATTTCACACTCCGTAAAACTTAGCGTCGTGGGCGTCGATGGCCGTCTCGGTAGCGGCCAGGGCGTCGGTATCGCGGGCGGTCAGTGCCGCGGCGTGGGCGGCGCACAGCGCCCCGTGAGCGGGGTAATACTCCGCCATCAGAAAGCGGGCGTATTTCGCCAATCGGTAATCGCCCACACAACGAAAATGCTTATCGCTGCGGCGATCCACCGCCACCGTGCGACCCTCCCGTATGGCGGTCAGCAGATCGGTGCGATCGGTGGCGAACACCAACGTAAACTGCTGGTTAAAGTGGTCGTAATCGCTCCACACGTTCACCGTGTGACAGTCAGAGGAGCCCACCACAGGGATGGTGATGCCCTGTGCCCGCTCCTGATGCCACAGCATCTCCAGCAGGTTGTTGCCGTTGCCGGTGTCGTCGTTGCCGCCCAATATCTCCAGTGTATCGAAATCGCTGTGGCGCATATGATAGACGCACTCAGCGGGCTGCATATTGTACTCGCCGTCGGCCTCCCAGAACGGGTGGGTCAGCACCGCCACACCGCCGGCAGAGCGAATCTGCGAGGCAATATAGATGCGATAAGCCGCCGCACGGGGATCGGGCAGACCCGACAGGTCGCGGGTGGACAGGATCTCCTCGATGGCGTTCTGCGCCTGCTCGGGGTGCCGCTCGAACACCTCGGTGATCGAATGAGACGCACCCAGACTGACGATGTGGAAGTAGCTGCCCCCCTTGGGGTGTACCTCCTCGCCGGGCATCACGTAGAAGCGGTCGGCGAGAGGATTAAGCTCCGCCGCCAGCTCCACCGAGGGGGCGTATCGCCCGTGGTCGGTGATCGCCACAAAGTCGTAGCCGGCGGCACGATAGGCGCAGGCCGCGGCAAAGGGCTCGTCCTTTCCGTCCGAGCGGTTGGTGTGGACGTGGGTGTCCCCCTTAAAGGGGCGCAGGGGGGTCAGATCCTCCTCTACAGCATAGAGGTAGCCGGAGTAGAAGCACTCCTCCCCCAGCCGCAATTTGACCGCGTAGCGCTGCTCTGAGCCAAAAGCAAGATCGGCGGTATAGTGACCGTCACCGCAGGGGGTCAAATCCACCCACTCATAGCGGTCGGCATGATGAGACCAGTAGTCGGGAGCGTGGGATATATCGTAGATTTCCATAGGAATCAACTTGATTTGGGGGACACTCTCCCCCCGTTCGCCACACAAGGAAATGTGCAGCGTGTGACGGCCGTGAGCCGACACCACGCGGGGGTATAATTCCTGCAGTTGTAAGCCCATTCCGTTCCCTCCTAATCCGTGGTAATATTACATTGATTATAGCACCGCCGCCCACAAATAGCAAGGGCAATCAAGAAAAACCCTCCGCAAAATGCGGAGGGTTTTGTTTGTGTATGCGTCTTAATGCGTTACAGCACCAGCGAGGGGGCGGAATAGACGCGGGCGCCCAGCTCCTGATTGAGCAAATACAAGCTGCGGGGATCGGAGCCGAACAGCTCCATCTTGGTGATCATATCGTTGGCGTTGGTCTCCTCCTCGCCCTGCTCCTTGACAAACCAATCCAGGAACTGCATGGTGCGGAAATCCTTGACCTCGTAGGCGGCGGCATAGATGTCGTTGATCAGCGAGGTCACGTACTGCTCGTGCTCCAGACCCGCCTTGAGCACGTCCATATGGCTGGTCAGCACCTTATCGGGCTTAGCGATGGCCTCCAGGGTCACCTTTTGGCTCTCGTTCTGCAGGTACTGATAGAACAGCATGGCGTGGTCCCGCTCCTCCTGCGCCTGAATCATATACCAGTTGGCAAAGCCGTCCAGACCGGCATCCTCAAAATAATTGGAGAAATCCAGATACAGATAGGCGGAATACAGCTCCTTATTGATCTGCTGGTTTAATAATGCGTGTACTTTCTCATTCATAGTGGTATCTCCTTTCGGTTGGATTTATTCTATTGTACTATATGCGCGCTAAAAATTCAATAAGTATATGTAACGGTTATGTAAAAATTTATGGCATCGTCTTGCCGGTATGAAAATCCGAGGTCTTCTTAGCCAAAAAGAAAAACCTCCGCATACTGCGGAGGTTTCCTTTTTGGAGTTTTGAACTTAATGACACGAATGAAATTTGCCTAAAAACTAAGAATTTCCTTATTTATCCCATAAATTTACTGCTTCAACTCTTTTTTGAAGTTCTTTTATCATGATTTCGGAATCTTTTGGGGAATTTTTTTGTTCTTTTGCGCTATTAAATAATTGAAAAACAAAAAATAGTAAACAGAAAACTAAAACAATAGGAGAAACTGTTTTGTCTACATTGGAAACAGCCAATAAAATAGCGAGGATAGCCATTACAATTAACATTGTAAGAGATATAATTTTCAAAACGTTATTAAAATGACTATACACAGTATAATATGTGATATATGTTTTACCATCTTGTTCTATAATCTCTGCATAAAGATTGGTAGAGTTTGTGTGTTCAATATGTTTTTTCGGCGGGTTAGTGATAGCAATTTTGCCTTTTTTAGAGCAATAAAACTCTATGAGATTTTCACTGCTTAATTCTTCCCGACAAACACCTTGCATTTGCATAAACTTATCGATTGCATCTGCCTTTGTGGTGCGGATTTCAAATTGACCTTCGCTAATTCTTTTCATAATCATCACCGCCCTAAGTGTATTATAGCATAAAATCGGCGGAGGGGCAATACATAAGTTAAGGGTTATGAACGCTTTGCGTGTGATGATTTTGCTGCGCAAAAGTTATGATATGATTGCCGCAAAAAACTGCACGACAGTGCATCATAACAATGCGAAGCATTTCACAACTTATCACTTGCCCGCAAGGGCAATCATAGTTGAAAAAGAAAAGACACGATTTTCATTGTGTCTTTCTTTTTCTGGCAGTACGTCTCATTTTAGAACCGAAGTTCAACAAATTGGAATTTAAAACAATCCGTTATTGTACTTTCTTTGTACAGCAACAATGCAGACTATGCCAATCACCAAGCCTATCATAAGTATAGCAACGGCAAGTATAAGCAGATTTTTAAACAGTCCTATAATGCCGCTGAGTAGCGCTACAGCTGCGATAACAAGCATTGCTTTTCCAAAGGCTTTTCCGTAGGCTGATTTGTCTGTGACCTTTGTTTGGTGGTAATCGTGAATTAAATCCGTTTTACCATTGTAAATTGCAATACCCAGTACCGTAAACAGAGCTGCGACCAGAAACATAATAATAGAATATAACACCATAGAAACTACCCTCTAAATTCTTATTTGTAGAGATAATTGTATAACATCTGATGCGAAATTACAATCGGGTGTGGGTGTCCCGCCATCACTTTTTCACTATTACTTCTTACTTATTACTTCCCCAAAAAAGAACTGGGCGAAAACCGAAGATTTTCTTTAATATTTTATATTAAAATGAATATTTTTCAAATTCCAATGGTGTTGCATTAAATTTCTTAATAAAAAATTCATTGATACGAAAAGCTGGCTTACTGGTTATCTGTATTTGCTCAACTCGCAGAATAATTGATTCATTTAAATCATCAACTATTATTTTATATGAATATTTCATATTATACATAGTAAATGTAATGACTGAACAATCCTCATTTAAAGAATATTCTAATACATCATTGATATTGCGTATTTTCAGCTGTGAATAAAATTCTTCCTTTGTAATCTCAATACGAAACACAAATTTTCTCATAAAAGTATCGTAGTTAACAATACCATTCAATAATTTATTCTGTCGAAACATAGGCTTAAAAATAATATAAAGAGCGATAGGAATACCAACTACAACAAACATTATAACGAAAATATAGATGTATTTTTCCATATCATCACCGCCTTGAGTGTATTATAGCATAAAAGCGGCGGAGGGGCAAGGAGTAATGAAATCGTTCGCTTTGCTCACGGTGAAATCCAAGCGGCGCTTGGATGAAATCTGCTACGCAGATGAAATTAAATCCACCCACCGCCGCAGCGATTTCATCCGAACGAAGTGAGGATTTCACATTGCGAAGCAATATTTCACCCACCCGCAAGGGTGGATTTAGTTGAAAAAGAAAAGACAAGTCTTTCGACTTGTCTTTCTTTTTCTGGAGGCGACACCCGGATGCTGAACTTCGGTTCAAATCCTAAATGAAGTTTAAGAACACCCTCGCCTTTATCTTCGATTTGCGGTGCTGTTCCAGACTTTGTATCTTCAACCAAAATATCTTTACCACTTGTTATTCTATATTTATGTTCCTGCAAATCTTCCTCATATATTTGGTAATAGGGTGTTTGTATAAAATATTTGCTTGTATCAATTTCACTTTGCGAATTTTCAACGGGCAATTCACTATTATTGTCAATCTTATAATTAGTACCACACGCAGAAAAAGATAAATTTCCATGATGAAATCTTCGGGATTTTTCATAATTCCAACTACCATAAGAGCCTTTGTTGTACTGTCCGCACAAATTGGGGCAGTTCATTCTGTGACGCCTTTTTAGATATACTATTATATTTCCGGTGCAATATACCCACGCTCTTCAAGAGCCTTTCCGATTTTGTCAAGAATTTCTTCCGAATCGGCACGGACGGTATGGTAATGATACCCGCCCGTGATATTCATAAGCTCCGTGGATTTTCCCGTTCTGACACCCTCAATAAACTGCTTGACATGAAGACGGGAAAAAATATTAAGCTGTGCGGACATTTTGCCATATACCTTATGCCAAACAAAGACATCAACTACGGTACCACCGAGATCGACAATCAGATTCAGTTCATCTTCGGTTTCGTCAGTCGTGTGATGTAACTTAAAAACACGCTCTTTGAGAGGGGTCTGCTGCATAATATATCCATTATGTGTAGAAAGGATCTCGTATCCCGAACCTTTTAGCACAGTTATGTCCTGGACAATAATCTGTCTGGATACGCCGAATTTCTCGGAAAGAGTACTGCCGGATATTGCTTCATTTGACGACAGAAGCAAATTGACGATTGCTTTTCTTCTTTCGGCTGCCTTCATATATTCACCCCTTTATACAGCGTGTAAATTCTTAAGAGAAAGATCCAAAATCGGAGAAGAGTGCGTAAGCGCACCGCTCGATATATAGTCTACACCAATATCCACAAGCTTTGCAACATTTTCCTTTGTTACGTTACCGCTGCACTCGGTTTCGGCTCTGCCGGCGGTAAGTCTTACGGCTTCCTTCATATCCTCAACGCTCATGTTATCCAGCATAATAATATCTGCGCCGGCCTCAAGAGCTTCTTTGAGCATATCCAAGTTTTCTACTTCAACCTCGATCTTTCGAACGAACGGTGCATATTCCTTAGCCATCAGAACGGCCTCTTTAACACCGCCTGCAGCACCAATGTGGTTATCCTTTAAGAGAATACCGTCGCTGAGATTATAACGGTGATTGTATCCACCACCAACCTTAACGGCATACTTTTCAAAGATGCGCATACCGGGCGTAGTCTTACGGGTATCAAGAAGCTTAGTTTTGCTGCCCTTGAGCAGATCTGCGATCTTACGGGTATAGGTTGCGATACCGCTCATGCGCTGCAGATAGTTCAGCGCTGTTCGTTCACCGGAAAGAAGAACGCGGATATCTCCACGCACCAGGCCGAGCTTTTGTCCTTTCTTTACCTCATCACCGTCTTTGCAGGTAAAGGTTACTTCGGTTTTATCATCAAGAAGTTCAAATACTCTCTTGAAAACATCAAGGCCGGCAATAACGCCGTCTTCTTTACAGATCAGCTCCACCTCACCAAGCTGATACTGTCTCATAACCGAGTTGGTAGTAATGTCCTCGCTCGTAATATCCTCCTGCAAAGCAAGAAGGATAAGATTGTCTGCATTAAGTTTCATAGAAATATTATTCATGGCTGTTTTTCTCCTTTTCAATGGCATCCAAAACGATTTTCTTATATTTTTCCGCATATCCCTCATACTGAGAAGCATCGACCGAAACCTCAGCACAATGCTGCAGTCGAGTATAGTTGTCTACAATGTGCGTTGCTGCTCTTTTTGCAAACACAAGGCTTTCGAGAAGCGAATTACTTGCAAGGCGGTTTCTACCGTGCACACCGTTGCAAGCCGTCTCACCTGCTGCATACAAACGATTCATTGACGTTTTACTGTATCGGTCAACATCAATACCGCCCATAAAGTAATGCTGTGACGGAACAACCGGAATGGGTTCCTTAGTTGCATCATAACCCTCTTCAAGACAACGCTGATAAATGTTAGGGAAGTGTGTTTTAATTTCTTCTTCAGGAATAGGAGCCATAGAAAGCCAAACGTGCCGACTCCCCTCTTTTTTCATTTCTGTAAAGATGGCATTAGCAACCACGTCACGAGGCAACAGCTCATTGACAAAGCGCTCTCCTTTGCTATTCAGGAGAATAGCACCCTCGCCACGAACCGACTCGGAGATCAAAAACTCTCTGCCTTCATTTTCGGTATAAAGAGTAGTCGGATGAATTTGAATATAATCAATATGCTGCAGCTTGATACCGTATTTCAACGCCAAAGCAATCGCATCACCGGTAAGGTGCTTGTAGTTGGTGGAATGCTCAAACACGCCGCCGATTCCACCTGTTGCAAGAACGGTATAGTCAGCCTGAATGGCAGAATAAACGCCGTTTTCATCGTGACCGATAATGCCATGGCACTCATTGTTTTCGCAAATGAGATCAACCATCGTATAATTTTCAATGATAGTTATATTCTCTCTATTTCTTGCCGTTTCAAGAAGATGTGAGGTTATCTCTTTACCGGTTTCATCTTCGTGGAAAAGAATACGAGGACTACTATGTGCTCCTTCTCGGGTATATGTAAACTCTTTTCCGTTCATCTCAAAGCGAACGCCGAAGGATATAAGGTCAGAAATAACCTCTCTGGATGAATGGATCATAATGTGAACCGAGTCCGGATTATTCTCGTAGTGACCGGCCTTCATGGTGTCTTCGTAAAAGGCATCATAATCCTTTTCGTCTCGTAAAACACAGATTCCGCCCTGAGCCAGATAGGAGTCGCTTCTGCGAGCCTTGTTCTTTGTTACAACGACTATGTTTTTATCTTTGGGAAGATTGAGAGCACAGTAAAGACCGGCCACACCACTTCCCACAACTAAAATGTCTGTTTTCATATTACTTCGCAAGCTCCAACATTCTGTCAAGAGGTATAAGCGCAGGTTGGCGAATATCCTCGTTTACGGTTACCTCTTTGTCTTCCTTTTCGAGCACCGACAAAACGGCGGCAAGTGTATTTAGCTTCATATCAGCACAACACGGATGCGGATTTGGATAGTAAAAACGCTTGTCCGGATTATCGGTAATCAGTTTATAATCCACACCATCTTCAGTACATATAATAAATTCACTCGCATCACTCTTCTTTGCGTATGCAATAATGTCTGCGGTACTGCCAATGTAATCGGAAAGCTCAATGACAGAAGCATCACACTCGGGATGAGTCAGCACCGCTGCCTTGGGATGTTTCTCCCGTTCTTCAAAGACCTGACTTGATGTGATCTTTGCGTGGATCGGACAGCAACCGTTATTCAAAATGATATTCTTTTCCGGAACCTGCTCGGCAACAAAACTTCCGAGATTCTGGTCTGGAATAAAGAAAATATTCTTGTTTGGTAATGCCTTCACGATTTTCACAGCGTTGGATGATGTAACACAAACGTCGCTCTTACATTTTAACTCCGCGGTTGAATTGATATAGCAGACAACGGCAAGGTCATCGTACTTTGCTCTCATCTCTTCGATGATACCGTCGGCTACCATATGCGCCATTGGACAATCTGCGGTGAGATCCGGCATCAGCACCTTCTTGTCGGGGTTTAGGATCTTCGCACTCTCCCCCATAAACTGAACGCCACAGAACACGATGATATCTGCATCAGATTGCTTTGCAATCTTTGCAAGATAGAACGAATCCCCGACATAGTCGGCAATTTCCTGCACCTCTGTAGGGGCATAGTAATGAGCAAGAATAACAGCGTTCTTTGCTCTCTTTAATTGTTCGATTTGATTTTTCATACCTTTTCCCTCATCACACGAACATATTGTAATCTGAGGATAATTATACCGCTTATATTTACATCTGTCAACTTATCTGTAAACCCCTAATTGTAGAACATTTACAATTCAACTTGCAAATACTCATACAATGTGCACAACAAGAACTTGACATAACGATAGAATTAGCACTCTCGGTATTAGAGTGCTAAAATTCACAGTTTTTTCATAATTGTGTAACACATTATCTTATTTTGAGGTCCATACTGAAGATGTCAAAGGGATAAAGGGCCCGGAGATAAAATACAATAGAAAAGAGATGGTTTCCGATGGGTTGTGCCGCATGTCCGACTAATGCCGACCTTGTCGGATGAAAACATAAAAGGACGGCATACTATACTTATGAAACATTTTGGAGGTATCGTTATGTTCGATCTTACTCGTAGAAACAACAATCATGTAAACCTTTATAACCCCTTCCGCGAAATGGAAGAGCTGGAGAAAGCTTTCTTCTCTAATCCCTTCGGTAACTTTTTTGGCAGCAACTCGTTGGCTGAATTCAAAACCGACGTTACCGATGAAGGCGACCACTACCTGCTTGAAGCTGATCTCCCCGGCTTTGATAAAAAGGATATTACCCTTGATATCAATGGCGACATCCTGACCGTTCACGCTGAGAGACATTCTAAGGTCGAGGAAAAAGACAAGAAAGATAAAGTCATCCGTATGGAGCGTTCCTACGGCTCCTACTCCAGACAGTATGACATTTCCGGCGTTAAGGTGGATGAAATAAAGGCCAAATATGATAACGGTGTTCTGAAGCTCACCTTGCCCAAGAAGGAAGAAACCTTACCGGCAAGCAAACGGCTTGAAATCGAATAATAATGGCACGAGCCACCCTGCAGCAATACAGAGTGGCTCGTGTTTTTTATACTTATTCTTCGCTGAAGTTATCTTTGCCTACACCGCAAAGGGGGCATTCAAAATCATCGGGAAGATCTTCGAACGCAGTGCCGGGTTCAATACCCATATCCGGTGCACCTTCCTCTTCGTCATAGACCCAACCGCAAACTTCACATACATATTTTTTCATAATGTTCACCTCCGTTAAGAACAGTATACCACAAAAAATCATAGTTCAATGAAAGATCCGTTAATTATTATCAGATTGATTAATCCTTTACGAATTTTTTGATTAAAGGATATACTTTTGCATCGCATTCACAGACAATTGTATTCCAGTCTATGTTCTGGTCAGCGTGGAGGATGTGCTGGATGTGACCGCCGAGAAGAAATACACATAATGCAGATTTTGCGGAAAGTTCCCAAGCTGAGCCATGTTCGTCTTTTCCGCTTAAACGCACATCACCTTCAGCTTTTTGCACAAGCTGGTTGAATTCCTTCACATCTTCCAACGTTGTAAGTTCTATTTTGTATTTCATATAAATCACCTTGATAACAGGAATTAAATTTATTTTAGTATTGATACGGCATCGGTAATCGTCTTTTCCATTGCCTCTCTGCCGTATTCATCGACCTGAGCTTTATTCTTTTCACCGTGAGTCAGACAGCCGGCGCCGCCGATACATCCGCCTACACAAGCCATACCTTCGATAAAGTTAGCATCCAGCACGTTCTTTTGTTTTCTGAGAAGTGCCACCTTGCAAGCTTCTATACCGTCGCAAGGAATTGACTTAAGATCAAATTCAATATTCTGTTCTTTAAGTCCTTGTGCCACAGCATCGGAAAGACCGCCGGAGCGCGCAAAGATACGGCCATAGAAAGATGCGTTATCCAATACGTCCTCGCCGAGCGTTGTAATATCTATGTCACGGCTGTCATAAAGCGCCTGAAGCTCTTCAAAGGTCATAACCGAATCAATATAGGGTTTCACACTGTCCAGCTGTGCTTCTGCCTTTTTCGCAGTGCAAGGACCGATGAAAACGACCTTGGCTGTGGGATCGGTTCCTTTGATGTATTTTGCCAATGTTGCCATCGGAGAAAGATTGTGAGATACATACGGCAAAAGAGCAGGAAATGCTGATTTAATATACTGCACAAAAGCCGGACAGCAAGAGCTGGTAAGGAAACCTTTTTCGGCAAGCTCTTTTGATTCTGCCTGAGCTACCATATCGGCGCCGAGCGCTGCTTCAATTACGGTAAAGAAGCCAAGTTCCTTAAGACCGGTGATTACCTGACCGAGCTTGGCATAGGTAAACTGGCTGGAGATGGATGGTGCCACCATCGCATATACCTTATACTTGCTATTACCCTCACTCTTCTTGATCATATCGATCACATTGAGGATATACGATTTATCTGTGATCGCTCCGAAAGGACACTGATATACACAAGCACCGCACTGGATGCACTTGTTATTGTCGATAGCGGCCGCATTATCCTCATTGATAGAGATCGCCTTGACTTTGCAAGCAACCTGACAGGGACGCTTGCGGTTAACGATAGCGGAATAAGGACAAACCTTGGCACACTGACCGCACTCAACACATTTTGATTTATCAATATGGGCAACG
>JAZQKF010000027.1:0-3916 GCA_045542015.1 Acutalibacteraceae bacterium
CCGCCACTAAGTAATTCAAGAAAATTCAGTAGCAAGCTACCTTCATTTCAGCGAATTACTCCGTTCGACTTGCATGTGTTAGGCACGCCGCCAGCGTTCGTCCTGAGCCAGGATCAAACTCTCAAAAATGGTATTAACACAGCCTCTCGGCTGTACTAATCAAGTTTTGAGTTTGTAACTCATTCTGACGTCTAGCGTCCGAGGAGCTGTCGCTCCTCTTTTAGAAACAATTTCTTGTTTCCGGATTCTTCTCATTCTGAGTAAGAATTAACGGGTATTGTGTGTGTTTTCGTTCTTGTCTTACACTGTTTAATTTTCAAGGTCCTCAGCCATCATCGTCAACCGCAGTTTTCCGTGACAGCCTTGCTATCATACCACCCACAGACACTTTTGTCAACAGATTTTTTGATATTTTTTTAAACTAATTTCGTTAAATTTTAATATGGGACGGCGCCCCCTGTTTGCACAAGGGGCGCCGTGTGAAAAATCAACGAATTCCGTAGGTTTCAATGATGTAATCCATATCCTTGTCGCCACGACCGGACAGGTTGATCAGCACCGATCCCTTGCCCATCTTCTTGGCCAGCTTGATGCCGTAGGCCACGGCGTGGGCGCTCTCGATGGCGGGGATGATGCCCTCCAACCGCGCCAACTCATAAAAGGCATCAATGGTGTCCTCATCATTGATAACGTCGTACTTCACACGACCCAGAGTGTGCAGGAATGCATGCTCCGGACCGGAGGAAGGATAATCCAGACCGCTGGCCACCGAATACACAGGGGCGGGGTCGCCGTTCTCATCCTTCAGCATAATGCTGTTAAAGCCGTGCATCACGCCCTCGGAGCCGTACTGCAGGGAGGCGGCGTGGTCGCCCAGGGCGGTACCGCGACCCAGCGGCTCAATGCCGTAAATGTCCACGGGGTCATTGAGGAAGCCGGAGAAGAAGCCGGCGGCATTGGAGCCACCGCCCACGCAGGCCACGATGGCGTCCGGCAGATGTCCGGTCATATCCAGGAACTGGGCGCGGGCCTCCTCGCCCACCACGTGCTGAAAATCTCGCACCATCATGGGGAAGGGATGGGGACCCACCACCGAGCCGATGCAATAGATGCAGTCCTTATACTCTCGGGCGTAGGCGGCAAAGGCGGCGTCCACCGCCTCCTTTAGGGTCGCCTGTCCCTCAGTAACCTCCACCACGTTGGCGCCCAGGATCTTCATCCGCGCCACGTTGGGAGCCTGCTTCTTAATATCCTCGGAGCCCATATAGATGTCGCACTCCATACCGAAATAGGCGGCGGCGGTGGCCATCGCCACGCCGTGCTGACCGGCGCCGGTCTCGGCGATCACCTTTTTCTTGCCCATATACTTGGCCAGCAGCACCTCGCCCATACAGTGGTTGAGCTTGTGGGCGCCGGTGTGGTTCAGATCCTCCCGCTTGACGTACAGCTGGACGTTGCCCAGCTTATTGGACAGGCGCTCCAGATGGCTGACCGGGGTGGGGCGACCCTGGAACTCCTTACGGATGCGGCGCAGCTCCGCAATAAACTGGCGGGACTGGGCGATGGTGAAATAGGCGGTGGAGATCTCCTCCATCGCCGCCTTCAGCTCCTCGCTGATGTACGCGCCGCCATAGGGACCGAAATAGCCCTTATCGTCGGGATAGTGTTTAAAATAGGTTTCAAAGTCAACGCCGTTGAGAATCATAATGATGTCCTCCTATATATAAAAAGGTAATAATTAAAAATAACGAGCGAATATTCCTTCGCCACGCGCCAATACGCCGCGGCGTATTTGACCGACTTCAGAGCAACTGAAGTCGCGCCATCGCGGTTTACCCATCTATATTCGCTCCTTTCCTCGTGATAACAAAAAACGCCTGCCCCGAAAGGCAGGCGTTGGGGTTATTGATAGTTTAGCACTTTAAAGCGGCGTTGTCAACTGTTTTGTGCGGTGAGTTGCTCCAATTCCAGCTGGGTGGACTCCCAATGCTCCAGCAGAGCGGTCAGGGCGTCGTTTTTCTCGTCCAGCCGGGCGGTGAGGGCGGTCAGCAATTCGTAGTCCGCCGCGGTGTCGGGGCTCTCCAGACGGGCGGTCAACTCCGCGATCTCCCGCTCCAGCTCCGCCACCTGCTGCTCTGCGCGGTTGACCGCGGTGGTCAGCTTGCGGATGGTGCTCTCCCGCTCCTTGCGCTGCTTATAATCGTTGACCTTGACCGGCTTCTCCTGGGGTGCGGGAGGGGTGGCGGCGGGTTGACGGTGCAGGGCGGCGTAGGCGTCGTAATCGCCCCCCACCGCCGTCAGACCGTCGGGGGTCAGCGCCACCACTCGGGTGGCCATCTTATTGATAAAATAGCGGTCGTGGGACACCGCCAGAATGGTGCCCTCATAATCCGCCAAGGCATCCTCCAGCGCCTCGCGGGAGGCGATGTCCAGATGGTTGGTGGGCTCGTCCAACAGAAGCAGGTTATCCCCCGCCAGCATCAATTTCAGCAGCAGCAGACGGGCCCGCTCGCCGCCGGACATCACGCCGATGGGCTTAAACACCTCGTCACCACGGAACAGAAACGCCGCCAGGGCGCACCGCAGTTCCGTCTCAGTCTTGTGGGGATAGGCATCCCACAGTTCCTGCAGGGTGGTCTTTTGACCATCCAGGCCCTGCTGCACCTGGTCGTAGTAGCCAAAGGTCACCTTGGCCCCCACGCGGACATAGCCGCTGTCGGTCGGCAGACGGCCGGACAGCATCTTCAGCAGGGTGGTCTTTCCGCAGCCGTTGGGGCCCAACATAAATAACCGTTCACCGCGGCGCAGGTCAAGGTTGGCGCCGCTAAACAAGGGACGGTCAAAGGACTTGGACAGATTCTCCGCCACCAGCACCTCGTTGCCGCTGACGGCGTTGATGTCAAAGGTGAATTTTATGGTGGCGTTGTCCTTTTCGGGATCCACCAGGGTCTCCCGCAGGCGATCCACCCGCTTCTGACGGCTCTCCGCCTGCTTGATGCTCTTCTCTCGGTTCCACTGCTTGAGCAGGGTGATGTTCTCCTCAATGTGGCGGATCTCCTGCATAGCGGTCTTGTAATGCTTTACCTCGATCTCCCGATCCTTCTGCCGCTTTTCCTTATGATAGGAATAGTTGCCGGCGGTGTCGTAGATGCGCCCGTTCTTCAGCTCGATGGTGCGGGTGGTGACCTTATCCAAGAAGTAACGGTCGTGGGAGATGACCACCACCGCGCCGTGATACTCCTGCAGGTACTCCTCCAGCCACTCCACCGAGGGGATGTCCAGATGGTTGGTGGGCTCGTCCAGCAGCAGCAGGTTGGTCTGTGCCAGAAGCAGGCGACCCATCGCCGCCTTGCTCCGCTGTCCGCCGGACAGCACCCCCACAGGGGTGGTAAAGGCGCTCTCGGGAAAGCCCAGTCCCAGCAGGGTGGCGCGGACACGGCTCTTATAATACAGACCGCCCATATCCTCAAACTGCTCCCGCAGCCGATGCTGACGCTCCAGCAGGTCGGGGGTGGGATTGCCCTGCGCCAGAGTGATATTCACCTGCGCCAGCTCCTGCTCCACCGCCATCACGGAGGCGAACACGCTCTGCACCTCGTCCCACAGGGTGCGCTGAGGATCGCGGCAGGTGTGCTGCTCCATATAGCCGATGGCGGTGTCGCGGTATTTCACCACCGTGCCGCCGTAGTCGCTGTCCTCCCCCATCAATATGCGCAGGAGAGTGGACTTTCCGCAGCCGTTATCCCCCACCAGACCGATCCGCTCACGATCGCCGATCTCAAAGGACAGGTCGGTGAACAGCGCCCGCTCGCCAAAGTACTTATTCAGTTGTTGTACTGCCAAGCGTGCCATACTCATACCCTCAAAAAACGGCCGTTTACCCACGGTAACCGGCCGCTCAAATTATTGCTTGTCT
>JAZQKF010000028.1:0-26153 GCA_045542015.1 Acutalibacteraceae bacterium
GAACGCCGCCATCGACGTATATCTGGAGGCGACCACCGGCGGCTACTACTTCTACACTCAGGACGCCTCCGGTGCCAAGCAGTACATCAATATGGTGGTCAGCGGCACCCACGTGAACGGTGCCTATGAGGCTGCCCCCTCTACCGTCTACACCTACGATGCGGACGCCCAGACCATCATCGCCATCGTCAACGACGAGGCCTACTGGTTCGGTACCCGCAACGATAAGACCTACACCACTGTTGGTCCCGTGAAGCAGTCCTACGAGGGCTTCTACTGCAAGCTGTATGAGGTTGCGGGCGGTTCTACCCCCGACAACCCCGATAACCCCGACAATCCCAACAACGATCCCGAGCCCGACACCGAGCTGACCATCCCTCAGGCCAACGAGCTGGGTCTGTCCAAGGACGCCAACACCTACACCGAGGGCAAATACTACGTCACCGGTAAGATCGTGGGCATCAACAACACCACCTACGGCAACGTGTACATCGCCGACGAGAACAACAATATGCTGTACATCTACGGCCTGTACAACGCCGACGGCACCGTCCGCTTTGATGCTCTGGATCCCCAGCCCAAGGTTGGCGACACCATCACCGTGTACGGTATCATCGGTACCTATAACGGCAACGAGGCTCAGATGAAGAACGGCTGGATCACCTCCCACACCACCGGTGATGGTCCTGCCAATGAGGATCCCGCCGATGGCACCGAGCTGACCATCCCCGAGGCCAACGAGCTGGGTCTGTCCAAGCTGCACAACATCTTCACCACCAACAAGTACTACGTGGTCGGCACCGTTAAGGAGATCGCAAGCGATATGTACGGTAATATGTACATCGTGGACGACGCCGGCAACGAGCTGTACATCTACGGCACCTACAGCGCTGACGGCTCTACCCGTTTTGACGCCATGGAGGAGAAGCCTGTGGTGGGCAACACCGTGAAGCTGTATGGCATCGTCGGTCAGTATAACGGCTCTGCTCAGATGAAGAACGCTTGGCTCATCGAGATCATCGGCGGCGAGACCCCCGAGAATCCCGAGAATCCTGAGAATCCCGAGAACCCCGAAAATCCCGATGTTCCCGATAAGGACGAGGATGACGATTCCCAGGATAAGCCCTCTGAGGACAACTCCAACGAGGACGACAACGCCGCCGACAACAACACCGGCGACGACAGCTACAACGATAGCTACAACGACGGCTACGGCGACAGCTACACCGAGGATAATACCGCCACCGACGGCACCGTCGAGGATGACACCGTCGTGGACGATGCCCCCGTGGAGATCCCCGACCTGCCCGGTAGCGAGAACGACGGCAACGCCGGCACCAACGACCAGCCCGCTAACGCTGACAAGCGTGATGCTGCCCCGCTGATTATTGTGGGTGGCAGTATGCTGTTCATCGTACTGGCCGGCGGCACGGCCCTGATTCTGATTCTGCTGAAGAAAAAGAAGGGCATTAACCCCGAAGTCTAATCTCTCTATTCTCCCCTGAATAACATAGGCCCCCGAGGAGCATCCTCGGGGGCCTTTTGTGTGCGGGCAATAAGAAACCCTCGGCATAGGAGTCGTAGGACAGTACAACAAGATGCGAAAACACCCGTAGTTTTTTAGAACACTACGGGTGTTTTAAATATTCTCTTTCTTTGTTAGTCAAGTTGTGCTATAATACAACTAACCGATAAATAAGAATTTGTAGGTGAGATAATGATTATTTTAATTACAGGAGCATCGCATACAGGCAAAACTGCACTTGCTCAAAAACTGCTTGAAAAATATAAATACCCCTATCTTTCAATAGACCATCTGAAAATGGGTTTAATTCGTAGCGGCAACACAGAACTTACCCCTATGGATGATAATGAACTAACCGAATACTTGTGGCCGATCGTTCGTGAAATGATAAAAACGGCTATTGAGAATAACCAGAACTTAATTGTCGAAGGTGGCTATATTCCATTCGATTGGCAGAAGGACTTTGTCGCTGAATATCTCAAAAACATTAAATATTATTGTCTTGTAATGACTGAGAAATATATTAAAAATCATTTTGCTGACATAAAGAAATATGCAAATGTCATCGAAAATCGTTTGGATGATGAATGGTGTACCATTGAGAGCGTGTTGGCAGATAATGCAGAAATATTAGCCCTCGCACAGAGGCATAATGTGAACTATATACTCATTGACGATAAGTACGAAATCAATATTGAGTTATAACGATAAATTCCAATTTATCGAATAGATGATATTTGTTTAGAAAAGGGTTTTGGGTTCTCCTAAAGATTGGAAAATGTGCCGTACATTTTCCCTGCTTGTAACGGAATAAGACAAAATTAAAAGGAAGCACGAAAATTTCGTGCTTCCTTTTTCACTGCCTCACAGAGAATATATTAAATTTTTGAGAATTGTAATTCGCGATCTATTGCTTCGCAATTCTATCCTTACGGATACAACCCCTAGCCGAGGGTTTCTTTCTTATTCCAAGCCGCCCTCTTTGATGTGATCCGCTAACAGATCGCGGGCGAAGGTGGTTTCATCGTACCGTGCGATCTCGGTGAGATTGTTGTACCTATACTGGGAGGTATAGGTATCGGTGACGATGTAATAGATGGCATTATCCTGAATGCTGTTTTTCAGATTTTCACCGTAGGCGCCGTAGGAAATATAATAACGGTCGTTGTTGGTGAAGAAGAACTTGCTCTTCAGATCCCGTCCTCTGACCGAGCACAGCACGATCTGGTTGTCAAAGGGTAACAGCGCCATCAGATCACCGTAGGTGACGTCGCCGGCATACAGCTTATACGGCGAGCGCACCGACATAAAGCCGCCGCCCAGGGCGATGTCGTACTGCTTGCCCCACCGCTCGATGCCCGCCTGATAGTACATATCCGCCGCCAGCTGGGCGATGTCCTCATAGCCGCGGTAATAGGCGTTGCGCCCCAGCACCTTATCGGCACTGCCGATCTGATCCTCGTACTTATCCAGCAGCTTCTCCACCACCGCATCGTCGCTCAGCGAGGCGTAGCGGGAGTGGGAGATCAGCTGGGCGGTATTCACCGTATCGGTGCCGGTGACCGAGTTAATGGTCACCTCCACGTGGGAGATGCCGCCCTGGTTATCGCCGCGGTGCTGCAGGTGATACACACCCTTGCTGTCCTTGAGGATGTATTTCTGGTGGGTGTGACCCTCAAATACCAGATCCACAGATCCCTCGGACAACTCGGTGTTGTAATAGGAGGCGATCTGACTGTCGGTGACCGAAACGGCGCTGTCCGAGCGGCTCTGACCGTAGCCGTCGTGCAGCAGATACACGACGTAGTCCACGCCGCTGTCCCGCAGGCGTTTCGCCTCCTCCTGTACCAGATCGGTCAGCTCATAGCCCACCTTAAAATACACGTCCTCGCACTTGTCGGGGGCGATGGAGGAATAGCAGTCGCCGATGGCGCCGATGATGCCCACCTGCACGGCGCCCAGATCCACCACCGTGGAGGCCTCGCAATAGGACACCCGCTTATCGGTGGCGCGGTCGTATACGTTGATGGCCAGAATGGGGAACTTGGCAAAGTCGCTGTTCTCGCGGATGGGTTTCGTTCCCCAGTCGTACTCGTGGTTGCCCAGCGCCATAGCAGAGAAGCCCATCTGATTCATCCAGTCGGTGGTCAGCTTGCCGGAGGTCAGGTTGGACTCCGAGCTGCCCTGCCACATATCGCCGGTGGACAGGAACAGGGCGTAATCGTCGCTCTTGCGCATCTGCTTGAGATAGGTGGACAGTTCGTCCACGCCCGGGTGGTTATCGCCGTCCGCGATCTTGCCGTGCAGGTCGTTGATGTTGTAAAAATCCACCGTCACCAGCACGCTCTTTTTGCACTTGTCGCATTTGCCGTTGTCGTCCTTGTCCGCATGCTTGCAGGAGGAGGGCTTGGCGGTGGTGATGCCGGGCAGCGTCTGGGTGGACGGCTTGCTGTCGGCGGTGGTATTCTTGCCGCCGGTGGTGGAGCCGCTGCCGGAGCCCTTGCCCGTGGTGGTATTGGAAACCACCGTGCTGCCCTCGGCGTCGGTGACTAAGGTATTCCCCGCCGAATCGGTGACCGGCGCGTCCTCATTGGGCTCCTGCGGGGCGGCACAGGCCGCCAGCAGCACCACCAGTATCAGCAGTAGGCTAAGTAATCTCTTTTTCATTCCGTAACCCCCTTGAGTGTGTCAAATGCACGGTGGTCGGTCTTAATGATGGTGACGGGGCACACCGAAATGTGCCCGTGCAGGGCGGTGTTGGTGTCCAGAGTGGGGTCACCGTCGTCCTCGTACACCACCTTGCCGCTGGCCTGGTACATGCCGGGGGACACCTCCACGTAGTCATCCCCGTAATAGGGACCGCCCTGGCGGGTGATGCGGATGGTGTCGGGGTCGGCGGGGATATTGACATTAAACACGTCGCACACGTCCAGCAGCTTTTTGCCGAACACAAAGTCGAACACCCGATCCAGGTGCTCCCAGGCGTGGTCGTAGTACTCGGGGGTGGTGGACAGCGCCACCGCCTTGGTGCCCAGAGCGGAGGCCTCCAGCGCCGCGCCCACCGTGCCGGAATACACCATATCGGTGCCGATGTTCAGCCCTCGATTGATGCCGGAAATGCACAGGTCGTACTCCCGGCCCAGTCCGATGCGGGCAAACCGCACGCAGTCGGCGGGGGTGGAGTCCACCGTCCACACGGTCATACCCGGCTCCAGCTCCACCTGCTCCACCGCGTAGGGCTTCAGCAGCTCGATGCCGTGGCTTTTGCCACTCTGCTCGTACTTGGGTACCACCACGGTGACGTCGCCCAGTTGGCGGCACCAGCGGACCAGGTTGGGCAGCTGGGAGGCGCCCACGCCGTCGTCATTGGTAATTAAAATTCTCATAACCATCCCTCGTTGGTTTCTTTATATTCCTTGACCAGCGCGTCGGTATCCGCCAGCAGCGCGGCGATCTCATCGCGTCCGTACACGGTGGCGCCGCAGGCGCAGGCGTGTCCGCCGCCGCGGTATTTCTCCGCGATGGGGTTCACGTGCATAAAGCGGGAGCGCAGGCGCACGCGGAAGGAATCCTGCTCGTCCCCGTTCTCCACGAAGATCATCCAGGCGATGCAGCCGCGGATGGAATCCAGCGTGCCCACGCAGGCGCTGGCCTGCTCCAGAGTCAGGTTAAACTGCTGCTGCATCTCCCTGTCCACGATGATGTAGGCCACCCCGTTTTCGGTGATCTGCATCTTCTGATACAGGTGCGCCTTAAACTTCAGATACTCAAAGGCCTCCAGATACAGGCGGGCGAACAGCAGGTCGGTGTCCACCCCCACGTCCAGCAGGGTGCCGGCGCACCGCATGGTCTCGCCGGTGACCCCCTCGTATTTAAAGCGACCGGAATCGGTGACCATACCGGTGTACAGATGGGTGGCGCCCTCCTGATTCAGCACCAGCGTATCCGCAAAGGTGCGATAGAAATCCACCACCATCTCACAGCAGGAGGAGCGCTCCTCCTCCACCCAGATGATGTCGCCATAGTTCTCCAGGGGGATGTGGTGGTCGATCTTGATAAGCTCCTTGCACAGGGTGTATTTCTTGTTGGAGATACGCGCCTCGGAGGCGGTGTCCAGCACGATTCCCAGGGCATCGGCGTACATTTCGTCCGCCACCGGCTCGTCCTCGGGTCCCATAAACTCCAGATACGCCGCCAGGTCGGTGTCGATGAGGTACACCTCTTTCTCCGGCCAGGTGGCGGTGATGATGGACTTCATACCCTTGGTGGCGCCCACGCAGTCGCCGTCGTTGCGCACGTGGCGGAACAGGAAAATGCGGTCGTACTGCTGAATTTTATCGAGGATTTGTTTTTTTACTTCATAGTTCATAAGGTAACACGAATAATCCGAACCTGTTTTAGAAAGGCGGATTTTCGCTCCTCCTTCGTTAAAATACTCGGAAATACATACAGTATTTCCTGTGTTTTGTGCCTTGGATGAACAAAAATCCGCTCTTTCTAAAATCTCCGACCTCAAAGCGAGGAGATTTTGAGGGATTTTTGCTCAATTTTGGCGAAGCAAGGCTGTCGCCTTGCGAGGTGAAATTGGGTGAAAAGCACCGAAATCTACCGCTTTGAGGCAGATTCGGATTACTCGTGTCACCTTAGATTTCCTCCATCATATCGTCCAGATCCTGCAACATCTGCATAGCGGTCTCGCGGTCAGGCACTTTGGCGCCGCTGGCCTTGGCGTGTCCGCCGCCGCCGTATTTTACCGCGATGGGGTTGATGTTGTATTTCGAGGAGCGCAGCTCGCACAATACGCCCCCGTCCGCCTCGGTGAAGTTCACCCAGATGTCGGTACCCTTAATATCGCCCATGGTGCCCACCATACCGCGGGAAATGCTGAAAATGTCCTTGCCGGTGGCGGCAGCTTCCTCGGCGGTGGTGTAAATGTACGCCACCCGACGGGGGGTGAACCGAATGCGCAGGATAAACTCCGCCTTCAGCCGCTTGGCGGCGAAATCGTCCGCGTACAGATTGCGGAACAACTCGTTGCGGTCAAAGTCCTCACCCAGCAGATAGGACGCCAGATGAAAGGTGCGGGCGGTGGTGCCGTCGTAGCGGAAGCGACCGGAATCGGTCACCATACCCATATACAGCGCCCGCGCGGCGGTGGGATTCAGCGCCCAGCCCGCCTCCTCCGCCATGGCGGCGATCAGCCCGCAGCAGCTCTCAAAGCTACTGTCGATGACCTCAATGTCCGTAAAGGCGCCGGTGTACAGATGGTGGTCAATGCGCACCGTCTGCGCCGCCAGGGTGTAGCGGTTGTCGCACACCATGCTCTCGGAGCCGCAGTCCAGCACCATAGCCAGCGCGCCCTGATACAGGGTGTCGGGGATGTCGTCCATCTCCGCCCCCTCCACAAATCCCAGCGTGCCGGGGTGGTCGCCCACCATATACACGGGCTTGTCGGGGTAATTCTGCAGCAGCAGGTGTTTCAGACCCACCTGGCTGCCGATGGCGTCACCGTCGGGACGACCGTGACGGTGTATGATAATGTGGTGCGCATCCTGAATGGCCTGCAATACGGCTTCAAACATTCATGTGCCCTCTTTTCGTTAGTTTTTTGTCGGGGTATGCCCTGACAGTATATTATACCATATATATATCCGTCGCGCAACGGGAAATCTGCCAATCCCGTAAATTGGCAGTAGGAGTCGGCAACGTGGGGGTGGTGTAGGGGCGAGGACATTCGCCTGCGGCGAAGTCCGTCGAGATTTTGCGGCTCTGCCGCAAAACTCGCGATTCCATATCCGCCCGTGTTGTTAACAACTCCCTCCGTCTTCGCCTGCGGCGAATCCACCTCCCTCAAGAGGGAGGCAGGGGCTATGCGTCGGGGATGAGCGTCTATGCGGGACGGGAAACCCGTCCCCTACGAATTCTATCAAACGTGAGAGGGGGCAAAATGAAAACCGCCACCCATACGGGTGGCGGTTTTTGTTAGGATTTCGTGCTGAAAGCTTATTTCATTTTCAGGCGGACGGTGGTAGACTTGACGGTCTTGCCGTACTTATCGGTCACCACGCAGTAGACCAGGCGGTTCTTCACCTTGCTGGTCATCGTTACGGAGTAAGAGGACTTGGTGATGGAGGACTTGGTGTACTTGGAAGAACCGGCATTCTTAATGTACCAGGTGTACTTCAGTCCATCGCCGGACGCCTTAACAGTCACCTTGGCGGTCTTATTCTTCGCCACGGTCACGGTCTTGGGCTGGGTCACGATGGACACGCTCTCGCGCAGGATGAAGGTCTTGGACTTGACCTGGTTGCCGTACATATCGGACACCACGCAGTAGACGCGGCGGTTCTTCGCCTTATCGCTCATGGTGGTGGAATAGGTGGCGGAGGTCACAGAGGACTTGCTGTAAGAGGTCTTGCCCTCGTTCTTGATGTACCAGGTGTAGGTCAGACCCTCGCCCTCGGCGGTCACCTTGGCAGAAACCTTACCGCCCATCTTGGCGTAGCTGGCGGTGGCGGACTCGGAGGTGATGGTCACCTGAGAGGGAGAGGCGATGCCGCAGAGGTCACAAGCACCGTTCACCCACACGTGGTCACCCACGGTGCGGATCTCGCCGCAGAGGTTACACTCGGCGTCGCAGGCATTGTCATACTCGTGGGCGCAGGGCTCATCGGGTACGTCGGGGGCGGCGACGTAGATGACGATGCTGTCCACACGCACCTGAGCGCTCATGGCGGCAATATCAAAGCTGTCCACAGCCTCAGGCAGAACCACGGTCACCACGGTGCCGTCCACAGAAACGGTGCCGGTGGTGATGGAGGCCTCCAGAGCGGAGGGATAGGTATCCTTATAATCGTTGCAGTTGAACACCAGCTTGACCATATCGGGATAGGAGATGTTCAGGCTGGAATTCTGATAGAAGCGGACGGGATAACCGCTGCCGCCGTAGTCGCCCACAGGCTGAGAGGAGCCGGCCTTGTTGTTGGTGACAACGATGCTGTTCTGCTCCCACACCTGACGGTCTCCGCTGAAGTCGGTGCGCTCAGCGCCGTTGCAGAAGTCAATGGTGACCGAGCCGGAGGGATCCACAGGCACGTCGGGCTGATCGGGCTGGTCGGGCTGATCGGGCACGTCGGGAGTGCCGCCGCCGGGAACGTGGGCGGTCAGCCAGCCGTTCTTCATCTGAGGATTGTCGTTGTACTGACCGATCACGCCGTACACGGTGATGGTGTCGCCGATCACCGGCTTGACGTCCATCGCGTCGTAGCGGACGGTGCCATCCTCGTTGTACAGACCGTACACCAGCAGGCGGTTGCCCGCATCGTCGGCGATGTACATATTGCCGTAGGTGGCGTAGTTGTTGTAATACTCCACCACCTCGCCGGTGACGTAGTACAGCTCTTCGGTGTAGGTGTTGTGCTCCTGAGAAGTGCCCAGAGCGATGGCCTCGGAGATGGTCAGGGTGCTGTCGGCAGGAGTGTCGGGAACGTCGGGAACGTCCGGCACGTCCGGTACATCCGGTACGTCGGGCAGGTTGCCGCCCTCGCCGTAGACGGTGATGGTGAAGGCGCGAGCCTGACCGGTGGTCAGAGTGACCTTATAGGAATCCACGGGGTTAGCGAACACGATGGTGACCACGTCGCCGTCCACGGTGGCCGTGGCGTTGGTGTCGGTGTTGGAATCCATCCAGGGCGCCGCATAATCCTTGGCATACTGACCGGTGGTGACCGAAGCATTGATCACAATGCGGGTCATACCGGGATAGGCGATGGTCACGTCGCTGTTCTTGTAGAAGCGAACAGGATTGTAGTAATCCAAATTGATATCGCTGGTGGAAGTGCCCTTGTCGTTGGTGACGGTGATGCCGTTCTGCTGCCATACCTGCTGAGCGGCAGAGCCGGACACGCGGTTAGCCACGTCCATCAGGGAGATGGACACGCCGCCGGTGGGCTGGTCAGAGCCGGAACCGCTGCCGGGGGTCACAGAGGTGATCCAAGCATTCTTGGACTGGGGAGCGCCGTTGTAGTTGCCGATGGGACCGTAGATGGTGACGGTATCGCCTACAACAGGCTTGTCGGCCATCTCGCCGTACTTCAGCGTGCCATCGGCATTATAGGTGCCGTAGATGTAGAAGGTGTTGCCCGCAGCATCCGCAATGGTCATATTGCCATAGGTGGAATTCTCAATGTTGCGGATGGTGCCGCTGACGTAGTACTTGCCCTCGGTGTAGACGCCGGACGCCATAGCGGAGCCCAGGGCGTTGGCCGCAGGGATGGTCAGGGTAGTGTCGGGGGTGGGCACGTCGACGGGGGTGTCGGGGGTATCGGGGGTGGTGCCGCCCTCAGCGCCGTACAGACGGGCGATGTAATCGGTTTCCTTCAGCTTAGAGGTGCGCAGGACGCCCATAGTCACATACGTGCCGTAGGTGCCCATATAGCACACCTCGGTACCCACGGTGGTGCACAGAGCGTTCTTCTCGGCGTCCAGGGTGAACACGGAGGAGGCGGTAGCACCGTAGGTGTAGTTGTAATACGTGCCGCTGAGCACCAGATTGACGTACTGCTTAGAGCCGCCGGCGGTAGTGTACAGATGGTAACCGCCGTTGGTGGCCTCCAGATAGAAATCCGCCGCCGCATCCACGCTGGTCTCGGTGGCACCGTAGAAGCCGCTCATAGCGCCGGTGGCATAGTACACGGCAGAGCCGTTGTCCAGACCCAGCTTGTAAGCCACGCCGGTCTGGGGCTCGGTCACCACGCCCTCACCGGTGGTAGGAACGTCGGGGGTGGGGATGTCGGGCTGATCCACGTTGCCCTGGTTGCCGTCGGCAGCCTCGCCGGAGGGGGTGGTCCAGTTGGTGGGCATGGTGGCCTCAAACATCTCAAAGGCCAATTCGGGATAGTCTACGAACACGTTACGGGTGCCGGTGATGGACTCAACGGCATCGTTACGAGCCAGCTCCCAGGTATCCACCGGATCCTCTTCCATCCACTTCAGCAGGATGGCCTTGGACTCGATAACGCCGGAGGAACCCCACATGCTCATGCCGCCCCAGCGGACGTAGGTATACAGCAGGATGCGGGCGGCATCGCCGCGCACCTTCTGACCCAAGCCATTGGGATCGTAGTAGCTGGTGCCGCCGCTCTCGCCGTAGGCCTTATTGCCGCGGGCAGAGTTGTTGCTGGAGGTCTCGGGGCGCAGCATCATAATGTCGTTCTCGCCGTTGCCGGTGTCGTCGCCCTTGCTGTTGGGCCACACGTGCTCACGGTTCCAGGTCTTACCGCTATCCCAGGCGGGGCCGACGGCGGTTCCGGAATAGAAGGCGGAGATGCTGCTGGGGGAGCCGTTGTTCTGACAGTCGGTGTACTTGTACAGATTACGGGTCTCGTCGTAGCTGGTCTCGTGGCTGTGATTGCTCTTCATCAGGTTCTTCAACTGCGTATACAGCGCGCTGGAGGGCACGCTGGCGGTGCTGGAAGAACCGGCATAGGATGCCAGCTGATCATAGGTGACGCCGTTGTCCTCATAGAAAGCCTCCGCCATGGGAGAGAGGAAGGTGGCAACGGTGCCACGGGTGCCCCAGTTGTAGACGTAGTTGCCGCTGTACTTATAGTTTACAGTAGCAGCCTGAGCCGGTACGGCCACGCCCACGAACAGGCTGACTATCAGCATCAGGGACATCAACAATGCCAGGGTGCGTTTGGTGATGTGCTTCATATTGCATTACTCCTTTACGTTTTTAGGCAAATTACCTCAATACCATCATACCATACCGCTCTGCAAAAAACAACACCTTTTTACATTATTTAAATAAGCCACCCTAGGGGTAGATTTTTTCGTCAGAATGTGCTATACTGCAGATAGTTTAACGGAAAGTGCGGTGAGGGCATTGACGGCGGAAACAACCAACCCCCTGCGTCATCAGCAATTGCCCGACACCCTCGCCCGCCGATGGTCGGTGCGGCGACCCCTGTTGACGGCAGGGCTGTCCGTTGCCGCCGCCACCGCCCTGGGGCTGTGGCTGCCCACCGTATGGGTCTGGGTGCTGGCGGGGGCGCTGATAGCGGGGCTGCTGATTCCCCCGCTCCGCCGCCAGACGGCGGTGATAGTCATCCTCGCCGCCGCTGTCGCCCTGTTAAACTGCGGGGGCTATCGCTATACCCACGAGCGTCCGGCTGCGGCCGCAGACGGACGGCAGGACACCCTCACGGGGCAGGTGATATCCCTGCCCACCACGGGGCGGATGTTCACCATTACGGTGACCGACTCCACCGTGTTGCCTGCGGGCACCCGCGTGGCGCTGTACAGCCCCGAAACCGCCCCCTGCGTGGGGGATCGGGTCACCGCAGACGTGGAATTGTCCGTACCCCGTTTCACCGCCGCCCGCCGCGTGGAGGGCGTGTTTATCTATGCCTTTCCCATCAATACCGACGAGGACCACGTGATCCTCTCGGACGGCGAAATCGGCGCCCTGACCCGTCTGACCGACGCTGTGCGCCATCAGCTGAACGAGGCGCTGAGCCGCGGTGTCGGCGGCGAGGAGCGCGCCATGCTGGCCGCCCTCTGTCTGGGGGAAAAGGAGGCGGTATCCGCCGAGACCAGAGCCGATTTTAACGGCAGCGGACTCGCCCACCTGCTGGTGGTGTCCGGTCTGCATCTGTCCCTGTTGACGCTGGCTCTCCACGGAGGCCTGCGGCAGATGGGTCTGGGCTATCGCCTATCCGCGGCGGTGACGCTGCTGGTGTTGCCGCTGTTCGTACTGCTGGTGGGCGGCGGTCCGTCGGTGCTCCGCGCCGCCGTTATGTGCGGCGTGTGGCTGTGCGGACTGATGCTGGAGCGCCGTGCTGACGTCCTTAATTCGCTGGGTCTGGCGCTGATGATCCTGCTCATCGCAAACCCGTATTATCTGTTTTCCGCAGGCTTTCAGCTATCCTTCGCCGCCACGGCGGGGGTGGTGTGCGTTACGCCGCGCCTGTGCCACCATCTGCCCCGCTACGACCCCGATGCAGGATGGCTCCGTAAGGTGTGGCGGCGAATCCGCAACTTTATCCATACCGCCGGTGCGGTGTGCGTGGGGGCGACCCTGTTCACCCTCCCCATCGCCTGCTGCTATTACGGCGGCTTTTCGGTCACCTTTATCCCCGCCAACCTGCTGGCGGTCGCCCCGGCGGGGTGGGCACTGGTGCTGGGTTGGCTGGGTATGCTGTGCTGCCTGACACCCCTCACCGCCTGGCTGGGACAGCCGCTGCTGACCGCGGCGGGGTATCTCACCCGCTACCTGCGATTCGTGGCGGGTCTGTGCAGCCCCGATGGCAGCTTTCTGCACCTGCCCCGCCTATGGGGTTGGCTGCTGATCACCGCCCTGTGTCTGTTGATTATCTACTACATACGCTATCCCATCCACCGTCTGCGGTTTGCCGCCACGGTGATGACCTTTGTGCTGCTGGCGGTGGGTGTGGCGATCCCCGTCACCCACCGACTCACCGAGATGACGGTCACCCGCACCTCCACCGGCGCGGTGCTGACCATCCATCAGCGGGGACGAATGGCGGTGGTAGCCACCGACAGCAGCGGTCTGCTGACGGCAAGCGGAGAGACCACCCCTCCCACCGCCGTATTCATCGGCAAGGGTGACCCCACCCACGCCGCCCGCGCCTACGACGCCCTGCTGGGCGGCGCTCGCGTATACACCGCCGACCCTCTGTGGGCGCTGGGCTGTCCCGCACAGCCCGCTCCGATGGCGGTCGGGGACACCGTCACCCTCTGGGATGGGGCGCAGATAACGGTGTGCGACGGTGACCTCTACTGCGTGGAGGTGGGCACCGAAACGGTGTGGCTGTGCGGCGATGCCGCGGTGATGCCACCCGCAAACGAGGGGGTCACCGTAGTGGCAGGCATCCCTAAAGCCCCCACCGCGGGGTACACGGTGATAACCACCTCCACCGCCCGCCTGCGGCGGTATCAGCCCCACCTGGCGGACAATACGCTGGTATTGACCGAAACCAATGAATCTGTTATTTTCATCGCCCCCACGGGCGGAGAATGGAGTGTATGGCCATGGCAATGACCGAAACACAACTGAAGGACATCATCAAGAGCGGCAAGTCCAACCTGTACCTTTTTTACGGTGCGGAGGGCTACCTGGTAGAGCAGTACGCCCGCCTGGTGGCCAAGTACACGGTGGAGGAGGGCTTCGACGCCTTTAACCTGCAGCGCTTCGACGGCAAGGACGCCACCATCGAGCAGCTGGAGGCCGCCGTGGACGCGGTGCCGCTTATGAGCGACCGCAAGTGCGTGATGGTGCGGGACGGCGACCCCTGCGGCGCCGACGGCGATCGTCTGTGCCGTCTGGCGGAGTCGGTGCCGGAGGACTGCGTGCTGGTGTTCTGGCAGATGACCGTCCAACCGGACAAGCGCAAGAACGGATGGAAGAGCCTGCTGGCCGTGGCGGAGAGCCGCGGTGTGGCTATGAACTTCCCCCGCAAGGATGCCTCCGACGCCGCCAAGATGCTGGTGGGTGGCGCCAAACGGCGGGGCTGTGCCCTGGACGTGACCGACGCCCTCTATCTGGTGGAGCAGGTGGGCAACGATCTGAATCTGCTTATCTGCGAGCTGGACAAGCTGTGCGCCCTGGCGACGGACGGCAGCATCACCCGCCGTATGATCGACGACGCCTGCCCCAAAAATCTGGAGGCCAAGGTGTTCGACCTGTCCAAATCCATCCTGCGCCGCCGCCACGGAGAGGCCTATGCCCTGCTGCATCAGCTGAAGACCCAGCGGGAGGAGCCTGTGGCGGTGCTGGGCGTGCTGTCCTCCGCCTATGCGGACCTGTACCGCGGCAAGATCGCCGCCATCGCCGGCAAGCCCACAGATCAGCTGGCGGCGGAATTCAAGAGCTATAAAGGGAAAGAGTGGAAACTGCGCAACGCCGCCCGCGACGCCGCCCGTATGGACGTGACCGTGCTGCGGGATTGCCTGGAGATCCTGGCCGACGCCGACACCGGTATCAAAACCAACTACGGCGGCGATAACTGGCTGGTGCTGGAGCACACCGTGGCCCGTCTGATTCAGCGGGCGCAGGAGGGTTGAGCGTGAGGCGGGTCCGTCAGGCCATCGTGGTGGAGGGCAAGCACGACGCTATCCGCGTGCGCTCCGCCGTGGACGCCGTGGTGGTGTGCACCGATGGCTTCGGTATATTCAAGAATGACGAGCGGATGGCGCTGCTGCGCCGTCTGGCGGCCACACGGGGGCTGATCGTGCTCACCGACAGCGATTCCGCCGGCGGCGTGATACGGAATTATCTGCTGGGCGCTATCCCGCAGGAACAGCTGCGGCAGGCCTATATCCCACCCCGAGCGGGTAAGGAGCGGCGCAAGTCTGCCCCCTCCAAGGAGGGTCTGCTGGGTGTGGAAGGTATGGATGCCGCCACCGTCGTAGAGGCGCTGCGCCGTGCCGGCGCGGTGTTTGAGGATGAGCAGGCGACACCTGCCCAATACGTATCGGTGACCAAGGCGGATCTGATGGAACTGGGGCTCACTGGCACCGCCGATGCCGCCGCCCGACGGCGGCGCCTGCTGGCGGCACTGGACCTGCCCGGGTATCTGTCCGCCAACCGTCTGCTGGAGGTGCTGGGCAGCACCGTCACCGCCGAGGAGTGGGAGCGCCTGCTGCGCGAGATCGCAGACTGACCTCGCCCGACAACGCGCGACCGCGGGATAAAGTCACGTCCCTCCCCTGCTCCTTGACTTTCATCCCCAAATGATGTACAATACGAAAACGGTGGCAGATGTCTGCCACCGTTCCTATCGAGGTGTAGCAGGGCGGCTCTGACCGTCGCTTCATCTCGGGTTGTATGGCCGCCCCCATGAGAATGGCTGTGCCATTCTCCCAACAAGACAACAATCCGTTGGTAACACGCTTACTTTGGGAGCGTGTCGGGCGTTTGATGCCCTGAAAAATAAAAAGCCCCAAAGCCCCTGTATTCATGCGGGTTCGGGCATTTATAAAAATCAAAGAATCGGTCAAAAATCGTTTTGACCACAGTTTATCCCACAATTGAGAAAATTTCCTCAAAAACGGGCACTAAAAATTCAATATATCCGGGTGTGGCGCAGCTGGGAGCGCGGGTGGTTTGGGACCATCAGGCCGCAGGTTCGATCCCTGTCACTCGGACCAAAAAACCTCTGGAATCAAGCGATTCCAGAGGTTTTTCTTTGTTTACTGCAAATTAAAAACTACACTTAAAATATTTTGCTAAGTTCCCATCCCCAAGGTTTCTCATAAAAGTCATCATTGATTATTTGCGCTTGAAAAATCTGACCAATAGACACTTCATCATGAATATCTTCAATGTACTTTCGTGCAATTCTTGAAATATAAATAGAGCCATAATTCCGAGCATCATCGGTTTTTATAGAAACACCTACTGCATAAGGATTTATAGAAGTTACCGTGCAATGAACAATATCTCCTTTTTTCAGGAAAGCGCTACTAGATGCCGCCTTGGTTTGAACTTCTGCGAATTCAATCATGGCAAGCGTTATCTCTTTCGATCTATGTTGATCTGATGCAGGAATGTTATTGCACTGAGCGCAAGCGCTATCCAAGCATGTTACAGCAGCGTCAAGCATGCGTTTCATACCTGCATCATCTTTAATGACATCCCATAATTTTTTGCATATTTTCTGTTGTTTCCTAGCTTGACCAAAAACAACAGCACTTTCTGCGATTAATGTTCTCATCACACAGATTAGATGGTACTTGAATTTCCTGTATTTTTTATCTAGTGTACCTAATCTTATTTGTTTATCTACATAATAACTGAAATACGCAGCACAAAAATAAGGTTCATAAGCATCAGTATCAAGGAATAATTTGTTATCATATGCACGTAATAATTCTCCGTAGTATCGGTGTGTACTGTGAGGTTCATTAAGAAACATTGCCAAATAAGCTTGTATCTGTTGCGTTAATGTAACAACCTTATTTTTACTAATGCTGTCATTGAGATCGTATTGTTTCGATCTTCTCTCATAGTACAACCGATATGTCGGTTCAACAGCATCATAATAATCTTGTAATCTTTTATGAAAAATCTTCGTTGCAATAAATGCTTCAGACTTCACCTCCGTCTGCCGATTAGTTGTGTATATAACTCTATCGGAAACAACATCATCAGTTACTTCTATCAATTTTACCATTACATACGAGTCACCAGTCAACAGTTCTCTATTATCAAATAAAACATAACTAGTCTGACATCCATTTACAACTTGGTAATCGTATATCTCAATTTTATCGCCGACAGGGGTTATCCGTTTGGCCACAATTGTTATACCATTATTCAATATTCCAAAGCGTGCTTGATCATTATCGCTACACAGCGTTTCTTGAATTTCTGTGTTGACTGTATTGTACCCTTGGAAATCGCGAACATTGTCTTCAAAAATATTTGTGAGCATATTGTTGTCACTATCGGTCAAAATGGAGACGAAATCTTGACATTTAACTAACCCCAAAAAGGCCTGCTTTACTCCCGATATATCAGGAAAAGTAATCCGTTTCTCCATTAAAAAGGAACGACTAACTTTTTTCTTGAGTTCCTTATATGTTGTAATCACCTTTTCTGCATCATAAGGATAAAAATTCACCTGGCTAAAATCTTGAGAATCTCTCAATGGTTTCACATCTAGATTCACTCTTGGCATTAAACCGTTACCATCAGACCATTTTCCACAGCATACATAATATAATTCTAAAACAGGAGGAACGGACATATCAACACTATGATTGTATATTTCATCCTTTAATTTTATTAGGTTTTCCATTTTTTCGTTTGTTTTCGGTCTGTTTGCCTCATCTGCAAAAAAAGCTCTCACGCCATATAGAAAAGTGCCAATTTCATCACCATCAAAATTTTCACTAGTCTTACTTTGAATAAATATGAATTTAACTTCAAGATTTGGAGCTTCTCCACATATAGATTGCAACTCATCGCTTGTAGTAATTAATCTTCCATTAACACAAATGGCAACACCATCTAATCCCTTTTCGCCCGGATCTGTCATTACATCTGTTGGGTCAAATCGCTCGATAGAGTATTTATTTACAACACACTTGTTTATAAAATGTTCAAATGCCGTCTCTGGACCATAAGATTCGATACCATACTCTTTTTGATGAATATCAAGAAAACTTGCAATTATTTTATTCATAGCGTTTCTCCTTGTAAATGTTTCGATTTTTGTATTCCAGATACATTATATAACAAAAAACTTTCCTTATCAACAGTTCTTGCGTATTATTTGACATTCTCCACTTTAATGTTTATGTGCCCTTACATGCGCAAGCGCACATAAAATTTATGCATTATCTATTAGCCAAATTTGATATAAGCATTATGTCCCGCTTTCTACCATTTGCTGAACTGCCAACAATTATTAAGTTGTTGATCCTTTACAATGGATTTGCTTTGATTCTTCAGTACTGACGTGATTAAAAAGATTAATTATTTCTTTTCTTTGTTTACATCAAACCAATTTTTGAGGGTGCCTTATTCGGCGCCCGCTTTTAGTTTTGCTTTTTCTTCCGCGATCTCCGCTTTCACTCGCTCGATCATCTCGGCGAGTTTGATTTCGCATTGCTCTTTTGTTTCGGCGTAAACGTTGAATTTCTTTCGTTTGTCATTCGGCAGTCTTGGGAAGAAGCTGCCTTCCCAGAGGCTGTCGTTTATCTGATACAGGCATCCGGTGCCAGATTTGCGTATCTTTCTCGGTACTGGTTCGGGATGCGGCTCTGTGGGCGCACATCAACAAATTATAACAAATAATCCTTAATATCCTCGACAAACTGATTCCCGCAACGAGCAACCTCGCCAAACACGCGGTTAATTCCCTGTTCGGTCTTATACCAATTATCCTTTGTTATGCCCATACATGCCACAGGGCAAACATAAAACTTCGTATCAGGAAAAGCCACGCTATAAAGCATCAAACATCTGCGCGCGTGAAATGCCTTGCACACAATAATGGCGCTCTTAATCTCAAGTTTGTTTTCATCTACAACTTTTTTAGAAAAGAAAGCGTTATCCCGCGTATGTCTGGATTTATCTTCATCGTAAATTGCCGATTTTGGCACCCCATTTATGTTAAGTGCATCAGTCAAGAATTCACAATCCGTTTTATAGTCTTTGTTATAAATATCTACTTTTGATTTCACTCCGTCGAATTTCTGTTTTTTAATGCTAACGCCTCCCGAAACAACGAAGATAGGTGCGACACCCCTTTTATATAATTCAGCGGCAAATTCCGGTTGTTCGGGATGTGAACCGCCCGGCAGAAAAACAGCATCTACCTTTTGAGGTGCATCTTCTGCAAATATGAAATTTGATATATCGTTTATAATACGGTTATTCATAAGTAATCCCTTTCGCCAATTTCTTTGTTTTATTATATCACTCTATCTTCAACTTTTCAATTCTCTGCAACAACAACCGCCACCGGAACTCCCGATGGCGGTTGTGATTATTTCTTGCAATAGATTTTGATGGCTTCGGCAACAAATTCCGCAGTGCCTTCGCCGTTTTTATCGATGTTGGTTTTGAAGCGCTCGTCGCAGACGTACATTTGACCGAGTCCTGCGAGGATGTCATCGGTGCAGTGATAAAAATTCGCCGTAATGTAGTCTTGCAGTTTCTTCACGATCCGCTGAGCCGTGTCGCTGTCGGCGCTTTCTCCGCATTTCTTGCACTCGGCAAACTCACCGAAGACACCGTTCATTCCGGTGAGAACATCATTCCATTTATCCGTGGAATATCCGGCAGTCTTTGCCTGACTCTCCTTGTAGGCGTCCGTGCCGCCCCACCGCTGCTTCGCCTCGTCTTCGTATTGCCGACGGGCGATCTCGTATTCGCTGTTGTCAAATGCACTCATTGTGATCTCTCCTTTTTCTGCTTGTTCCAGAGCTGCGATCAGCCGTTCCAGACGATCTTTCTTTAGTGTCAGCAACCGCTTCTGCTCCGCAAGCGCTTTTTGTTTATCGTAGTTCGGCGAGGCGAGGATCTCCGCAATGCTCTTGAGCGAAAAATCTAGTTCGCGGTAAAACAAGATCTCCTGCATTCGTTCCAAAGATGCCTCATCGTAAAACCGATAGCCGTTTTGCTCGTCCACATAGCACGGCTTCAGCAAACTGATCTCGTCATAATAATGCAGTGTGCGCACGCTGACGCCGGTGTGCTCGGCAAATTCTTTGATCTGTAGTTTCATATCTTCACCTCGGCTATGAGTATACACTATAACGTTACGTCAGAGTCAATACTATTTTACACTATTTTTTGCAAAAGGTAAAGGGGGCGGCACCGGGCCGCACCCACTGCAGAAGAGGTTAGATTTTTTCCACCGTTTCCATACCGTCCATGACCTCAACCATGATCCTTATCGCCAGGATAAATCCGTCGCTGAATGCCTGACGAGCTGTGAGGTCGCAGATCTCACTTTGGCAGTCTTTGAACTTTTCGAAGGCTTCCTTCTGCTGTTGGGTGAGGGTTGACATGAGACTTTCCTCGTTTTTGCAGATGAGCTTCACCAGTTTGTCCATCCGCGATCCGCGCTTCATGTCGCGCTCGCAAGGGCTGATGTTGCCGTAGTACAGATCTTCAAGCGTTGTCATATTCATCCCACCTCACATAAGAAGAGGGCGACTCAGCATCGGTCATTCCCGATATCGAGTCGCCCTCTAATTTCATTTTGTCCGCTGCGATCAGCGCATGCTTGACGATCAGCATCTCAACCCAAGTCCGTTCGTCATATTCTGCCGGATGACCGTTCGTGAGATACTCCGCCATCGCTGCGCTCATCACGCCGTACTTTTCGCCTCTGTAAACTTCTTCTACTGTAATTCGTGCCATATTCGCACCTCCTTTGCAGTTCACAACAGTACCACAGGTCGGTGCGGAAGTCCAGATAAAAAGCAGAAAATTTTCCGGTTATATCTCGTTGTTTTTGTTTAATGCAGAAATCAACTTTGATTCCTCACTGCTTCCTATCGTACTGAAACGAAGGATGGGAATATTGTATTTCTCCAGTATGGTGTTCTTTACCAGATCCCGCTCTTGCTGCTTTTCACTATTATGATAAGCAAAGCCATCCACTTCAATTACCAATACAGGCTGATGGGTAAGTCGCGAGAAAATCAGAAAATCCACATGAGTCAGATGGTTAGTCGCAAAGGATAATTCCCGTGTATTCAGTTTCTGAAGATCGCTTAGGATCATTCGAAGAGGCACGTGCGGGACCACATCGTATTTTGAAAAATCGCTCTTACTCAACACATCACGAATGACGCCATACATCAAGTTTTCGCTATCGATCTCTGATATTTTTCCGTACTTGCGCAGGGCTTCTTCTCGAGCTTCTGCGCAATTCTTATACAGGTAGTCAAAGACCGAATGGATCTCGCTGTTAATCACTTCGTGATTATGATATTGAATATATCCAATCAACTCGTGAATCGGAGAAGTTGTATCGTTATCATTTCCGTCAGTTACAACAATAAACTGATCCACCGCACGGGAAACAGCGACATTCAGACGATTAGGGTCGGATGCAAACTCACCGATTTCATTATCGACAGTGGAGAAGATCATCACACTGCGTTCTTGCCCCTGAAATTTATCTGCAGTATCCGCCTTTACACTGGTGCCGGAGAACGCCTTTTGGAGTGCTTCAGCTTGATTGCGATATGGCGTGACGATTCCTACAGATCCATCGTCCGGTTTTAATTTCTGTTGCGGGAACACTTCGTTTGTGATAACCTCGATCTGCCGCTGATTTACACGCTCCCGCGCATGGTTACCCGGCGCAGTCCTATATACCATAAGAGGTTGACGATCATTATGCGGCTTTGTCAAAATAATCAATTCATTATTGTAGAATCGTTGATTACAGAATCCGATGATTTCCGGGTGGCAACGGTAGTGCTCTTGCAAAAGGACATGCGGTGCAGAGGGGAACAGCGATACCAAGGAAGAAAGCAAACTGTGGTCTGAATAGCGGTACGCTTCTGAAAGCCCAAATTGTTCGAATATCGCATCCGTTACCTTCTTTTGCTCTTGATCCACGACATTGGGAAGTTGCTTTAAATCGCCAACAACAACAGCCTTTTTTGCACAAGATAAAGCAAGTGCTCCGGTGACCAAATCAACTTGAGAAGCTTCGTCCACAATCACGTAATCATATACAAACCGACTTGAAAGACTTGCCCGCAGGGAGTAGGTTGTGCTAAGTACCACCGGATAATCAGAAATAAAAGACTCTGAATGCTTCCAAAGATCGTCAGCATCATAGCATTTGCGCGCGCCAACCTTACCGTATTTCTTTGCCAGCGATGCTTTAAAGGCGGTCATGGATAAAGCAGAATACCGCTTCATTTTCTCTTCAAAGTTGAATGCCGATAATTCTGCTTGCAGTTCCGCCCTTCTCTTTTGGATCTCATTTAATCTACGATCATAATACAGGTTCTGACAATACGGAGAGATTGTTTCCGGTGTTTGCCCATAAAAGCGGAAATTCTTGAGTCCATAAACGAATTTCAAACTTAACTTTTTAAAAAAGCTAAGCTGGGTCTGCGACGCAAGAAGCAGTTCATATTCGGCGTTAAATCGTAAAATTTTTGCTGCAGCAATCCTTTTGGCAAATGCCGGATAATCACCGGCAAAGGTTAAAGTTTTATAAAAGTCCGTAAAATGTTGTTGCTCTTTTTCAATCGCGTCTTGCTCGGTAGTGATCGCAGACAGCTCATTTTGCAGAGCCAACATTTTATCCAGTTCTGTTTCCTCTTGGCGGAGCGATGACAATTCATCCATATTGTCGCGCCAAGTATGCATATCCGGCAAGGAGGGATCTTGCGACTCGATAAATGCTTCTTTATTGGAGGAATTGCCAAGAGGGGCGGCAATAAAATCAACACCGTACTTTTTCAGTTTTTCAAGAACATTTGCGGTTGCCGAATTGTTGCTGGAAACGACAGCGACGCTCTCACCGCGCATCACTGCATTGGCAATAATATTCAGTATGGTTTGGGTTTTCCCCGTTCCGGGAGGTCCTTCGATAATGCTGATTTGATTGCAAAGTGCGTTGTCAACAGCTTTCTTTTGGCTCAGATTAAATCCGAAGGGATATACAATGGAAGTATTCTTTTCAGTAGTTTCTTTCGTGTATTTACCGCTCAAAAAAGCAGCAAGAATACTATCTTCGCGAACAAAGTCAATTTTCTCATACCGATTTGCTAGAATATTATGTCCCTCTACAACAAGGCCCGTCCGTACAGCCAGCTGTTTGAGGTAATCAAAGCAACTCTTGGATTTTGGAGATTGGAACGCCGATTCGACAATGCGCACACGTGCACTTTGTGTAAGTTCACGGTATCCTGTTTTGTAAACAATTCTGCAGTAGTTTCCGAAAAATTGAAGCGTTATAGCGCCGGATAGAGGGATTTCGTCCCTCAGCGCTATGCGGTCATCCAACAAAATAATCTTGGGGTCTTTTAGAAATCGCACATCAGCACTGTTATATGGATAGGTTTTATGATTGCTGTAGGTGATGTATACAACCGGTTTGTATTTATCAAAACGCCAAGATAAAACGGAATCGGTCTTGTCTTCACCCTTAATCAGTATTAAGTTTTTATCAGGATTAAGCATACTTCCTCCGTTTATTTGTTGTCACATCATTCTTATTAAATCAAAACTCCATCACAATGGTCTATTTCGTGCTGGATGATTTGTGCCGTCCAACCGGTGTAGGTTTTGATGCGAGTCTGCAGATTCAAGTTCTGATACTTGACCTTGATGGATTTATAGCGTTTGCACGGGCGCGGGCCGCCGAGGAGGGATAGACACCCCTCTTCGGCGTTGTATGCACCGTCCTTTTTGATAATCTCAGGATTGAGCATCACCGCGTATGTAGAAGCTCGTCCGCTCTCGTCAAGAAGGGCGATGATACGCTTACGTACGCCGATCATATTCGCCGCCATTCCGACACAGCTTTCCCTGTGCGCCATCAGCGTGTCAAGCAAGTCCTGTGCGACCTGCATATCCTCTTTTGTCGCGACCTCCGACTTTACAGCGAGGAAAATCGGATCGTGCATAAGCTCCTTAATCATTGCCATAAACCTCAGTTATCTTTTTAAGTGTTTCCTCATCCGCCGGGCAAAACTCGTAGTTCGGTATCTCGCTCGGCGTGATCCATTTGATATCGTTATGCTCCAACTTCTTCGGAACGCCTTCGGCGATGGTGGCATTGAACAAAGTCAGATGAACAATAATATCTGAATATTCGTGAATAACATCCATAAATACATCGCCGACAGAGAGCGTTACAGCAAGTTCTTCTTGACACTCACGAATTAGAGCCTGCTTTTTAGTCTCACCTGGCTCAACCTTACCGCCAACGAACTCCCATAGCAGTCCTCTCGCTTTATGTGCCGGGCGTTGGCAGATCATAAACTTATTTCTGTCCCATATGAGGGCTGCTACTACTTCAGTCATCATCAAATCTCTGCAATACCTATTTCTTTCAAATAGCCATAGATCCCGTCATACCACTCACGTTTGCGGGTCTGATCATCGTCACTGCCTGCTGGAACAAATACTGCCATACCTTGACGAGCACGCGTTAGCAGTACGCGATATGCATTTTTCAAATATAGACGTCGTTCCTCAGAGTTAACGTTATTCCATCGGTTACCGACGAAATTGTTATACGTCCATTCACCATCTACATAGCGATAGTCAGCGTCCCAAGCCACTACAGAGTAATCCAGTTCAAGGCCCTGGATATCAAATTCCGTTACAACATCCTCCAGCATATAGCTGGAACGGACATCGTCTTTGCCATTCAAAAACCAGTTTGCAACCGAAATCTCATTCTTCACAAAGATGCCTTCCGGTTTCAACCGTAACGCACCACTGCTGGCGAGCAGTCCATAACGAGTTGTGCCCTGACAATGATCGCGCACCCAGTCTTTTGCCTTGTTCAAATCACGGGTTATCACAATTGGATACTTATCCTTTATCCGTTGATACAGCTTCTTTGCTTCATCGGTATCCGCATCCAAAACAGCTTTTACAAAAGCGGCTAAATCGGGCGTTCTGAAAGAACGAACCGAAGTTGCTAAATGAAGCTTGTCTTTCTCGAAGGTACGTAAACCGCTCATCATGCTATTCCAGCTTCTACCACGACGATACTCATCATCATTAAGCTGAGATGTGATATATACATCCCAATCGGGAAAAGCTCGGCGCAGAGAATCAAACCACTCGGGCAAGCCTGCTTCGCCAGTATTGATTTCCTGACCGCCGCCCACTAAACAAATAACAACTGCCCAGTCCTGATGTCTATCCATCGTACTGATCAAAAACTCGGGCTCACTATATGGGAAAGGAGAAACGCCTTTCTTGGTAGCCATAAATTTTTCGATCATATCGCGAGTCCATGCGCGTTGTGCTTCATCAAAGATTGCTACACGCTCAGGCGGAACATTAGTATTTCCAATAAATGAATCACGGTATTTATGGATAATCTGAATAAACGCAGATGTGCTACGCAATGCCTCTGTCTTGGACATACGATTGCCGTGCTGTTTTTCCTGCTCAACTTTATCTCGAGCCAGAGCTTCTTGAAGTACTGTCACCAACGGGAAATTGCCGGAAAGGAAGACAGCATGTTCACCTTTCTGCGCATTTGAACGCTGAATAGCAATATTCAAACCAACCAGTGTTTTTCCTGCGCCAGGTACACCAGTGACAAAGCAGATCGACTTACGGCCGTTGGATTTGCTATGTTCAATGATACGGTTAATCTCATCGGTGGTAACAGTAAGGTTTTCCGCGCCGGCATCGCTGCGAGTAATATCATGCACATTATGACCGCGATACAACGCTTGAGCCGCTTCGACAATTGTGGGCGTAGGCAAATACTCCGAATTCTCCCACAAAGAATAATCAAAATCCGGCTCATTATATTGGTCTGCCACAGCTTGAATAGTAGATGCAATATTTTCGGCATTGCAACGAAGCGGAACAATAATACGGTCACGTTCTTGGATTGTGTTATTTACTTTCGGTGCCCTGGTAGAAACCATAATCGGCACCAAAAATTTGTTGTGGCTTTCTCTTTGGAAGTTTCTAAGATCCAGTGCGTAATCGTATACCTGGTCGTATGTGGACCGACGATACTCTGTATCGCCACATTTAAACTCCAAAAGGAAAACTATATTTTTATAAAGCACAACCACATCAACGCGTTTGCCCATTCGAGGAATTGTATACTCAAAAACAATTCGTCCGTCCTCAAATGTGCGCAACTGATTTTTGAGAATCTGCACCTCGGATTCCCATGTGTTGCTTTGTTGAATTGTGGTTTCTGCAGATATATCGTTGGAATGAATAACGCCAAGAATTTCACTGGTAGATTGGCGCAAGAAATCTGAAATCGAAGCAGAATAATATGATCTTAAATTACGCATTACACTGCCTCCTATTTAATTTCCTGTTCCAGTCCGTCAAATAGGTCACTATCAAAAAACTCTCTGATGGTAATATCCAATCCATCACAAATTTTCTTAATGGAACAAA
>JAZQKF010000029.1:0-1883 GCA_045542015.1 Acutalibacteraceae bacterium
CGGCGGAGGCGGCGGTGGAGGAAAACGCAGCGGAGCTTCAGGCGGCAGTGGCGGTACTGGCGTTACTGCAAACGGAGGTAGCGGTAGTTCTGGTACTGCAGGGGGAACTGGCCTCGCAGTGAGCTCAAACGATCCATTCTATGGATCATCATACTACAACGCAGCAGGCGGTTCTGCCGGTGGAAACGATGGCGGAGGAGCAATCGGCGGCGGAGGCGGAGGCGGAGGCCATGGCGCACGTGGCGGTAACGGAGCATACAGTTCTGGAGGATCAACCCCTTGGACACAAGGCGGTGGTGGAGGCGGCGGAGGCGTCGCTGGAGGAAATGGAGGTAATGGCGGAACCACTGGAGGAAAGGGAGGCTCTGGTTATGGTGCCGGTGGTGGCGGTTGCGGAATCGACTACAGTGGAAACAATACCGAATACGGTGGCGGTGGTGGAGGCGGCGGCCTAGGCACCACAAAGATTTCCGGAAATGGGGGAAGCAAATCAGGACAGAATAGCACAGCCTATGGAGGTAGCGGTGCAAAAGGTGCAATCAGAATACAGTGGGTGATGGCATGAAAGTAATGGAAATCCTGAACAACACAGTCCACAGGGAATATCCCGAGTACGAATCAGCAGAGGAGGCACGCAAGCATTTCGCTCCCAACATCGTGTTCGTGGATGCACCCGACACCGTGTGGGAGGGGTACGGTTTCGACCCCTCCAAACAGGGCGATGCCCGTTTCATACGTCCCCTCCTCAACGAGGGGTGGGAGTATGACGATAGCGGACTCCCATGGAATCCCGAAGAACACAGATCCAATGAGCGTAAGGCACTCCATTCCGAGACCACGGACGACACCATGCAGGCCCTGCGCAAGATCCGCGAGGGAGACACGACCATCGACTGGTCCGCGTGGCTCGACACCCTCGACGCATACAACGTCGCTATCGAGGAAACCAGGAACCAGCCCGGATACCCTCTCAAGGTGGTCTATCCGGAGTATCCTAAGAAACCGACCGCATGAGGTCGGCCCCGGGAGTGATCCCGGGGAAACTTTTTCACACGTGTTCACATAAACGGCGTTGTTTTTCCCTGTTTTGCGCCATCAGGCTTAAATCCCCCCCCTGAGACCGCTTATGTTGAAGAACAGCAACGTCCTCGTTGCCGCCGTCATCCTAGTTCTGTTTCCCCTGATCGTAGGTGGGATGTACTTCGCGGTGGAGAGTGGACACGGGGGCGACCCTTGGGAAGATAGGATTGAAAACGCGATATGTGAAGAGATGAATTGGGGCAGCATATCAGATCTCGAATGGACCATCGGAGGAGATACCGGAACCAAGTCCGCTTCAGGAAGCTTCTTCCACGGAGGACAGCCATATTCATTTGTCATCTTCTTCCAACATGCTGGAGATTCGTGGTATGTATTATCGGTACATGTGACTCCCTTGTCCTGATATATTTTCTCGGGATCACTCCCGGGAAACCCTTTCCTAAACGCCGTTGTTTTTCTCCACTTCGAGCCCTATCGTTAAATCCCATCCTCCCGTGGACGGCACTATGTACTGCTTGAATTGCCAATCGGAGGTCAAATGCGAGTATGACAGTATCATGGTGACACTGGGTGCCGTGATATGTGTGCTGATCGTATCCCCACTGCTATGGGTTGATAGTATATTGGTGAAGGCAGGATTTTTCATCCTGGGCATCGCCGTAGGCTCGCTCTTCGTCAAGTCGGATCGTAGCCATGTCGTTCTGTGAGCAAGGAGTTGATTTATGACATTGTCTTCCTAAGACCGCTTGGCCTCCGACTTATCCCCACTGCTATGGGTTGATAGTATATTGGTGAAGGCAGGATTTTTCATCCTGGGCATCGCCGTAGGCTCGCTCTTCGTC
>JAZQKF010000030.1:0-2764 GCA_045542015.1 Acutalibacteraceae bacterium
CCCTATATAGAATCCGTAGGGGGGCATTCCATATGCCCCCGTCGGAATAACGCCACGGGCGGATGATATCCGCCCCTACAATTCCTATCCAAGTCGAATAGAATCCGTAGGGGCGGCAACCTGCCGCCTACAATACCACCCAACGTAAAACAATTCCTCATTCCTCATTACTAATTACTAATTACTCATTAAACCAAAGGAGGTGTCCCTATGCTGTTTATGGACGGAGCCTACGACGTGGCGGTGATCGGAGCCGGTCACGCCGGCATCGAGGCCGGTCTTGCTGCCGCCCGACTGGGCTGTCATACCGCAGTATTTACCATCAATATGGACTGGGTGGGCAATATGCCCTGCAACCCCTCCATCGGCGGCACCGCCAAGGGGCACCTGGTGCGGGAGATCGACGCCCTGGGCGGCGAAATGGGAAAGGCCGCCGATGCCACCTTCCTGCAGAGCCGTATGCTCAACCGCGGCAAGGGTCCCGCCGTGCACTCCCTGCGCGCCCAGATCGACCGCCGCGATTATTCCGCCTATATGAAGGGCGTGCTGGAGCGCACCCATAACCTGGATCTGCGCCAGGGCGAGATCACTGCCATCCACCGCACCGAGGACGGCAATTTCCTGCTGACCACCCGCCTGGAGGCGCAGTACACCGCCCGCGCGGTGATCCTCGCCACCGGCACCTTCCTGCGGGGTCGCATTTTCGTGGGGGACGTGTCCTATGACGGCGGTCCCGACGGCATGTTCGCCGCCACCGCCCTGACCGATAGTTTGCTGAAACTGGGGATCGCCACCCGCCGCTTTAAGACCGGCACCCCCGCCCGCGTCAACCGCCGCAGCATCGACTTCACCAATCTGGAGCGGCAGGACGGCGAGACGCCGGTGACCCCCTTCTCTTTTGAAACCACCGAAGCTCTGCACAACACCCTGCCCTGCCACATCACCTGGACGGGGGAGGACACCAAGCGGGTGATTTTGGAGAATCTCCACCGCAGCCCCCTGTACGGCGGCAAGATCGAGGGGGTCGGACCCCGCTATTGCCCCAGCTTTGAGGATAAGGTGGTGCGGTTTGCCGACAAGGAGCGCCATCAGGTGTTTATCGAGCCCTGCGGCAAAAACACCGACGAAATGTACCTGCAGGGGCTGTCCTCCAGCCTGCCTGTGGACGTTCAGATGCAGTTTTTGCGCACCATCCCCGGTCTGGAGCGGGTGCAGGTGATGCGCCCCGCCTACGCCATCGAGTACGATTGCATCGACCCCCTGCAGTTGGGGGCGACGCTGGAATTCATCGACATCCCCGGTCTGTACGGCGCGGGGCAGTTCAACGGCTCTTCGGGATACGAGGAGGCCGCCGCCCAGGGTCTGGTGGCGGGCGCCAACGCGGCGCTGAAGCTGCAGGGGAAGGAGCCGCTGATTCTGGACCGTGCGTCCAGCTACATCGGGACCCTCATCGACGACCTGACCACCAAGGGGTGCACCGACCCCTATCGGATGATGACCAGCCGCAGCGAGTACCGCCTGGTGCTGCGGCAGGACAACGCCGACCGCCGTCTGACCCCCATCGGACGCCGCATCGGTCTGGTGGACGACAGCCGCTGGGCGCGGTATACCGCCCGTCAGCAGGCTATGACCGCCGAACGTCAACGGTTGGAATCACTGGGCGTGCCGCCCTCGGCGCAGTTGGACGAGATCCTCGCCGCCTGCGGCACCACCCCCGTGCGGGACGGCGCCAAGATGGTGGATCTCCTCCGCCGCCCCCAGGTGACCTATGCCGCCCTCGCCCCCGTGGACCCCGACCGTCCCGCTCTGGAGCCGCTGGTAACCGAGCAGCTGGAGGTGGAGCTGAAATACGAGGGCTATATCCGCCGCGAGCAGGCGCAGATCGACGAAATGCGGCGGCTGGAGTGCCGTCTGCTGCCCGCCGACGCCCCCTATGACCAAATCCACGGTCTGCGCAAGGAAGCGCAGGAGAAACTGTTAAAAGTCCGCCCCCGCAGCATCGGGCAGGCGTCCCGCATCAGCGGCGTCAGCCCCGCCGACGTATCGGTGCTACTGGTCTGGAGCCAAAGGAGTAACGAAAATGTACGATAAAGACCTGTTTGCGCGGGTGGCGGCGCCTTTCGGCGTGGAGGTCACCCCCGAACTCGCCGAAAAACTGGATATTTACGCCCGCCTGCTGGTGGAGTGGAATGAGAAAATGAATCTCCCCGCCATCACCGACCCCCAAGGCATCGCGGTCAAGCACTTTGCCGACAGCCTGACGGCGGCATCCCAGATGCCCGCGGGGGAGTTTTCTCTCATCGACGTGGGCACGGGCGCGGGATTCCCCGGTGTGCCGCTGGCGCTGTATCGCCCCGACTGCCGCCTGACCCTGCTGGACAGCCTCAATAAGCGGCTGACCTTTTTGGACGCGGTGTGCCGCGAGGTGGGGCTGAACGCCACCCTCATCCACGCCCGCGCTGAGGAGGGGGGACGCAACCCCGACCTGCGGGAGCGGTACGACATGGCCTGCGCCCGCGCGGTGGCCAATCTGCCGGTGCTGTCCGAGTATTGCCTGCCGTTTGTGAAGGTGGGCGGACGGTTTATCGCCCTGAAGGGTCCCGATGCGGACCGCGAGCGCGCCGAGGCCGCCCGCGGCATCGGCGTGCTGGGCGGCAGAATTGCCGCCGTGACCGCTCTGACCCTGCCCGCCACCCCCGTAGACGGCGTGGAGCCTATGGAGCGGTGTCTGGTGCGGGTGGACAAGGTGCGCCCCACCCCCGCC
>JAZQKF010000031.1:0-5616 GCA_045542015.1 Acutalibacteraceae bacterium
GCCTTGCCATCCGGGAGATTCAGCCGTCCATCCTCCGTGATCTCACCGCCCAACTCGTTCGCAAGCTTCACTTCCTGTTCCGCTTGAAAGTCCACGGCATCTTTCAAGGCTTTTTTCAGCCGGAACAGCTTATAGGCGGTGAAACTGTTCATCGGCTTTGCGGACATCTGATTCAGCGTGATAAATGCGGATACTGCCTGTCTCTGTGTGGTCTTCATGTTTGTTCCTCCCTTAACTTATCTTGTCATATAGTGTTCCGGTGTACCGTGTAGGCACTCCGTGAGAATCCACCGTGTACAGATAGCCGGAATGGACGGCGAATTTGGCTTCCCCGGCGGCAACCCCATCGTTATACGGTGTCGAACAAGTAGCCACTGTAAGCACGGTTGTCCCGTCTCTCTTTGTCACTGTTGCGGCATAGGTTGTGCCTGCCACTCGTGCGCCAATGGCAACCCCTCCATACGGGGATGCGGCTGTGTACCCCAATGTGTAAACTGCACTTGCATCGATGTTCCATGTGTCAATGATCGTATCGTCTGCCAAAATCGTAAGAGTTGTCGCATGGTTGGAATTTGCGAGCAATGCGGCGTTGACTTCTGCGCTCGTTTTGTCTCCGATAACAGCATCAACGGCATCGTCCCAACCGGAATCATATGCACCCGTGGCATCGATTTCCACCGAAAGAGCCGTTACTTGTCTGTCGGTATCGTTCACCTTGAGGGTTACTTTGTGCGTTTCGCCGGACAGCGCATCCTTGATCTGCGATGCCGCCTTGTCGAACTCAACGAATGCGCTTACCTTTTGATCGTTCCCGGTATTCGTGACCTCGAATTTGTTGCCGCTCCAGTTACCGGAGAGAACCACCGAAGCGGCAGACCTAAAAGGGATCTGTTCCCCACTTGACAACGTGATCCGGGTGCAGTACCCGTCTGTCAAACCGTAGCTTACAACCGTAGATGCTCCGTTCAGCTTCCATGCATTGTTGTACAGGTTGACCGTTCGTGGATTCCCTCCGCTATCAACGGATTGCAAATCTGTAAGGATAACGGTTCCGTTTTTCTTGACTCTGAACGGGGCATTCTCAGGCCAACTCGCCCCGGCGTACATGGCGTAATCTTTCACCCGGTTCCAATCGGCGGTCGCCGTGCTCCCCTGTGATGCGCCAACAAGGGTAACGCACGTTTCGCCCGTGCCTGTGGACAGCCAACTGTCTGCAATTGCCCAGCTCGCTATGGCTCCGCTTTTCGCCGTGACCGATCCATTAAACGAGCCGGATGTAGCGTTGACAGCACCCCTCATGCTCACGTTTCCGCTTCCGTCAATGCTGAAGTTGCCACTCTGAACCGTGAACATCGCACCGGATTTTATGTTGATTCTGCCGCCGGAGTTGACATCAATATATCCACCGGAATTGAGTTTGAGATATTTTGAACCCGTAATCGTGATGCCCTCTGCAAGTATGGATATTCCACTAACAAGCTTATATGCGTTATTCGTTACGTATAGTTCAATTGACTCAGACGTTTGCTCAATCGTGGAATAGCTTTCCAACAGGCCGTCTGTGTACCTTTCTGCGGACGATACAATCTCATCTGCGGTCTGATATTGCTCCGTCTTAGAAATCTTGCCATCTTCTGCAAGAGTTGCCCGTTGCACTTCCTGCGAAATCCGGTCATTGGCAACGGTCAAGCTTGCCTTTGTGCTTACCAACTCGCCGTCAATCACATCCGTCTTTTGAGCGAGAATCTCAACGGCGTCTGCCGTCTGTGTGATAAGCGTTCTGTGTTGCAGGGTGGCACCGTAATCGGCTGTCTGAATCCACTTGCTACCGCTCCACGTGTAAACGGATGCTCCAGCAAGTTCATCCCACGTATACTGAGCAATCTGATCCCATGTATAGTTGCCGACATCATCCCATGTTTGGGCAACGGCCTTTGTCCATGTGTCTCCTGGGTGCAGGGTAATCGAAGAATCTGTGGACGGGTCTGTCAGCCTCGTGTAATTCGCCGCTTTGTTGTTAACGGAAGATACGGCACTCTGAATCTGCTCTGCCTGTACCTCCAACGTTGCGGAAAATTCCTGCACATCCCCGGACAACTCATCCACGAGGGTTTTGTCTGCTTTCAGCGTTACGGCATAAGCGGTCTGCTGAATCTCCGTTGTAAGCTTGTCAACAATCAGATTGTCGAACAGCAATTTCCACTCCGTACCCGACCAAACACGCATCCGGTATTGTCCGGCGACTTGATCCCAAGTCATCGATGCGAGTTCGTCCCACGTGTATTCGGCTATATCATCCCACGTGTTTCCGGATACGGGTTCAATCCAAATATCGCCCACATTCAGATTATCGTGGGACGGTTCGGTTTCAGAATAGTAAATGGCACCGTACCCCAGTTGTGTGATCCGGGAGGACAGGGAATTGATGGTCTGCGTAATGGTAGACCCTTCCTGCCAATCACCGATCTGCGATTTGATTACGCCGATTGTGGGATTGGCGGTGATGTCGGTAACCATCAATTTTCCGACAAACGCTTCTCTCGCCCACAGTTCGTCAACGTCAATCCGTTTCGCTGTGATCCGGTCAATGATTCCGTTGATGGCGTAGAAATCCTCAGAGCACAGTTCTGCATACGTGCCGACATCGCCAATGATGGTCTTGCCGGATGCTGTGTGTCCTGCTTCAATCTCTGCCGCCGTTGGTGTCTGAACCTGTGTAGGCACGAGGGAGGGAACACCGTCTGTCCAAGCCACATCGACATGGTAGTATTTGCCATCGGACGCACCGATCACCAAATCACCAATGTTCGCCTCTACCATCTGTCCGTAAGTAATCAGCAGGCGGTTGATATACAGCCTGTCTGCAACGCCTTGATCCGTGATTGTGGTCGAGAAGATGGCGGTATCGGCTGCAAGGTCTTTCACTTTTGCATAGTCAATATCAGCCACAGCAATTCGGGCATCTGCGATAGCCGCCGTGCCTAACTTGGCATTGATTGCCGTAACCTCTGTTGCATCAATTTTCGCAGCTGTAACCGACCCTGCGGCGAGCTTCTGAGCCGTAACAGCATTGGCTGCAATTTTTTCAGCGGTCACGGCATTGGCGGAAATCTTGTCAGCGGTCACCGCTTCAGCCGCCAATTTCGCCGCTGTGATGCTGTTCGCCTGTATATCGTCAGCCGTGATCGATCCGGCAATCAGTTCGTGGATATTCGCCTGCAAGGCTTCAAGCTGTTCTGTTGTAAGCTGAGAGATGGAGGCCGCATTGATGTGAATCCATCCAACCGCCCCGGTTGCAATGTCATCGTAATTGATGGCGCCAGGCTGGAAAGCGCCGGCCATGATAGTTTTCAGCCGGATGTTCTCCCCGCTGACCTCCGGCACCTGCCAGGACGCGATCTTCCGCACCCCGTCGCTGTTGTTGATCGTCCCCAGGGTGATGGAAGTCAGCATCCCCGTCAGGATATCGTGTTCCACGCCCACAACCTGCGCGGAATACTCATATCCTCTCGTGGTGTCCCTGATGGTTACGATGTCGAAAAGGTACACCTTATCCAACCCGCGGTACTGGACATATTCCTCCGTGTCCCCGATGGACAGGAAATTGATGGTCATGGTGATCTCCGGGAGATCCACCTTGTCCTCCGTAAACCGCGCCCGGCCTGCCTGCAGCAGCTTTTCATTGATGTTTTCTGCGGTCACGTCATCCTGCCCGATCCGCAGGCCGGTATCATAAAGTTCTACCCTCGGTTTGGAATAATCGTTGATATACTGGCTGTCCACATACCGCAGGCCGTTGTTATTCAGCCAGACGATTTCCCCCTGCTTGTCCATGCCGATAGGCACGATACGGGTGGCCAGGTTCTCAATGGATTCCGTGCGGACAACGCCCAGCAGATTCTTTTTGTCCTGGATCACGTATCCGCGGTCGAAGCCAACATTTTTGAGGCAGTAAAAATCCCAGTTGTACCGGATCAGGGAAAGTCCGAATTTCGCGCAAACACCGTTCTCCGGGTCCAGGAAGCATTCAACGATGTTCTTCCTTGCATAATCAAATTCAGATCCAGGCTTCGTGTCCGTGCAATCCGATGCCACATTGGAGTCAACGGGGGAGACCGCATTGCTCAGAATATTCCGGCATACCGCGGCACCGCTGTACTGCGTCTCCTCCGTAGGCTCCCAGGTGGTGTAGTTCTGCAGATTGTCATACCATACGTGCCGCGCATGGATGGTAACATAATCCTCAGATTCCTCGACTTCGTAGATCCGGAACAGCTGTTCCTGCAGACGGGTGGGAACATCCACAGCCTCAAGTCCAGCGAAATTCTGAGGGATCGGAACGGTTGAAACATTGAGGGAGTCAAACACTTCCCTCTCAACATACCCTGTATATGTCTGCTGCCGGTTGTTTTTTTCAGCGGTCGCATGAACGAACGCTTTCACTCCGTCAACAGCAACAGCCACCATGCTTGTCAGGCTTGTTTTCTCAATGGTTGCCAGGGTTTTCGTGCTGAATCCGTCAGCCTTTAACGAGATTTTGAAATCCTGTGTTTCGATGGGCATTCTGTTCACCTCCCTCCGTCAGGGCGTTCCAACATCCACCGTGTTTGCATACTGATCGTCCCGGATCACAGGCGGCACCCGGACAGGGACCTCGCATTTGATGTACGCGCCGACCTTCGCCGCCTTCCAGCGCTCGTACTCGTCATATGTCAGCCGGAGCGTCACTTCGCTCATGCCGTTTTTTTCCTCCACAAATGTGCCCGAAATAGGCTTGATATCGCCAACGGCCCCGGTCGTGGAGAAATCCTCGCAGTCTGCCGGATAGATGTATACGCCTTTCATCAGACCCACCTCCACCTGGGCGTCACCGTGATGATGCTCACGTTTGCACCAAAGATGATGCTGTTCACGCCCATCTGCAGCTGCGGGATATCCCCGATGATCGTTGCCGCCCCGGATGCCGTGTAGACATACCCGTTTTCACAATCAATGAATACCGGGGAATCCGCGCTCATACCGTTGATTTGGATCGGATATCCGGCAAACGTGAAACTCACATCCCCGGAGCCCTCCACCTTGATCAGCGGCATCGCAATCGCGGAGCCAGGATTGAGGATGTCTGTCGATTCTGTCATGACGATCACGGAGTCCTCGGATTCATACATGAACGGCTGGCAGTCAAACGTGATCGTTGCCGTGTCATAGAAGCCCTGGTTTGCCTTTGTTCTCTTCCAGCGCACCTCATCCTTGACCGTTGCCATATAGCACCGCGTCAGATCATCGCTGGTGATCAGTTTTCCCGTTCCGTCCGCCCAGGCGTTTACCAGCTGCCGCCGGTCCACCGGCGCGTTGATCAGCACCAGCTTCGCCGTCAGGTCGTAATTGCTGAAACCCTCATCTATATGCAGTGCGCCGTCCCGGCCCTTCACGTAGTATTCCGTCATCCTTTTCCCGGCCTTCTTGTGGCTTGGCATTTCGGATACGTACACCCCGTCCAGGCTCTCCGTGCTGACATTCCGAAAGATCAGATAACTCATTCAGATCATCCTCCCATCGAACGCATGCGGGCATGGCTCGCTTCGTTGATGTTGTTCTTCACGCGCCTGGTGGTCA
>JAZQKF010000032.1:0-1515 GCA_045542015.1 Acutalibacteraceae bacterium
GGTCCGCCTTGTTCAGGATGATCATACGAGGCTTGCCTGTGGTAAGAGAATCCATTTCCGGATTGCGGCTGGACAACGGAATGCGGGCATCCACAATCTCAACCACCGCATCTACCAATTTCAGGCTCTCCTGAATCTTGCGGCGGGTACGTGTCATATGACCGGGAAACCACTGGATATTCCGGATCGCAGGCTGATCCATTTGTTCCATCGGCTGCTTTTCGGCCGGTTTAGAACGACGATTCTCCTGCTTCTTCGCCCTTATCGGTTTTGTGGAGCGTGTTGCAGGATGAGCGTTCCTTTGATTCGTTTGTCGGCGTTTTGTAGCCATAGTTATTCTCCATTCGTGACAGTGCCCGGATTCGGTGCAATACGGTAAAGCACCCTACCTACCAAATGATCTAGAGATTGCGGCCCCAGTATACGGCTGTCCAAGGATTCGCTGCGATTGTCACCCATGACAAACAGTGTTCCTTCCGGCACTGTAACCTCTTTTGTCATACCATTGGTAGGTGTATATCCACCTCGTACGTACGGCTCTTCCAGTTCCTCTCCGTTGCGATACACGACGCCTTTCACAGCATCAATACGAATGCGATCCCCTGCCAGGCCAATGACACGTTTGATCAGCGGCGTATCATTTTCGCGAGTAAGGACCACAACGTCTCCGTAATGCGGCTCGTACATAAAATTGGACAGAATCAAACGATCCCCGTTTTGAAACGTATCTTTCATAGAATCGCCGCTTACATTAACAATACGTAACACGCAAGAAAACAGGAGCGCTACCACAACACCGGCAATGACAATAGCCGAGACCCATTCGAAGAAAAGTGAAAGAATTCTAGAGGGTTCATAGTCTACAGCCGATGTATTCTTTTTCATCGTCATAGGAGATTCCTCCATTCCAATCATTCGTAAATTGCTCCCATCGAGGATGGCGGCCATATACAAAACTGTGCCTTTCCTACAATGTCTTTGATCGAGACCATACCAATCTCCTTCATACGACTATCCTTCGATACCGTTCGATTATCGCCCATAACGAAGACAAATCCATCCGGAACCATTACTTTGCCGTTCATATCCCGAGGGACGTTGACACCCTGAATATACGGCTCAACCAGCGCCACGTCATTAACGCATACTTGACCATCGATAATTTCTACCGAATCTCCCCCCACTGCAATCACTCGCTTGATCAGCGGAGAATTGGTATAGCGATCCACAACGACGATATCACCATAGGTATATGCGGAAGTAGAATAGGTTAGCAGCAGTCGGTCACCGTGCTGTAACGTCGGTACCATAGAGTCGCCATCCACACCAACAATGCGTAGCAGGTAAGTGATCAGTAAAACGATTACCGTTAACGATACCACGATAGCGCCAACCCAATCATACACTGCAATAGCGGCACGACGGCTCTGCTGACGAAACGTGTATTTATCGTGCTTTCCGTTCATAATGGCAACTCCTTTCCATCATAATGTACCATTATAACATATAATTTTC
>JAZQKF010000033.1:0-37181 GCA_045542015.1 Acutalibacteraceae bacterium
GTCTTCCTAAGACCGCTTGGCCTCCGACTTCTGGCCACCCAGCGGGACATCGCCGCCCACAATTCGGTGATCATGGACGGTCGCGACATCGGTACCGTGATCCTGCCGGATGCCAAGGTAAAGATCTTCCTCACCGCCAGCCCCGAATCCCGCGCCCGCCGCCGCTATGACGAGCTGCAGGCTAAGGGCGACCCCGCCACCTATGAAGAGGTGCTCAGCGATATGATCAAGCGGGACTACGACGACAGCCACCGCGCCGCCGCCCCCCTCAAGCAGGCGGACGACGCCGTGCTGGTGGACACCAGCGGCGATACGCTGGAGCAATCCGTCGCCCGCATCAAGGCCGTTGTGCTGAAAAAACTTGCTGAATAAGGAGCCTGTTTATGCCTGTGTATTTAGCCAAAAGCGCCGGATTCTGCTTCGGCGTCAATAACGCGGTGAATCGGGTGCACGAGCTGCTGGACAGCGGTGAATCGGTGTCCACCCTGGGTCCCATCATCCACAACCCCCAGGTGGTGGAGGAACTGTCCGCCCGCGGTGTCACCACCGTATCCGACCCCGCCGACACCCCCGACGGGGACGTGCTGGTCATCCGCTCCCACGGCGTACCCCAAAGCGTGTACGATGCCATCGAAGAAAAGGGACTGCGCTATTGCGACGCCACCTGCCCCTTTGTGGCCAAGATCCACCGCATCGTGGCGGAGCACTCCGCCGCCGGTGCCACGGTGCTCATCGCCGGCAATCCCGACCACCCCGAGGTGCTGGGCATCCGCGGTCATTGCCACGGTGACGTGCACGTATTCCGCTCCCCCGAGGAGCTGGAGCAACTGCTGACAGACCACCCCGAGCTGGGGAATATCCCCTGCATTATGGTGGTTCAAACCACCTTTAATCAGGGTGTCTGGAAAAAATGTGAAGAAAAAGCAAAAAAAGGCTGTACAAATCTCAAAATTTTTGATACAATATGCAGTGCTACTGCAAAACGGCAGGATGAAGCCGTCGAGCTCGCACAAAAATGCGATCTGGTAGTTATTGTCGGTGGACGGGAGAGTTCCAATACCGCCAAGCTGCGTGACGTGTGCGCCGCCTACTGCCCCACCCTCTGGGTGGAGACAGCGGACGAGCTGCCCCGTGACCGGTTTGTCCCCGGTATGACGGTCGGTCTGACCGCCGGTGCATCCACGCCGGCCGATATCATAAAGGAGGTACACACAACAATGTCCGAAATCATCAACAACGAAAACCTGGAAAAAAACTATGAGGAGATGAGCTCTGAAGAGTTCGCCGCCGCTGTGGACGCGACTCTGCAGAATCCGACTGACGATAAAGTCCGCGGTCTGGTCGTTAGCATTGCGCCCAACGAGGTACAGGTCGAAGTCATCGGCCGCAAGCAGACCGGCTACATTCCCGTCGACGAGCTGTCCAACGATCCCTCTGCCGATCCCCACGATCTGGTGAAGGTGGGCGATGAGCTGCTGCTGCTCATCATGCGCACCAACGATCAGGAGGGCACCATCATGCTGTCCAAGAAGCGCGTGGACGCGCTGAAGGGCTGGCAGAAGGTTGTCGACGCCGAGGCTGAGGGCGCCATCCTGGATGGCACCGTCACCGAGGTGATCAAGGGCGGCGTGCTGGTGGTCACCAACGGTGTCCGCGTGTTCGTGCCCGCCTCCCACGCCTCTGTGGGTCGCATGGAGGACCTGAGCCCCCTGAAGGGTCAGGACGTCCAGCTGAAGATCATTGAGATCAACGATCGCCGCCGTCACGCCGTCGGCTCCATCCGTCTGGTGGCTCAGGCCGCCCGCAAGGAGCAGGAGGAGGCCTTCTGGGCTCAGGCTGAGGTCGGCCAGGAGTACACCGGCGCCGTTAAGTCTCTGACTTCCTACGGTGCCTTCGTGGATCTGGGTGGCGTGGACGGTATGGTCCACATCTCCGAGATGTCCTGGAGCCGCATTAAGCATCCCTCCGAGGTGATGAACGTGGGCGACACCGTCACCGTCTTCATCAAGGCTCTGGATCCCGAGAAGCGTAAGATCTCTCTGGGCTATCGCAAGGCCGAGGACAATCCCTGGGAGATCTTCAAGACCCAGTATCCCGTGGAGTCCATCGTCACCGCCAAGATCGTGGGTATGACCACCTTTGGTGCTTTCGCCCAGATCCTGCCCGGCATCGACGGTCTGATCCACATCAGCCAGATCGCCAACCACCGCGTGGAGAAGGCTTCCGACGAGCTGACCGTGGGTCAGGAGGTCCAGGCCAAGATCACCGCCATCGACTATGACCGCAAGCGCATCAGCCTGTCCATCCGCGCTCTGCTGGAGCCCGAGGCTCCCGCCGAGGAGGTTGTGGAAGAGGTCGCTGAGGAGGCTGCCGAGGTCGTCGAGGCTGAGGTTGAGGCTCCCGCCGAGGAAGCCGCCGAGGCTGTCGAGGAGTAATTCCTTATAAAGTAGATAAACCCGACCCTGTTCACCAGGGTCGGGTTTTTGTTTCGGTAGCGAAAAGCCTCCCTCCCCGAGGGAGGTGGATTTGTCTGCGGTTAATACCGCAGACAAAGACGAAGGGAGTTGCGTCGTTCCTTTTACTCCCTCAGTCACGGCTGACGCCGTGCCAGCTCCCTCAAGAGGGAGCCTTCACTCTATCCTACTTGAGTTAAAACGGTCAATTCGGGTTTTTTGCTTCTTTTTGGGACATACTACCCCCAAAAGGAGTGATTTGATGCAACCTCATAAGGATATTCATATTTCCACCCGTGATCGGGTGTTGCGGGCGTGGCAGAACTCCATGGAGGCGGTGCGGGACTACAAGCGGTACGCCAACGAGGTGTCCGACCCCACCGTGTCCGCCCTGTTCGACCGCTGCGCCGAAGCCGAGGGGAAACAGGCCGCCGCCCTCCACGACGTACTGCAACAGCTATCCGAATAAGTAACCCTCCACCCCCGTCGGGCATCCGACGGGATTTTTTCGCATCGGTTACCATTGTCCGTATTATAGCCCAATGGTGATGGTATACTGAAGTCACGGTCAAGGAAAAACCAAGAAAAACCGAAAAATTTTCGAATGTTTGTTCGATTTTTTGCAAAAAACACTTGATTTTCCTGAAAAAGGCTGTATAATGAAAATAGAACACTTGTTCGGAACAGTTGTTCGCGTTTCCAAAAGGAGGAATACTTATGTTTGCTTTGATACTGGATATTCTGCTGGCGGTGCTGGCGGTTTCGATGTTGATATTCGCCCGCTTCGGCGTCACCCGCCAGGCGGCGCTGGTGCCCATGGCCATCGCCGTGCTGGACGCCTCCTTCTACGGTCTGCTGTCCCGGTCTGCGCTGGGGGTCGTCACCCTGTGCCTGCAGGTGCTGGTGCTGGCGGTCAGCGGTCTGATGCTGTATCAGGACGCGGTCCGCGCCCGCAATAAGCAGGCTCGCCGCGCCCGTCGGCAGGCGCTGTCCCGCAGCCGTGAGGCCTTTGAGCAGGCGCTGGAGCAGAAGGGCTCTGTCCCCTCTCGCCGCCGCGTTTGCGCATAAGCCGCGATTTGTCGGTTGACAAAATTCCGTTTTTGCGGTAAACTGGTTGCCTGAGTGGGCTGAACAGTCGCGCACGCGGGCAACCGCGTGTGAGGAAAGTCCGAGCTTCACAGGGCAGGATAACGGCTAACGGCCGCCGGGGGTGACCCTAGGGAAAGTGCAACAGAGATATACCGCCTATGGCTTGGGGGCGACCCCTTGAATCCGAGGAAACGAGGTGCCCATAGGTAAGGGTGGAAAGGCGAGGTAAGAGCTCACCGGCACGCTGGAGACAGCGTGGCCCTGCAAACCCTATCCGAAGCAACGCCGACAGGAGTGATACATTGGCCCGATGTGCTCCGACGGGCGGCTTGAGCCGGCTGGCAACAGACGGCCCAGATAGATGACTGTTCACGACAGAACTCGGCTTACAGGCCCACTCAAACTATACGAAAACACCCCCGTGACCGCGGGGGTGTTTTCTTTTTAGATTTTTTCGGAATTTTTGTACATTTGCTTTGCATTTTATTATATAGTATGGTATAATGACAGAGATTATAGGGAAATGTTTACTTTTTTCTCTGACTATGACCACGAGAGGATGATTCACTATGGCACAGAACGGCATGTTCCGTAATGCTATGGGCGGATTTAACAAGCAGGACGTCCTGCAATATATTGACGGCATCACCGCCGAATGGAACACCGAGCGCGAGGGGCTGAACCGCCAGCTCAGCGACGCCGCCGCCACCATCCAGCAGCTGCAGGCGCAGCTGAGCGAGCTGGCGCAGCAGGCTGACCAGGCGAACCACCAGGCTCAGGAGGCACAGCAGCAGGCTCAGGTTATGAACACCCAGCTGACCGAGGTGCAGCAGCAGCTGTACGACGCCACCGCCGATCTGTCTGCCGCCCAGGCCGCCAACGAGCAGCAGACCGAGGCGCTGAACGAGGCCAACAACCGCGTGGCACAGCTGGAGCAGCAGGTGTCCGACCTGTCCCGTCAGCGGGACGAGGCCATCGCCGCCGTGGCGGACGCCAAGCAGCAGATGGGCACCGTCACCGAGCTGGAGAACAAGCTCCGCCAAAAAGAGGAGCAGATCAACGGTATGCAGCAGGCCATCGCCCGCTACGAAAAGGTGCTGGGCACCGCCGAGGAGGCCGAGCAGCGGGTGGACGGCATTGTCCGCCCCCTCATCAACCAGGCCAACAAGCAGGCGGACGACACCCTGGATAAGGTGCAGGCCGCTCTGGCCGCCCTGCTGACCCAGCTGGGCGAGGTGCAGGGCAACGTGGAGCAGCGCCGTCTGATCCTGCAGCGATGCAAGGAGGACAGCGACAGCCGTCTGACCGCCGCCTTCGGCGACCTGATGGAGGATGGTAATCGCCCCCACTCCTCCAACCACTTTTTTCGATGAGCCGCCCGCCCCTGCCGTGAGCGATACGCCGCTGCAAGGGAACAAGGGCGGAGGTAATATCCCCACCAATTTCACCACACGGTCCACCCCCCGCAGAAGTCTGCTGGACCGACTGGAAGGATGGTTATCCCGTCGATGAAACGAATCCACACCGACGACCTGCCGCGGGTCGCCGCCACCCTGACCGCCGGTGAGCGAATACTGCTGTCCGGCACCGTCTATACCGCCCGCGACGCCGCCCATAAGCGGCTGATGGCGCTACTGGACACGGGGGCGGCTCTCCCCTTTCCCCTGGAGGGGGCGGTCATCTACTACTGCGGCTCCACCCCCGCGCCGGAGGGATTGCCCATCGGCGCCTGCGGTCCCACCACATCGGGACGGATGGACCCCTATACCCCCCGCCTATACGATCTGGGGGTGTGCGCCACCATCGGCAAGGGGGTGCGGGACACCGCCACCTGCGACGCCATCCGACAAAACGGCGGCGTGTATCTCTGCGCCATCGGCGGCGCCGGCGCTCTGGCCGCCAGCCACGTCAAAGCGGCACAGGTCATCGCCTTTGACGATCTGGGGTGCGAGGCGATCAAACAGTTGGAAATAGAGGATTTTCCTCTTTTTGTAGCGGAGGACTGCCACGGTGGCAGTCTGTTCCGACACGAATAAATCCAAAATTATTTTTTAGGAGTGTATCATTATGGCAGAACTGAAGTATGAAATTGTGAAAGAGTGCGGCGTCCTCTCCCAGTCCCCCACCGGCTGGACCAAAGAGCTGAACCTGATCAGCTGGAACGACCGCGCCCCCAAATACGACATCCGTGACTGGGCTCCCGACCGCACCAAGATGGGCAAGGGTGTCACCGTGTCCGCTGACGAGGTCATCCTGCTGCGCGACCTGCTCAACGAGCTGGATCTGTAATTAAGGAGCGATACCTATGCTTTGGATTGCATTGTTGTATGCCATTGCACAGGGTATTGTGCAGGGTATCACCGAATGGCTGCCGGTGAGCAGCACCGGTCACATTCTGCTGTTGGACGCTGTCTGGCCCATGCAGGACATTCTGGGCGCAGACTTCTTCGACGTATTCAAGGTGATCATTCAACTGGGCTCCATTATGGCGGTGGTGGTGCTGTACTTTCATAAGCTCAACCCCTTCTCCCGCCGTAAGACCTATGAAGAGCGCAAGGATACGTGGCGGCTGTGGTATAAGGTAGCCGTTGCCAGCATCCCCGCCGCCATCGCGGGTCTGCTGCTGGACGACATCATCGACGAGGTGCTGTCGGTGCCGCTGGTGATCGCCGTGACGCTGATTCTATACGGTATCGGCTTTATCGTGCTGGAGAGCGTCAAGGGACGTGCCGCCCCCGTGGACTCTCTGGAGAAGCTGAGCTTTAAGCACGCGCTGGGCATCGGCGCCTTTCAGATGCTGGCGTTGATCCCCGGTACCTCCCGCTCCGGCTCCACCATCCTGGGTGCCAGCCTGCTGGGTACCTCCCGCACCGTGGCGGCGGAGTTCTCCTTCTTTATGGCAATCCCCGTGATGCTGGGCGCCAGCGCCCTGAAGGTGGTCAAGTATTTCCTGCTGGATGGCTACAGCTTTAATCTGTGGCAATGGCTGATCCTCGCCACCGCCACGGTGGTATCCTTTGTGGTGTCCCTGCTGGTCATCCGCGGTCTGATGGCTTTCATTAAGAAATACAGCTTTAAGCCTTTCGGCTGGTACCGCATCGCCCTCGGCGCGGTGGTTATCCTGTGCGTGGCGCTGGGCTGGCTGTAACGTAAAAACAAAAAGAACCCGATGCAGTTGCATCGGGTTCTTTTTTATTCTTATTAGTTGTCGCGCTTTTTGGTGGCGATCTCCACCAGCGCCTTGGCGATAAACTCCTCGGCGGTCATAGCGCCCAGGTCCTCGCCGCCGCGGGTACGGACCGACACGGTGCCATTCTCCATATCGCGGTCGCCCACCACCAGCATATAGGGCACCTTCTTGAGCTGATGCTCGCGAATCTTATAGCCCAGCTTCTCGGAGCGGTAGTCGCCCTCGGCACGGATGCCGGCGGCCTTCAGCTGCTCCTCCACGCCCTTGGCGTACTCGTGGGCGCGGTCGGTGACCGGCAGCACCACCACCTGGTCGGGAGCCAGCCACAGGGGGAAAGCGCCCGCAAACCGCTCGATGAGATAGGCCAGCGTGCGCTCGTAGCAGCCCAGAGAGGTGCGGTGGATGATGTAGGGGGTCTTCTTCTGTCCGTCGGCGTCGGTATATTCCATACCGAACTTCTCGGCCAGCAGCATATCGATCTGGATGGTGACGATGGTGTCCTCTTTACCGAACACGTTCTTATACTGGATGTCCAGCTTGGGACCGTAGAAGGCGGCCTCGTCGATACCGATGGAGTACTCCACGCCCAGGTTGTCCAGAATCTTCTTCATCACGTCCTGAGCCTCGTTCCATTGCTCGGGGGTACCCTCGTACTTATTCTTGGGGTTCTCGGGATCCCACTGGGAGAAGCGGAAGGTGCAATTCTCCAGCATACCCACGGTGTCCAGGCAGTACTTAGCCAGCTCCAGACAGCCCTTGAACTCCTCCTCCAGCTGATCGGGGCGAAGCACCAGGTGACCCTCGGAGATGGTGAACTGACGCACGCGGATCAGACCGTGCATCTCGCCGGAGTCCTCGTTACGGAACAGCGTAGAGGTCTCGCCCAAACGCATAGGCAGGTCGCGGTAGGAACGGGCGCGGTTGAGATACGCCTGATACTGGAAGGGGCAGGTCATGGGACGCAGAGCAAAGCATTCCTTCTCCTCGTCGTCGGGGTCACCCATAATGAACATACCGTCGCGGTAGTGATCCCAGTGACCGGAGATCTTGTACAGCTCCCGCTTGGCCATCAGGGGGGTCTTGGTCAGCAGATAGCCGCGCTTCTGCTCCTCGTCCTCGATCCAGCGCTGCATCAGCTGGATCATACGGGCGCCCTTGGGCAGCAGGATCGGCAGACCCTGACCGATGACGTCCACGGTGGAGAACAATTCCAGCTCACGACCCAGCTTGTTGTGATCCCGCTTCTTGGCCTCCTCCAGCTGCACCAGATGCTCCTCCAGCAGGCTGGCCTTGGGGAAGGCGATGCCGTAGATACGGGTCAGCATCTTGCGGTTGGAGTCGCCGCGCCAATAGGCGCCGGTGGCGGACAGCAACTTAACAGCCTTCAGACGGCCGGTATCGGTCAGGTGAGGACCGGCGCACAGGTCGGTGAACTCGCCCTGGGTGTAGAAGGAGATGGAGGCGTCGGCGGGCAGGTCGTTGATCAGCTCCACCTTGTAGGGCTCGTCCGCCATCTTGACCAGAGCCTCCTCACGGGGCAGGGTGAAGCGGGTGATCGGGAGACCCTCTTTGATGATCTTCTTCATCTCGCCCTCAATGGACTCCAGCACCTCGGGGGTGATGGAGAAGTCGGCGTCAAAATCGTAATAGAAGCCCTCGTCGATGGAGGGGCCGATGGCCAGCTTCACCTCGGGGTACAGGCGCTTGACCGCCTGCGCCATCACGTGGGAGACGGTGTGCCAGTATGCCTTGCGACCGTCCGGATCGTCAAAGGTGAGGATCGACACCTCGCAGTCGGCGGTCAGCGCATCCCGCAGGTCTGCCACCTTGCCGTTTACGTAGGCGCAGCAGGCGTTGCGGTACAGACCCATAGAAATGTCGCGGCACAGGGCGTCCAGCGTGGTGCCCTCCTCCACCTGGCGGACAACGCCGCCGGGCAACGTAATGTTCAACATAGTACATACCTCCTAAAAATAAAAAACGCCTCGTCCCACAATGGGACGAAGCAAACACTCCGTGGTTCCACCCAATTTCCGCCGTCATAGGACAGCGCTTTGGTGACCGGTAACGGGGTCAGCCGGCCTGCCTTATTTCGGCAGGCGCTCCGGGGTGGTGGGCATCACTGCGGCGGCGTCACGCTCTCGCACCAAACGAGCGCTCTCTGAATCTGCCGGACACAAGCCGTCCCCATCAACGCATTGACATTAGTTTAGCACTCGCCGCCGAAAATGTCAAGGGCTCCGCCGCAAATTTCCACGACTTGCCTTTTCCCGGGGAATGTGGTATACTAGCGGTGGTTATCAAACCGTCAAAGGAGGAATTCCGATGAATTATATACTGGAAAATAACCGATTAAAGGTGAAAATCAGCAGTCTGGGTGCGGAGCTGCAGTCCATCTACTGCCCCGATACCGACACCGAATATCTGTGGCAGGGTGACCCCCAATACTGGTCCCGCCGCGCCAGCAACCTCTTCCCCGTCTGCGGACGGTTGGCCGATGGCTGCTACCGCTATCAGCGCAAAAAATACCGCATCGGCTCCCACGGCTTTGCCCGCAGTATGGAGTGGTCGGTGCTGCGCCAGACGGCGGACACCCTCACCCTGCAGCTGCTCCCCAACGAGGACACCCTGGCGCAATATCCCTTCCGCTTCGTGCTGGAGATGACCTATGCGCTGGAGGACAACCGTCTGTCGGTCACCACCATCGTGCGCAACGAGGACGATAAGGAGATGCCCTTTGCCGTGGGCGGACACCCCGGCTTTAACGTGCCGCTGGCGCAGGGAGAGACCTTTGAGGACTACAGCCTGTGCTTTGACGAGCCCTGCAAGCCCCGATGGCTGGAGCTGGACCCCGACACCTGCTCCTTCACCGGCAACTATAAGGAGCTGCCGCTCATCGAGGATCGCCTGCTCCCCCTGACCCACGACCTGTTCGACGGGGACGCCATCTTCCTGCAGGATGCCGCACAGGGGATCACCCTGAGCAGTCAGGTCAGCAACCGTCAGGTGCATCTGTCCTATCCCGACAGCCCCTATCTGGGCATCTGGCACACCCCCAAGACCGAAGCACCCTTTGTGTGCATCGAGCCCTGGGTGATGGCTCCCTCCCAGCTGGAGAAGACCGAGGATATTATGACAAAGGCGGATCTGATCCACCTGCAGCCCAATGAAGGCTACCGCAACACCTACGTCATTACCGTGGACTAAACAAAAAAAACAGCCGTGCAACGACCGTTGCACGGCTGTTTTTTTATTTCTTTTCAGTGGTCTTTTTGGTGGTTTTCTCGGTGGTCTTTTCGGTTTCCTTTTCGGTGGGTTTTTCGGTGGGCTCGCTGGTGGAGCTATTCTCCAACAGCGTCATATCCGACTTGGAAATCTGTTGGAGCGCCACCTTGACCTGTTGGTCGTCCTCCGGCTCCAGCAGACCGCTCATACTGGCCTGCTCGGGGGGCAATTCCGCCGTCACCTCGGGGGTGACACCGACGCCCTCCCAGTTCGTTTCGCTGTTCAGCAGACCGTACTCGCCCACCGTCAGCTTCAGCGCCGAATAGTCGGACTCCAGGGTGAAGAACTGCTGATACTTGGCCTTTCCGGCGGTGGTCTGACCCACCACGGTGGTCAGGCTGGCGTTCTGCAGCACCGCCGCAAAGAACTCCGCCTCGCCGGAGGTGGTGCCGTTCACCAGCGTCACAGAGGGGACGCCCAGTTGATTGCCCTGGGATATGGACAGGGTGGTGACGTTGCCCGCCACGTTGGTCATGGTGCCGTAGGGACCCAGCGGCATCACGTACTCCAGCATGCTCTGCACCGCCTCGGGAGAGCCGCCAGCGTTGTTACGCAGGTCGAACACCAAGCCGGTCACGCCCTTTTCCTGCAGGGCGGAGATGGCCGAGCGGAACTGGTCGGGGGTATTCTCATAGAAGGCGGCCACACGGACGTAACCCACGGTATCGATCACCGAGGTGGTCACCGAGCGGACCGTGTACTCAAAGGCGGACAATTCGTAAGAATAGCTCTCCTTCTCCCGCTGGACGGTCAGCCGCACCTTTTGGGCGGTGTTCAGCAGATTCTGCAGGTCGGCCAGCGTCTTGCCCCCGATCTCTTCGCCATCCACGGCGGTGATCCGATCCCCCGCCTGCACGCCCGCCTTGGCGGCGGAGGAGCCCTTGTTCACACGGCTCACGATGGGCTGTGCATCGGCATCCAGAGTTAGGATCACACCCACGTTGTTGGCCTTGCCGGACATACGGAGCTTCTCCGCGGCAAAGCGAGCGGGGGTGTAATACACCGCGTAGGGGTCGCCCAGACCCTCCACGTAGCCCTTGGCAATACCCTGACGCAGCAGAGTCTTATCAATATTGGGATAATACTCCCGCACCACCGAATCCACGTCGTGGACGTGCGTATACATCTCCTGGCGTTCGCCCACCATCTTCAGCTGATCGTTGAAGTGGCGCATAGCCAGCAGCATGGTCAGCGACACGGTCAGCGCCATGGTCAGCAAAATCAGCGTAATGGTGGTGCTCAAGCTAATCTTTCTCTTCATAACTTCTCCCCCGTTTTAGTTGACGTTGGGATGGACGTAGTTGGGATAGGGATTCACCCGTTCGCCGTTGACCCGCACCTCAAAGTGCAGGTGCGGTCCGGTGACCTGGCCGGAGTTGCCCGCCTTGGCGATCACCTGTCCCGCCTTTACCTTTTGCCCCATACGGGCGTACATAGCAGAGCAATGGGCGTACATGGTGTGGATGGTGCGCCCACGGCTGTCCACGCCGTGGTCGATGATGACGCAATAGCCGTAGCCGTAGCTCCAGCCGGAGCCGTACCAGCTGCTGGAGTTCACCGCGATCACCACGCCGTCGGCGGCGGCCACGATGTTCTGCCCGTAGATGGGCACGGGTCCGTTGGCAATATCCATACCGCGGTGCATAGTACCCCAACGGGGACCGTAGTGGGAGGAGATCGCCCGCACCGTGGGCACCGGCCAGTGCATCATCTTGGCGTCATAGCGACCGGTGGAGGCGGTATTCTTGATCAATGCCTCGATGGCACGGTCCGCCGCCTCGATCTTCTTTTGGGTATCCTTCAGGTCGTCGTTGTAGCCGGACACATCCGACTGCAGCTTGCGGATCTCGGACTGCACGGCGCTGTGGAGGGTCTCCAATTCCTTGCGTTTGCCGTTGGATTCCTTCTGCAGGCGTACCAGTTCCTTTTTCTCCGACTCAATGTCTTTCTTCTGCTGCTGGAGCTTCTTCTTTTTCTGCTCCAGCTTATCCAGCGTTTCGCTCAGGTCGTCCATAGCGGCGCTGTCCTGCTCGGAGAAGCATTCCGCCACCTTGGACTTGAGCAGATAGTCGGTGTAGCTATCGGTATTCAGCAGACGCTGGAGGAAGGAGGTGTTGCCGGTCTTCTCAATCACCCGCAGGCGATTTCCCAGCCGCAGACGGATGTCCGCGATGGTATCCTCGGTCTGTTTGATCTCCTCTCCGGTCTGCTGGATCTCCTTATCCTTTTTGGCGATGCTTTGCTGCACCGCCGCCAGCTGCTTATCCAGCAGAGAGATCTGCTGGCGGGCGTTATCGATCTGATCCTCCAGCAGCTCCTTACGGCGCTTGCTGGCGGACAGGTCGTTGTTGGCGTTGGCCAGATCCTGTTTGATCTCTTTTTCCTTTTGCTTGAGGGAGTTGAGCTGGGATTCCAGCTCCGAGCGGGTGGCGGCGGAAACCGACGCCACCGGCGCATAGGGGCTCACGCCCATACCCACCGCCATCACCGCCGCCAGCAGCAGGGCGGTCAGCGGACGGACAATACGACGTTTCATCAGCGCAGACCTCCTTCGTGGCGGAGGTACTTGCCCATGGAGATCACACTGCCGATGATGCCCACCAGCACACCGCCCAGCAGGAAATAGACCAGCAGGGGTCCCCACACCTGACCGAAGGGGATCAGCTCCAGCATGGGGTTGCCGAAATCGATGTTGTTCACCATAGCGTTGTACAGTGCCGCGGTCAGACCGTAGCCGACCACCGCCGCCACAAAGCCTACCAGCACGCCCTCCACCACAAAGGGGAAGCGGACGAAGCTGTCGGTGGCGCCCACCGATTTCATAATGTAGATCTCCAGGCGACGGTTGTGCACCGTCAGCTTAATGGTATTGACAATAATGAACAGAGATACCGCCAGCAGCAGCACAATGACGCTGCCGCCGAACACCAGCACGATGCGGCGGAAACGGGTCAGCACCTCGGCGGTACCGGCGTCGAAGGATACCTCCTCCACCCCGTCCACGTTCTGAATGTCGATGAGGGTCTGGTCAAACTGAGTCAGATCCTTCATGGATACGATAAAGGTGTCCGGCAGGGGGTTGCTGTCGCCGGAATACAATTCCACCACGTCGTCGGCGTATTTCTGCAGCAGTTCATCCTTGGAGATAAAGTCCGCGGTATCCACGTTGGGCAGGCTGCGGATGGCGCGACCGGCGTCGGCGGCGTCCTCTGCGGTGCACTCACTCTTGAGATACACGGCGATGACGTTCTGCTCATAGGCGGACTGGGATATGCGATCCACGTTGGCAAACACCAGATAGGAGAAGCCGGTGAGCAGCAGACAGCAGATCAGCACGCCGCAGGAGGCCAGCGCCATCAGGCGGTTCTGCCAGGTGTTGCGGCAGCCCTCTTTAAACAGGTACTGTAACACGTGTAGCTTCATCGTGCGGCACCCCCTTCCGCCGCGTCACCCAGAGAAACCGTCTCCGGACGACCGGTATCGGACACGATGTGTCCCTTTTCCAGGGTGAGGACACGATGGGGGAACTTATGCACCAGCTCGTGCTGGTGGGTGACCATAATCACGGTGGTGCCCCGCTCGTTGATGCGGCTGAGCATTTCCACGATGTCGTAGGACATCTGGGGATCCACGTTACCCGTGGGCTCGTCGGCGATAATCAGGGACGGGCGATTCACCAGCGCGCGGGCCAGACCCACACGCTGCTGCTCACCGCCGGACAGTTCCGGCGGATAGCGATCCGCCTTGGTCTCCAGGTCCAGCAGGGTCAGCACCTTACGCACGTGGCGGTTAATCTCCCGCTTGGTGCGACCCACCACCCGCATGGCGAAGGCCACGTTGTCAAACACGGTCATGGTGTTGATCAGACGGAAGTCCTGAAACACCACGCCCATGGTGCGGCGGTAGTAGGGAATCTCCTTGCGCTTGAGGCGGGACAGATAAAACTTATCCACCACCACCTCGCCGGCGGAGGGAACCTCCTCCCGCATAATCAGCTTAAGGAAGGTACTCTTACCGGCGCCGGAGGCGCCCAACACGAACACAAACTCGCCGTCGTCAATATGTAAATTTACGTCCTCCAGAGCATGGCTGTCGGTGCCATAGCTCTTATAAACGCCTTGAAATTCAATCATACGTATTCCTCCCGAGCAGGCAGACGCCCACGGCGTCGTTGCTCTGTCACAGAATCAGCGGACACGGTCCATTATACCGTGTGGGTCATACCGAAGCAAGTGAAAAGTACTGGAAATCGCCCGGGGTAGAGCGATACATCCTAATACAGCCGCCGACAGGAGCGCCGGCGGCTGCAAAAAACCACTGCAATCTCCCGACAGTATCTTAATACTTAACGGGGTTGGCACTGAGATATTTCTTAACCATCAGAGCAACCTTAAACACGATAGCGTCGTCAAACTCACGCAGATCCAGACCGGTCAGGCGCTTGATCTTCTCCAGGCGGTACACCAGCGTATTGCGGTGGACGAACAGCTTACGGGAGGTCTCGGACACGTTCAGGTTGTTCTCAAAGAATTTCTGGATGGTGAACAGAGTCTCCTGATCCAGGGACTCGATGGAGCCGCGCTTAAACACCTCGCGCAGATACATGTCGCACAGGGTGGTGGGCAGCTGATAGATCAGACGGGCCACGCCCAGATGGTCGTAGCGGATGATGGGGCGCTCGTTGTCGAACACCTTGCCCACCTCCAGCGCCACCTGCGCCTCCTTAAAGGAGGTGGCCAGATCCTTGATGCTCTCCGACACGGTGCCGATGCCCACGGTGGCCTGGGTGTAGAACTCGCTGCCCAGCGTGTCCACGATGGAGCGGGCCAGCTTCTCCAGATCCTTGGGGTCGGTGCCGGGGCGAATCTCCTTGACCAGGGCAATGTCGGTCTCGTTGATGTTGATAACGAAATCCTTATTCTTATCGGGGAACAGGTTCTGCACCACGTCAAAAGCGGAAATATCGGTGCGGGAGGTGACGCGGATGAGCAGCACCACGCGGGCCACGTCGTTGTTAAAGCGCAGTTCCCGTGCCTTGAGGTAAATATCGCCGGACAGAATGTTGTCCAGAATCACGTTCTTGACAAAATTGCTGCGGTCAAACTTCTCGTCGTGGTACTGCTTAATGTTGGTCAGGGACACCGCCAGCAGCGCCGCATAGCGGGCAGCGGCCTCGTCATTACCCTCCACAAACAGCAGATACTCGCAGTGGGGACGGGAGCCGAAGGGCATATAGGTATAGCCCTCGTGCACAAAGGTCTCCACACCGGCAAAGGAATCCACGGCCAGAATGGCGCTCTCGCCCACGCGACCCAGGTCGCTGCAGGCGATCACCGTCAGGTTCTCGTCAATGATACCCACGGTGCGTTCGATGGCCTCTTTGGTCTGATGGATGACACTCTGGAACATACGGTTGGACATGGTCAGCACTCCTTTACGTTAGGATAATCCGATTAAAATAATAGCCACAGAAAGCAAAGAGGATACGCAAGAAAAGCAGATGGAGTCCTCCCCCTCTGTGGCTCTACCGTATACTCTCTCCGCAATAGGCGGCGGCTTTTTTACGATGATTGCGGGAGGGTCCCTGCCCTGCGCAAATCATACCACCTTTATTTTACCTAATTCTTCCTCGTTTTGCAAGGTGAAAATGATAATTTTCACAAATTTTTCTTAATTTTTTGTGCTTTTTTCTAACTTTTGGATGAAGAAGGGAGGTCGGCGGCAGGTTTGCGCTTGGGTTTAAAGAAAAACCGAGCGGTGTCGTAGGGGCGATTCACGAATCGCCCGCCGTGTTGTCCTAATGTGGTTTCGGCGGGAGCAAGCCCCCGCCCTACAGAATCCATATTCGGTTGGACAGCGGCTGTAGGGGTGTGCAGAGCGCAAAAAACCGCCGCAACCGAATCGGTTGCGGCGGTATAATGGCAAATATTAGTTGCAGATGGTGCGCTCGGTGTCCTTATCGAACAGGTGGATCTTGGTGTTCTCCAGAGCGATCTCCACACCCTCGTCACCGGGGTGAGCGGTGGAGGAAGGCTCCACGCGGGCGGTGAAATCAAAGCCCTCCACGTTCACGTACAGGAAGGTCTCGGCGCCCATCATCTCGGTAACCTCGACGTTGGCCTTAACCTTACAGTCGGCGAACTCCTCCAGCAGACGGGGCTCGTCGTGGACGTCCTCGGGACGGATGCCCATCACGACTTCCTTACCAACATACTCTTCGATGTTGGTGCCCTCCAGCTTGGCGGCGGGCAGCGGAATCTGATACTTGACGCCGCGGCGGGTCTTGGTATCCTCGGAGCCGAACTCAACGTAGTAACCCTTGTCATTCTTGCCGATGACGGAGTCGATGAAGTTCATCTGGGGAGAACCGATAAAGCCGGCCACGAACATATTGCAAGGCAGGTCGTACAGACGCTGGGGAGTATCCACCTGCTGAATCAGACCGTCCTTCATAACCACGATACGATCAGCCATGGTCATAGCCTCGGTCTGGTCGTGGGTAACGTAGATGAAGGTGGTGCCCAGCTTCTGGTGCAGCTTAGACAGCTCGGTACGCATCTGCGCACGCAGCTTAGCATCCAGGTTGGACAGCGGCTCATCCAGCAGGAAGACCTAGGGCTCACCAACGATGGCACGACCCAGAGCCACACGCTGACGCTGTCCACCGGACAGAGCCTTCGGCTTACGGTCCAGCAGGTGAGCGATATCCAGAATGCGGGCGGCCTCCTCAACGCGGCGCCTGATCTCGTCCTTAGAGGTCTTGCGCAGCTTCAGACCGAAAGCCATGTTATCAAACACGGTCATATGGGGATACAGAGCGTAGTTCTGGAACACCATGGCGATGTCACGATCCTTGGGAGCCACGTCGTTGACCAGACGGTCGCCGATGTACAGCTCACCGGAGGAGATCTCCTCCAGACCGGCGATCATACGCAGGGTGGTGGACTTACCACAGCCGGAGGGACCGACCATGATGATGAACTCTTTGTCCTTGATCTCCAGGTTGAAGTCGGACACGGCGACAACGCCGCCGGGGTACTTCTTGTAAATGTTCTTCAAAGAAAGACTTGCCATAAATAAACCTCCAAGAATATATTTGGTATCAGCCGCGGTAGGCGCACCACGACCGATGATTTCCTCGGTAAATACTATACCACGATTTTAACCAAAGCGCCATACCTAATAATGCACAAAGATTTGCTGAACTTTATGGGGAGAATTTATATTCCCTCGTAACAATGCCCAATTTTTTTATTTTTTTATAGGCAAAATGCTATCCTTCTCCTGTTCGGTCAGGGGGCGGCACTGTCCCTCGGCCAGCGACTCGTCCAGCCGCAGACCGCCCATCTGCACCCGCTTGAGCCACTCCACGTGACACCCCACCGCGGCAAACATCCGCTTGATCTGGTGGTACTTGCCCTCGTAGATGACCACCTCCACCAGGGGGTTCTCCCCCTGCTCCAGCAGGGTCAACTGTGCCGGCTGACAGACGGTGCCGTCCGCCAGCGTGGGTCCGTCGCGGAAGGCCTGCGCGCCCTCCTCGCTGAGGGGCTTGTCCAGCCGCGCCAGATAGGTCTTGGGGATGTGGTGGCGGGGGGACAGCATCCGATGGGCGAAATCTCCGTCGTCGGTAATCAGCACCAGACCGTGGGTGTCCTTATCCAGTCGTCCGGCGGGAAACAGCCCCTTGCGGCGGCTGTCCGAAGGGAGCAGATCCACCACGGTGGGCACCTTGGGGTCGCGGGATACGCACAGTATCCCCGCCGGCTTATTCAGCATCCAATAGACAAATTCGGCATACCCCAGCTCCTTGCCGTCGATGGCGACAGCGTGGGCGGCGGGGTCCAGCTTCAGCGCACCCTGACGGCACACCTTGCCGTCCACCGTCACCCGTCCGCACCGAACCGCCCGACCCGCCTCGCTGCGGGTCAGGTTGGCCTGTGCGCTGATGAGCTTATCCAATCGTTCCATCTCTTACTCCGCGAAGTACACGCCGTACCAGACCAGGAACATATACACGGTCCAGATCTTACGGCTGTTATCCTTTTTGCCCGCTTTATGCTGATCCAGCAGTTTGACCAAGTAATCGGTGTTGAAATACTGCCGAGCCGCCTCAGACAGGAAGGCCTCTTTTACCTTATTGTAATACGCATCCTGCTTAAGCCACACGCGGATGGGTACGGGGAAGCCCAGCTTGGGCTTGGACGCGGCGGAGGCGGGGATGTGCCGCTTGGCGGCCTCGCGCATGGCGTACTTGGTGGTGCCGCCGCCGATGCGATGCTTCACCGGAATGGTGGCCGCCACCTCAAACACCTTCTTATCCAGGAAGGGCACCCGCAATTCCAGCGAGTGAGCCATACTCATACGGTCCGCCTTCAGCAGGATGTCCCCCACCATCCAGCGGTTGATGTCCAGATACTGCATACGGGTCACGTCGTCCTGACCCTCACAGCGGGCGTAATACTCCGCCGTATAGTCGGCAGGGTCGGTGGCGGGAATATCCTTAAGGAGCTTGCTCTTTTCCTTTTTTGTGAACATATTGGCGTTGCCGATAAACCGCTCCTCCAGCGACTTTGAACCGCGGATGAGGAAGGACTTGCCCTTAATATCCGGCAGGACCGAGGCGCAGGCGGCGATAGCCTTGCGCAGCCAGCGGGGCAGCCGCTGATAGCCACGCAGGGAATAGGGCTCGTGATAGATGCGGTAACCGCCGAACAACTCGTCGGCGCCCTCGCCGGACAGCACCACCTTCACCTGCTGAGCCGCCAATTTCGACACGAAATACAGTGCCACGCAGGCGGGGTCTGCCAGCGGCTGATCCAGATAATACTGCACCTGCGGCAGGCTGTCCCAATACTCCTCCTCGCCGATGATATGGGTGTAGTGGCTAATGCCCACCTCTTTCGCCAATTCGGCGGCGTAATTACTCTCGTTGTAGTGCTGACCGTTGTCAAAGCCGACGGTAAACGCCTTCTGCCCGCCGAAATAGGAGGCCACGTAGGAGGAGTCCACGCCGCTGGACAGGAAGCAGCCCACCTCCACGTCGCTGATGCGATGGGCGGCCACGGAATCGGTGAACACCTCGTCAATGGCGTCCACCGCCTGCTCCAGGGTCATACTCTCATCGGGGGTGAAGATCGGCTCCCAATAGCGATGCACCTCTACCTCGCCGTCCTTGTACACCATATAGTGTGCGGGAGGCAGGCAGGAAATGCCCTTAAAAAAGGTTTCGGTGGGCACCGAATACTGGAAGGACAGATACTTGTCCAGGGCGGCGGGATTAAACTCCTTCTTCACGTCCGGGTGACCCAGAATGGACTTGATCTCCGAGCCGTACACCAGACGACCGTCCGGAAGCAGGGTATAATGCATCGGCTTGATGCCGAAATAATCCCGGGCGATAAACAGGGTCTGCTCCGCTACGTTCCAGATGGCAAAGCCGAACATACCCCGCAGGCGGGGCAGCAGGTCAGCGCCCCACTGCTCATAGCCGTGGAGCAAGGTCTCGCCGTCGCCGGAGGTGGTAAAGGTGTGACCCAGTTCCACCAGCTCCGCACGCAGATCCTGATAGTTATAGATCTCGCCGTTGAACATCAGCACCAGGGACTTGTCCTCGTTATACAGAGGCTGGGGAGCGCCCTCCACGTCAATGATGCTCAGGCGGCGAAAGCCCATAGCGATGCCGCCGTCCACGTAATAGCCGTCCGAATCGGGGCCGCGATGGATGATGGCGTCGGTCATTTGGCGCAGGTACTGCTCTCTGTCCACCAGCTCACCGGTGAATCCGCAAAATCCGCACATAATGGCATCTCCTTTACGTTAAAATCTTAAACCCCTTATGCAACGGGGGTGGCGGCGATCTCCGCAACGATGCGGTTCATCTCGTCCAAATGGCGGTACATATCCTCCGCCAGCGCCAGCTGACAGCGGGCGCGCACCAGATTATGCCCGTGATAGTCGATCTTGAAATACTGATCGCCGGTAATGTAATCGTCCAAAAAGCGCACTGCCAGCTCCACGGTGATCACAAAGGCGCCCAGCGCCAGCGTGTCCACCTCCATGGGGGTCAGCGAGTGGGTGATGGCCGGCACGAAGCCCGCGGCAAAGGCGCGGAAACGGTCCATATCCAGACCCACCTTGGACAGATCCTTCTCGTCCTCGGCGGCGGTATTCGCCGCATAGCGCACGGCGTCGCCGAAATCGTGAGCCACCAGACCGGGCATCACCGTATCCAGGTCGATCACCGTCTTGGCCTCGGCGGTGTCCCGGTCAAACAGCAGGTTGTTCATCTTGGTATCGTTGTGGGTGACCCGCAGCGGCAATTCCTGGGAGTCGATCAGCTCGTTGAGCCGTACCGCCAGCGACCGCCACTCCTTGATCCGTTCGATCTCGGCGGACACCTCCTCGGCACGACCGCAGGGATCCTCGTTGACGTGGCGCAGCAGCACCGCAATACGGCTGCGGGTATTGTGGAAATTGGGGATAGTTTCGTACAGGTCGGTGGCGTCAAAATCCGACAGCCAGGTCTGGAATTCACCAAAGGCCTTTCCTGCACTCTTCAGTTTGTCCAGATCGCTGCACTCGTTATACGTCACAGTGTTGGGCACGTAGTCGGACACCCGCCAAAAGCCCTGGGTGCCCATATGATAATTCTTGCCTGCAGGCGTCTTGTAGAAGTGCATCACCCGATCCTGGCTGCCGCCCTCTTCCTCCAATTTATGAGAAATGTGCTTGGTGATGCGGGCAATATTGCCCATGATCCGCTTGGGATTCTTAAACACAAAGATATTCAGCTTTTGAAAGACATAGCGGTGATCCTCACCGTTGTTACGTATGATCACGTCGTAGGTGGAGTTGATGTGACCGTTGCTGACCACCGATACCTCCTGTACCTCGCCGTCCAGACCGAAATAGGCTGCCATTTGGGCAATTCTTTCCTTCACAGATACGTCCTCCTATTTTTCCTTTTATTATAATAGGGCACATTCTTCCTTATTGTACCATAAAAGGAAAAAATGTCAACCAAGCAACACCATCGGTGGCCAAATTCGGTATGCATGCTACAAAACGAATCATAAAAAACAAAAAAACCTTGACATTTTGAAAAGTTTGGCTATAATGGTGTATGCGCGATAGGTTATAGGTATTATAACCTATAAACAATTAAAAGGAGGAATCTCTATGCCTATTGAAGTCTGGTACTTAATAGCGCTGTTCGCCGTTGTTACCGTGGGCTTCACCCTGCTCAAGCGCCCTCTGTATGAGTGCATGCTGCTGGGTTTTGTGGTGCTGGTGGCCATCACCGGCACCTGGTCCGACGTGGGCACCTTCATCTGGGAGGCGCTGAAGGAACCCACCCTGTACGTTATTTTCGCCTTTATTCTGTCCGCCGAGTTATTGTCCAAGACCTCGGTCATCGACGACTGCATCGCCATCATCCTGTCCCTGTTCGGCCGTCTGCGCGGCGGCGCCGGCTTTGTGGCGGTGATCGGCAGTTCCTATATGGGCTCTCTGTCCGGCTCCGGTCCCGGTAACGTGGCCACCACCGGTGTGTTCACCATCCCGGCTATGAAAAAGTCCGGGTTTCCTGCCCATCTGGCCGCCAACGTGGAAGCTTTCTCCAGCACCATGGGCAATATGATCCCGCCCGCCGGTATGATCGGCGTTGCCTTCGCTATTTTGGATAAGCTGTATCCCAACACCTACACCATGCCCCAGTACTGGCTGCTGCTGTGGGGTGTTGCCATCTGGTTTATTCTGCAACGCATCGTCACCCTGTATCTGATGTGTCGCTACTACAAGGTAGAACCCATGGATAAGGCCGACGTACCGAAGCTGAGCGAGTCCCTCAAGCGGGGATGGAAGGCGGTTTTCCTGCCCATCATCGTGTTCGTTCCCTTCCTGCTGACCAGCAAGTTCGATTATTTCTTCATTGACCGGCTGAACGCGGGCGGCGCTAAGGCTCTCAACGACAGCCTGCTGCTGCTCATCCCCGCGCTGATCGTGCTCTGCGGCATCCTGCTGTCGGACAAAAAGTCCAAGCAGCTGATGACACCTAAGTATATGTTCAACAGCATCAATACGGGTATGCTGAAGGTGGTTCCCACCGCCTCGCTGGTGCTGTTCGCCTATTTTGTCGCCAACGTACTGGAAGGATTGCACATCGAGGAGGCCATCGGCGCCTTCTTCCAGCAGATGAATATGAGCCACGTGGCTTTGGCCTTTATCATTCCCTTCATCTGCGCCATTCTGGGTATGGTGCTGCCCGGCTCCAGCCAGGTCAAGATCTTCGGCGGCATCATCATCACCCTGATGGCCGGTGCCGGCGGCAATCCTATGCTGGCCGCCGCCATGCTGCCCTGTATCTGCGGTGCCATGCACGGCGTGACGCCCCCCTACTGTGCCTGCATCTACACCGGTATGGGTATCGCCCAATCGGAGCTGAAGCCCACGCTCATCAACGCCCTGTTCTGGCTTATCCCCCACTATCTGCTGAGCGTGCTGATTCTGCTGGGATGGCTCCCCGTATGGGGCCTGATCGGTTAAGGAGGTTATGGTTATGCGTGAAAAGATTTTTAAGGTGGCCAACGCCATTTACGGTGTGTTAATGACCGTTTCCTTTTTCGGCGGCGTGTTACCGCTGATCCCCTTTATCATCGCCCTGATCGTCGGCGGCGAGACCGGCGAGGCGATCGCACTGTTCCTTTATAACGACTACTACCCCTGGGTCATTCTGGCCGGTTCGATCGCGGTGGTGGTCGGTCTGATCGCCATGTACATCGGTAAGCTGGAGGGCCTGAGCATCAAAAAGGTCAGCGCCGACGGCAATACCGACGACGACACCCCGAAGGAAAACTGATCTCATATAAAAAAAGACCGTTGCTCAGTGAGCAACGGTCTTTTTTTGTGTGCTGTATTATGATGAATAAACAATGTTATCCGAATAACACCATAAAGAAAAACTTCCGAGGTCAAGCCTCGGAAGTTGTTACACCTATTTCAGGTCGGGCAGAAGGTCATGACGCATCATATCCTCGCCGTTTTCATCCAGCACCTTGGTCTCTGCCACCACGCGGCGGTGCTTTTCGTTAAACTCCTCCAACGTGTCAGCCGTCACGGTAAAGCCGGCAATCCGATCGGAGCTGCTGGTCACGCCACGCACCTGCATGCCGCGAGGACGCAACAGCTTGTAGTCTGCCAGCACGCCCTCCTCTACCAGCTCCTCAAAGCCGTCCAACCGATCAAACACACCGGGTCGGCAGTAAATGAAATCGTTAACGATGTACTTCGCCTCCGGGGCAGACAGCTCTACGTGAGGCTTTTTGCCTAAGGTCAGGTCGATAACCGTCTCAATCACGTCCACGCCGCACGCACGCTTGATCAGCAAATACTTCATATTACCACCGGTGCGGGAACAGAATTCCAACACCGATACGTCCTTACCATCGCAGATCATCTGAATGAGCATAGGCGAATCCACCAGACCGAAGGCATCGGCAATCTGCTGTGCCACTGTCTGAATCTTGCCCACCGTCTCGTCGGACAACTCCACGGGATAACGACCGCGGAAGATGATAAAGCGACCGTCGTCGGTAATTTTTTCGCTGTTGGAGATGCACAGCAGCTTAGCCACGCCGTTCTCCACGTATACGTCGACGCTCAATTCCTCGCCGGCCACAAACTCCTCCACCAGTACACCGCCGGTGCGGCTGATCTGGGCGGCCTCTGCGAAATACCGGGTCAATTCCTCGCGATTCCACACCTTACGCACACCGCGGGAACTGTAGGCATCCACCGGCTTGATCACCATAGGATACTTAAGCTGCTCGATCTTATCCCAATCCAACGTATCCAGCTCCAGATAGCGGGAGGTGGGTATGCTATTCTCCCAGAATATGCGCTTCATATACTTCTTATCCGACACATTCTGAGCCGTCTGATAATCAATATAGCAGGGCAGGCCCAGTTCCTCAGACACCTGCGCCACCACCAGCAGAACCTGGTCGGCACACACGGTGATAAGGAAATCCACTTGCTCCTTTACCGCCACCTCCTTCACCGCCTCGGTGTCAAAGATGGCGATCTGATACGTTTTATCCGCATAGGGTACGGCGGGAGCGTTGGCGTTGCCGTCCGCCAGAACGGTAGTGATACCCCGCTCCTTGAGCTGCTGTATCAGTTCGATCTGCGGCAATCCGCCCGCCAAAACTAATGCTTTCATACTACCTCTTTCTCCTCAAAACGGGAAACGGTTATTTCTGTTCCGCGATGATCCGCTTGCGGTCGATCTTGCCGTTAAAGGTGCGGGGAATGTCCTCCACCGCCACAATGTACTTAGGCACCTTGTAGGCCTCCAGCTTATCCAGCAGATAATCGGACAGCGCCTTTGCATCCAGCTCGCAGCCCTCGTTGAGCTTGACCAGCATCTTCACCACACGGCCGTATACGCGGTCCTCATAGGGGATGCAGACGCACTCGTCCACGGTGGGATGCCGCAGCGCCACGTCCTCCACCTCGGTGGGGGCGATCTTCAGCCCGCCCACATTGATGACGTCGTCGCGGCGACCCACCAGATACAGATAGCCGTTCTCCATATAACCCAGGTCGGTCATATAGATAACGCCGTCCTGAATGGTGTTGGCGGTCAGCTCCGGCTCGTTCCAGTAGCCGGCGGTCACCGTGTTGGAACGGATGGCGATGATGCCGGGGTTGTCGGCGGTGGCATCCTCCATACGGTTGTAGTGCTCGTCCACGATGTAGATGTCCACACCGGGATTGGGCTTGCCCACGCACTTGGTATTGCCCGACACGGCGTTATAATCGATGTAGCACACGGCGCCCACCTCGGAGCCACCGTAGGCGTCAAACTTCCGCACGTTGGGCAGCAGGGAGATCAGCTTCTCCTTATCGCCGCCGGGGAGGGCGGAGGAGCTGGAATACAGGAAATCCAGCTGATCGTCGTACTTCGCCAACTCCTTGGCGCCCAGCATCAGCACGTAGTGAACGCCGGAGGGGGGCAGATAGATGGAGGTGACGTGATAATTCTTAATGTTGTCAAAGAACAGCTTCAGATTGGTAAAGCCGGCCATCAGCAGCACCGTGCTGCCCCGCACCATAGACATATGGGTCTTGCGCAGACCCGCCGCGTGGTTCATGGGGGTGGGGATCAGCCACACGTTGTCGATGCTGTAATTGAGCACCGCATTCTGGCTCTGGCACATATTCATCTGTCCGTAGTGGGTGATCATAACGCCCTTGGACTTACCGGTGGTGCCGGTGGTGAACAGGATCTCCTGCAGCATATCCTCGGTGGGGAACTCCGGCAGGGGACCGTCGTAGGCCGCCAGGTCGTCCAGCGTGACCGAAAAATTATCCAACGGATGCTCACCGGTGAGGATCATCGCCGGCGTGATCTCGGCGGCGATGGCGGACACCCGCTCCTCGGGAGCGGCGTGCTCCACGGGGGCGTGAACGCCGCCCGCCAGGTGGATGCCGTAGCACATCACCAGAAACTCCACCGTGTGGTTGGCCTCCAGAATGACCCGCTCGCCCTTGTTCAGACCCTTTTCCTTCAGCAGAGCCGCCATACCCGCCACCATCTTCCACAGGGTGGCGTAATCCACCGTGCGGTCGGGGGCGATCAGCGCCGTCTTCTGCGGTTGGGACAGGCTGTGCTCATAAATACTCTTGACAATGGAACGCATAAAAGCATCTCCTTTATTACTTATCGCGACGCTTGAGGAAGCGGGCCCAGACCTCTTCGGCCACAGCCGGCTCCATCTCCTGATTCTTCACCGGTACGCACTGACCGCGGCTCATCTTGCGCAGCGCCAGGAACATATCGAAGCGACCGGTCACCTTAGCCGGGATGCCGGAGGCCACCGAATTCTCGGGGATGTCGGAGGTGACCACGCTGCCGGCGGTGACAATGGTATCCTTACCGATGCGCACGTCCGGCATCACGGTGACGTTCATAGAAATATACACGTTATCCTGCAGCTCCACGCAGCCCAGCTTCTCCCCCTGACCGAAATCGTCGTCGGGATTACGGGTCTTGAGGTAGCGGTTGAGCATATCGTGGGTGACCAGCTTGGCGGTCTTATGCACGTGCACGTTATCCCCCAGGCGGATCAGCTCGGGGTACAGCGGCACCAGCCAGGGACCCCACTTGCAGTTGTCACCGATGGCGCCCAGAATATGATGCTTCTTGAGATAGCGGGCGCGACGGGCACCGCCGTGGGTCAGCAGCAGCCGCACGCTGTGATACAGTCTTTTTGCCTTCATACCAAATCTCTCCTTAGCCCTTCAGGCGATCCACCATAGCCACCATAGCGGCCACGGAGTTGAAATTCTCGGGAATGATCTCGTCCACACCGATCTCCACGCCGAAGCCATCGGCCAGCAAAGAGATCAGGCTCATCAGCTCAAAGGAATCCAGGTAGCCGCCCTCGATAATATCCTGCACGTCGGTCAGGTCACGGGTGGGCTTAACCTCCTGCAGAATCGCAATCACTTTCTCCTGAGTCATAACTTATTCCTCCGTTTTCTTCTTTTTCTTAAATTTCTTGCGGATGATCTTCATAATCAATTCCCGATACTTGACGGTCAGCACAACCGCCGCCACGCACAGGATACCAACGGCCGCCAGACGCAGCCATAAATGGTCATACAGGAAATGGGCAACCAGCATAAAGCCCAGCAGACCCAACAGCACGATGCCGATGGCCTTAATATTCAGGTAGCGACCCAGACCGGTGCGGCACACCAGCACGTAGTTGGTGATGAACAGCACGGCAAAGGATACCACGTTGATATAGGGGAGCATCATCACGCCCTGTCCGGGGTTGACCGCATCGTACCAGGGCAGCAGGAAATACTTTGCCGCCACGCTGCCCACCGCCACCACGCCGGTCCATACCGCGGTGCCCAGCACACGCTTTTGGTAGGTGAGCATAATGGTGAATATGGTAGTGGCCGACTGCAGCACCACCGCCACCACGAAGCCGGGCATCAGCGGCACCGATTCGGGATACCTGCCGCTGCCCAGGATGTAGATGATCTCGGGGGTGAACAGGATCACGGCAATACCCATCGCCGCAATGCCCAGGGTGTACAGCAGCGTACCGCGGCGCACCGCCTTGACCTTTTCCTGGTTGAGGTTATCCATCAGCCAGGTGGTCACCGCGCCGGACACCGCCACCAACAGCGTGGTCATAATGTGGTTGGCGGAGGAGGCGGTGGATACCACCGCGTTGACCTCCTCACCAAGACGCATGGTGGTGATGATGGAGTTGGACGAATTGAGTAGCTGTGCCGTCAGATAGTGCAGCATCAGCGGAAAGGCCAGCGCAAAGCCGTACTTACAATACTTCCAGCTGAAGCTCTTACCCTTAAACAGCAGGAACAGCGCACAGCCCAGACCGATCAGCGCCGAGGGGATGTAGAAGCCGTAGATACGACTGGACAATTTATCCGCCTCGGGAGCGATCATCACCAGCGCCACCGCGATCAGGGTGGGCACCAGCGCATTCACCGCCGACAGCACCGCCACCGACTTGTATCGGTAGAGGGTGCGTTCCTTGGCGAAGTAGATCTGCTTACAGCTCTGGAACATCAGCATAAAGAACAGCACGTGGACGTACTGTCGGGGGATGCTGGTCACCACCGTGAACCAGTCGCCGCACAGCAGCGCCACCCCGTACAATATCAGGGTAAAGCTTATACTGGCCAACGTCACGGAGGAGACGTATTTATTGAAATCTTCCTTAAAATCATAGTAGGCGCGTGCCACCGTATTCTGCATCTCCAGACTGGTGACGATCAGCAGCAACATCTCCCAGCTGGCGAAGTTCGAGAAGGCGCCCAAAGCCTCTTTCGACAGCAGACCGGCGAAGATCGGGTGGGTGATAAAGGACAGACCTTTTACCAAAAAGGTGCTGACCACGTACCAAAAGCCCGCTTTTACCGCCAGACCGGCACTGCCCCGTTTCTCATGTAATTGTTCACTCATTAACTTCTTCCTTCTTCCGATACAGACCAAGCGGATGAATCCGCAGGGACAGGTCGCGGGGATCCTGCACACCGCACTCCACGTAGCCGCTCAGCAGGTAGATGCAGAAAATCATCATATAGGCAGAGCCGTGGGTGTGATTGGTAAAGCAGGACAGACCCAACATCAACAGCGCGAACCAGCTGTACTGGCGCTTCAATTTAAAGAGGCTGATGACGTAGAACGAGTAGGAGATCGCCGCGCCCACCAGACCGTACTTGTAGATGGATTCGAACAGGCCGGACATATAGCCGTTGGCCTCCGAGCCCTCCACCGCCTTGCCCCACAGCCATTCGCCACCCTCCAGCTTGGAGATTCCCAGTATGCCGGAGCTGGTGCGACCGGAGACGGCGTTGTAGCCGTCCTGGCTGAACAGAATGCGGTTGATGCTGTCGCGGAATACGTCCACGAAGATATACATCAGCACCGCCGCCAAAAGCAGGCTGCCCACCAACACAATGTTGATGGGACGCACGGTGATGCCGCGGAAGGTAAAGGCGCCGTAGCGCTTCTTGCAAATGGAAATGCCCTTAAACTCGCGCGCGGGAATGGTGAAGCCCTTAATAAACAGGATAGGCTTGTTTTCCATACCCTCTCCGCAGAAGATGGCCAGGTAGATGAACCACAGACCCATACACAGCACGATACCCAGACCGGAGGTGCTGGCCAGCACGCCCACCGTCAGCACCGCCGCCAGAGCGAAACGGCGCCAGGTGACACCCGGGGAGAACAGCAGCATCAGCTGCGCCGGCACACAGTACAGCGCCATATGGGAGGGCTCCATAAAGATGGAGGAGGGTCGGTAGGTTTTGGTGGGGTTGCCCAGGATGCTGATCTTGCCGGTTTCGGCCAGACCCATCCACTGGTCACTGCCCTCCAGGAACAGCTGCGTGGGAACCAGCTGCAGATGGAAATCCAGCAGGTAATAGCACACGTACTGCACCATAATCAGCACACTGCCGATCACCGCCACCGTGATCCATGCACGGGTAAACGCCTTAAAATCGATCACACCGCTGATGGCGGCCAGAAACACCAGGCACATCAGACCCTCGCGGCCCAATTCCGCCACACCGGTGCCGTTATCCAATATCTTGCACACGCTGTACAGCACCAGCGGAACCAGCGGCGTCCACATCACCCGATTATTCTGCCACAAGCGCAGCATCAGATAGGGCGCCAGGATCAGCAGCACCGTGGCGCGGGAATCCACCATAATGCCCTGATAATGCTGCAGAAACGGACACAGCACCAGCAGCAGAGCACACACGCTGTCCAATATGGAGTACGCAGTACCCGTTTTCAGTTGAACTGTCCGGCTCACAAAATCATCCTCTCTTATTGCTTCTCCTCCGTCTCGGGGACGTAATACTTGGAGAAGCGGTCCACGCCGCGATATTCCGGCTTTACCTCGGTGCCGGTGTGCTTAAACACCATCAGCACCGTACCGAAGATAATCTTAATATCCAGCCAAAAGCTGAAATTCTTCACGTACTCGATGTCGTACTGAATGCGCTCGGTCCAGCTGATGTTGTTGCGACCCTTCGCCTGGGCCAGACCGGTCATACCGGGGCGCACCGCAAAGCGGAGCACCTCCTCCCCCTCACAGCGGGGAGCCTGATAGTCCAGCATGGGACGGGGTCCCACGATGCTCATGGTGCCGTTGAGAATGTTGAACAGCTGGGGCAATTCGTCCAGGCTGGTCTTGCGCAGGATGCGACCGATCTTGGTGATGCGGTCCTCCGACATGATCTCGTTGCCGTCAGCGTCGTACCGCTCGGTGATCATGGTGCGGAACTTATACATTTTAAAAGGTTTCATATCCTTACCGATGCGGGTGGCGTTGTACATCACCGGACCCTTGGAGGTCAGTTTAATGGCGATGGGCACCACGATCAGCACCGGAATGGCGATCAGCAGAACGATCATCACAAAGCTGACCACAATATCAAAAGCACGTTTCAGGAAAAAGTTGAACTTTCGCATACTTAACCTCTTATTCAAAGCACTCGCGGATGGCGGCGATAATCACGTCCTGCTGATCGGGGGTCATCTTAATGTCGCAGGGCAGGCACAGACCGCGGCGGAAAATGTCCGATCCTACGTCGGCGCCGCCGTCGTACAGACCCTCGGCGGTGACGTAAGCGTTGTCCTTGTAAATCGGCTGCAGATGCATAGGCTTCCAGATGGGACGACCCTCCGCATTGATGGCGGCCAGCTTCTCCAGTATCTCGGTGGGGCAGGCCTTACCCGCCGCATCGGTATAGTTGGCCACCGTGTCGGTACGGGTCTGCTGGCACATGGCGTCCTCGTCGATGAGCAGGCAGGTCAGCCAATAGTTGGGCTCCATCTCGCCCTCGATATAGGGGTTGACTGACACCGGCAGATCGGCCAGACCGTCGCGGTACCGCTCGTAGATCGCCTTCTTCAGCGCCACGTGCTCCTCCAGATGGGGGATCTGACCGCGGATAACGCCGGCGATGACGTTGCTCATACGATAGTTGTAGCCCCGCTCCTCATGCTGATACCAGGGAGCGTCCTCACGGCTCTGGGTGGACCACTTGCGCACCTTGGCGGCGGCCTCGGGACAGTCGGTCAGCAGCATACCGCCGCTGGAGCCGGTGATGATCTTATTACCGTTAAAGGAGATGGCGTTGTAGGAGCCGAAGGAGCCGGTCTGGCGACCCTTATAGGTGGCGCCCAGGCTCTCGGCGGCGTCCTCGATCAGCACGGCGCCGTGGGCGTCGCAGATGGCGCGGATCTCATCCAGCTTGGCGGGCACGCCGTACAGGTTGACCACCACCACCACCTTGGTGTCGGGATACAGCTCAAAGGCCTTTTCCAGCGCCACGGGGTCCATATTCCAGGTATCCCGCTCGCAGTCGATGAACACCGGCTCGCCGAACTCATAGGCCACGGGGTTGACGGTGGCGGCAAAGGTCATATCGGTGCAGAACACCTTATCGCCCGGCTTGACGCCCGCCAGCTTGACCGCCATATGCAGGGCGGCGGTGCCGGCGCCCAAACCGATACCGTACTGCACACCCACGTACTGAGCCATCTGACTCTCCACCTGGTTGATATTCTCGCCCACGGTGGACATCCAGTTGGTGTCGTAGGCCTCCTGAATGTACTGCAGCTCCTCCCCGTGCATGGTGGGGGTGGAAAGCCACACTTTGTTTTCGAACGCTTTGATACTCATTATCATCATCCTCGCTTCGGAACGATAGTCATTTTATTGCGTAAACAAACACGCACATATACAGACTAATGTTACCACAATTCAACCTATTTTGCAAGCACTATTTATATATACCTATATTGTTGATTAGGTTGCCCATTTTTTATGCATCCGTCGCGACGGAATTGTGCAAAGCAACAAATTTTCGGCATAGGGTAGAGCGACAAATCCGAACTCCGTTTTACGAAGATGGATTTGTTGCTCTACCCTAACGTCCCTTTCGTGTGATATGGCGACAATTTACAGTTGCGCCGCGGGGACACCTATGCTATAATACCCCCGCAAGCCCATCGTTTGCAGTTTCTGTGAAAGGAGTATCCGTATGAAAAAGATTATCTGCAAGGTTGAGTACGACACCGAGACCGCTCAGCTGATCGGCAAGGCGACCCACGGCGTATTCGGCGACCCCGCCGGCTACGAGGAGAGCCTGTATATGACCCGAGACGGCAAGTATTTCATCTACGTCAACGGCGGCGCCGAGTCCCTCTATCCCAACGAGGACATCAAGCGCCTGGCCAAGACCAAGGTGGACGAGTGGAAAGCCGAAAAGGGCATCTAAGTCGGGTAAAGGAAAACACCGCACCGAATAATCGGTGCGGTGTTTTTTGTTTTTCATATGTTTTTGAGAAAAATAAAGCTCCTCTTTTCAGAGGAAGAACCCCCTCTTGCGGTGCCCGAAGTTTCGTTCTCTCGCTTACGCTCGCGAAACTTCGACCGCGGCGCAATAAACACCTCGCTGTATCTCGCACTGCGAGCGCTCGGTGTTTATTCCCACTCGCTCCTGAAAAATAAATCTTAAACAGATTTGCTTATGGGATTTAGCCCGGATTATTTATATTACTTTCATTATTCAGACAGTATGGGCTATCTGATTTTTTGTTGCCATTCTGTTGCCACAAAGGCATTAGAACTTATTGATTTTTCGGTTGCTTTCTCAATGTTTCAGGGAGCATTTGGTTTAGCTCTTTTCTGGAAAAAAACTGCGATTCATTTTCTTTCAAAGCCTTTTGAGCCAAAGAGTAACTTTTATCGTCAGTCAATGGCGCCGAAGCATAAACTTTGGCTACACGTTCTTGAAGATCATCCCGTCTACTTACAATATCTTCTCTTGATAGTGTAGGAAAATCTGTAAGTAACGACAGATACTGTTCTCTGAGTAACCACAATTTATTTGAGGTATCTAAGTGTAGTTTGTGAACAGCAGATAAATCTGTGTCTTTGAAATAAGCAGTTAATACTAACAGAAAAGTTGAGCAAATACCGCCTACCCAAGTGAGCAAGATTTGATTGGTAATCAACGTACCTATAAAGCCACCAGTTGACACCGCAGAAAGGATCAGTTGAATCCATTTTAATGCCGTATACTTTTTATGCAATCTTCCAGCATGGATTACTTGGGTGGTATAAGTATATACAACTTTTCCGTAAGCTTCTTCGATTTGATTATAAAGGGTAGTATCACAAAGTCGGGAATTTGTTTCCATAAATTTCCTTCCATTCTGCATTTGCACTTGATGGGTATTTAGTCTCATCCGCAATAGCTTCTAATGCTTTTTCGTATGATGCTTTCGCCTTGGATTGAAAAGAGCCAAAACAAGTGATGTATCTGTCACTTCCCATCACTTGCCAACGATACTGGGATGTTGGTCTCTCAGATACATATTTAAGAAAGTCTCTTGTCATCCAATCATAATATACATACGATTTGTCTCGGTATTCCCAAGTAGAAATGAAGTTGTAACTCAATATATCCAGCAAAATCCCACTGATATCTACGTTGTTTTTGTCCCTCCACGCTCGGGACATTTTACACAACCTTTTCAGGTTTGAATTACATTGGCTGTTCATTGACTGAATCTCAGCAATCTCTGCTCTGGGATCAGTAACCTTCCACGAACCGCCGTTGTTAGAATTTGCAAATGTGTAACTACTGCCATCTTTATTGATAAAAGCAGGTAAAACTTCAAAATTTATACCATCCGAAAATGGAATACTAATAATTTGCCCATCTGCTTTCAAGTTGGTAACTGAGTATGTTTTCTCTATGACCTTTTTCACTTCTTGAAGCAAAGCAGATTGTCCGTTGGATGTATAGGCATTGAATTTCTCATATGTTGAATACGGAAGTTGTACCAACATATCTATGTCACTGGTAAAAATCTCAGTATCACGACCATATGAACCAACATACAAACTGTGAGCAGAGTCAGAAGATGTTCCCCAATAATCAGTGTTGATTCTCTTGGTGATAGAATGATATCTATTGCTAATTTTACTCAGATTGTCGTCTGAAAATCTGAGGTTTTTACAAAACTGTTCAAAAGCTGCAGCCACAGTAAAAGCCATATATAGTGAACACCTTCTCTCTATTTCTATTATGCCAATAATTCCGCTAAACGTGGGCACTTAACATAAGATAGTTCTTTTGGCTCGATTTTTTTCAAACCTCCACCATACACTCGGCCTTCGCTTTCAAGATCATTAGCAGTAATGTTACTCAAAGCGTTCCAGACCTCATATAGCATGTCGGGGGTCTGAGCAATTGCTTCTTGGAGAGTAGCTTTAGGATATAACATCAAATAAGAATTGGTGGCAATTGCGCTTGTGTGGTTCAAAATGAAACGAAAAGGCGCAGCGTGTTCGTCATTTCCTCTGCCCATATAAGAACATAAGAATGGCGTTGCCGATCTATTTTCTTGGTAATACCAAACCTTACGATTTTTACACAGATATTTCTGTGCAGTAGTATCAATGCCGCTACGCAAATAATTCCAGATGGACGGATGATTATTTTTCACTTCCTCTTCTGGGAGCGTACAGCTAAGCAAGAAATACTGCGTGTCTAAGCAGGGATTCCCGTATTTATCACTAAACACTTCATTGCATTTTAAATAACGAGGGCTTGGCAGAATTGGTGTAAAGAAATTCATGTCGAGATTTAGTTCTTCAATTTCTTCTTTAGACAAGATAAAGAAATCGTTGTCTCCAGTTGCCAATCCACGTTTGATCGTGAAAAAATCACCTAAAGTCGGAGTATGAGTACTCAGAAGAGACTCATCTTTGGTTGGAAAATGAGTCCATTTTCTACTTTTTCCCAAAGTGTTTCTATCCATGTTTCGGCTAACTTCTGGTTTTTCAAGTGTACCACCATAAGAAAATTCGACATCATAATTGTTTTCCATGGTCTCGTTTTTAAACCAAACCACACAGGAAGATACCAAAGCATCATCAAATTTACAGTTCTCAGGATTATATCTATGCACTCTAAGTAAATGAACTTTGTTTAGCAGGTACTCTTTCAGTTTTCCACCATAATTAACATCCATAAACTCACTTGGAATAAGCCAGCCACATATTGCCTCTGGAGCGAGCCATTTGTGTGCAGATAAAATAAAATAGCAATATAGTCCTGCAAGACCCGAAAGCGATAACCCCGTTTCTTTTTGTGTCATAGTTGAGAGCTTTGATTTCTGTTCTTTGTCAATATAATGGTGCCGTACATACGGAGGATTACTAATCAAAAGGTTGACACTTTCAAATGATTCAATTTCAGTAAAATCGCCGCTTACTAAATTTACATTTGTATGACCCCAAAGTTCATTGGCGGCAGTATAAAAATCTTTGTCTACTTCAACTCCAATTGCAGTGTTTATGATTTTAGCTTGTTTGTCACACTCTGATAAAAGAGCTGAATAAAACGCTCCCGTACCAAATGCAGGCTCCAAAAAAGAGATTTCCTTTTTGTCCTGCAAAGTTAAACCAAAGGACATTATTTCTTGAGCCAATTCATAAGGGGTTGCAAACTGACCAAACCGTCTACGACTTTCAATGCTTTTGCCATTGTCAATCGCTGTTTGTAATTGCATCCTTCTGGATTCTATTAAACTCAAATCCCTAATTGCTCCAAATCGTTTATTCTGTGTTCCCATATCCAATCAATTCCTTCTGCTGCTTCGTAGCCTAAATATCCCGAATCAAAGTAACCACATAAAAACAAACTATACGATACCGTATTGCCATATGTATTTTTTAATTGTTGCATTTTGGCAGCTTCTTCTTTGCGGCGTTTGTTTACGTTGGTAAAATCTCCGGCCGATTTTGCTTCCATAAGGAGAGGAAAGTCTCCAGCTTGTGCCGATTTAGGAAGAATAACCACATCAACAGGAATGTTGATTCTATCCTCTGCTCCTTCAGCAACCAATACGGGCACATTAGTATGGAACGAAAATGTTCCTGGTACCATTTCGTTATACTTTGTTCCGGCATTAGCTTCCGCATAACCTCTATTTTGCAAGAAATGTGTTATTGCCGCAAGCTGACGTTTCTCTTGAGCATTTCTAATAATCGGATCAGCTACCGCACCACACAATCTATCTGCAACAACAGTTGCGGATCTCTGAACCTCTTGTTCAGTTGGTTCACGCATTTCTGGTAGCCAAACAAATATATCTGGATCTGCCATCCTATTGATAGTTCTGGCTATTTTTGAAAGCTCGTCAGATAATCTATCCGCAGCCATTCGAGGAGACACGCGAGGATTATCCGCATCTTCCATATTTTCAACTAAGCTTTTAGTTACTCCAGCTAAACCAACAAGACGATCTCTTGCTATAGGAGGGCAAGTAGACATCCTTAATATTGGCAAGACCTCTGGGTGATTTTTTAATAGTTCGACCGATATGTTTTTCAGATAACTCGTATCAACAAGAGCACGCTCCACGCTACTTGCCGTTGTTACACGTGTTTCTCTAAATGCTCTGGGGGCAAATTCCATAAACCAACTATTATACAAATCCACAGATTGCAAAATATCATTTTTCCAAAGATCGGGTTTATCTCTATTGATGCTCATATAATCTCTCCTCAAATAACATCTTTTGTTAATTCCATAATATCGCCTATATCACACTGCAAAGCAGTACAGATTTTCACCAGGACATCAGTTGTAACGTTTTCATTCTTGCCGAGCTTTGCCATTGAAGCATGACTTATGCCTGCAGCAACGCATAAATCCTTTTTCTTCATATCTCGATCAATCAGAATTTTCCATAACTTCTTATAACTCACTGCCATATCATTCACTCCAATAGCTAGTTTATCAATTCATAAAATGCTGAATTAAACTCAGCAATCGCTGATTTTAAAGATAGTATATCATACTTTCTCGTATTTTTCAATGGAATGAATGTAAATAATTATCGAAAATTCAATATAATCGCACGAAATGCCCGCAGAATCACTCCTGCGGGCTATTTCTCGCTTAATTTTCAAACGGCTTATTCACAGTTACTGTTTTTAGATACTTTTCCGGGTCGCCATTCAAAACCAGATCGGCGTATTCTAACGGCGCATTGTAAATCAGCCAATCCAGCTCTGACCGCTGATACATATTGTCGGCAATCTCGTTTTCTACGGCGGTGCAGTCTATAGAGATCATCGTGCCGTCTGCCATTTTCAGTTCTACGCAGGCGGTATCCATATTAAACACACAGGACAGAATTTTCATTGTTCTTGCCTCCTTAATCTTTCGGTGTTTTTCTTTGCCAATTCGCTTGCAGCTTTACGGCGGGTTTCGTCATAGGGGGCTGTTAGCTTGAAGCCGAAACGCCCCTTGCTGACTTCAAATGTCAGACAACCGTTTCCGTCATCGTCGATCAACCGACATTCGGAAGGATATTTCCCGGCGTACTCAGTAAGCCTGTTTTTGAGTGCAGTATTGTAAGTGCAGACCTCGATCATGTTGTCTGCTTCGTTAAAATAGATGTTGGTTGTTTTTTGTTTCTTGGAAAGACCTGTTCTCATAAAACCTCCTGTTTTTCACGAATTTTTCTCAGCTCATCACCTGTAAAGTCGGATCGTAGCCATGTCGTTCTG
>JAZQKF010000034.1:0-18049 GCA_045542015.1 Acutalibacteraceae bacterium
GAGCCGGCTCTTCCTGCACAGGAGCTTCCACAGGCTTGACAGTACCCTTCAGCACAGAATTGCCGATATTATAGACCTTGCGGTCCTTGAACTCCTGACTCTTGCCGTCGTTCCAGTTCTGGACAGGACGGTAGTAGCCGGTGATACGGCTGTAAACCTCAGTCTTCTTGCCACAGTGAGGGCAGGTGAACTGCTCTCCGGTCAGGTAGCCATGCTCTGCACATACAGAGTAGGTGGGGGACATGGTGTAGTAGGGCAGCTTGTGATTCTCAGCGATCTTGCGGACCAGGGAAGCAGCGGCCTTCCAGTCGGGCAGCTTCTCGCCCAGGAAGGCGTGGAAGACGGTGCCGGAGGTGTAGCGGGTCTGCAGCTCGTCCTGGATCTCCAGAGCGGTGAAGATGTCCTCGGTGTAACCCACGGGCAGGTGGGAGGAGTTGGTGTAGTAGGGAGTGCCGTTCTCGTTGGCAGTGATGATGTCGGGGAACTGTGCCTTGTCGTGCTTGGCGAAGCGGTAGGTGGTGGACTCGGCGGGAGTTGCTTCCAGGTTGTACAGATCGCCGTACTGCTCCTGGTAGTCGGAAAGACGCTCACGCATGTGATCCAGAACCTGCTTTGCAAACTCCTGGGTCTTCTCATTGGTCAGGTCAGCGCGGAGCCACTTTGCGTCCAGACCAACTTCGTTCATACCGATCAGACCGATGGTGGAGAAGTGGTTGTCAAAGGTGCCCAGATACCGCTTGGTATAGGGGTACAGACCGTTGTCCAGCAGCTTGGTGATGACGGTACGCTTCACCTTCAGAGAACGGGCGGCGATGTCCATCAGCTTGTCCAGACGGTTGTAGAAGTCCTCCTCGTCCTGCGCCAAATAGGCGATGCGGGGCAGGTTGATGGTGACCACGCCCACCGAGCCGGTGGACTCACCGGAGCCGAAGAAGCCGCCGGATTTCTTGCGCAGCTCGCGCAGGTCCAGACGCAGACGGCAGCACATGGAACGCACGTCGGAGGGCTCCATATCGGAGTTGATGTAGTTGGAGAAATAGGGGGTGCCGTACTTGGCGGTCATCTCGAACAGCAGTTTGTTGTTCTCGGTCTCGGACCAGTCAAAATCGCGGGTGATGGAATAGGTGGGGATGGGATACTGGAAGCCGCGGCCGTTGGCGTCGCCCTCGATCATAATCTCGATGAAGGCCTTGTTCACCATCCGCATCTCGTCCACGCAGTCACCGTAGGTGAAATCCATCTCCTTGCCGCCCACGATGGCGGGCATATTCTCCATATCCTTGGGGACGGTCCAGTCCAGCGTGATGTTGGAGAAGGGCGCCTGGGTACCCCAGCGGCTGGGGGTGTTCACGCCGTAGACAAAGGACTGGATGCACTGCTTGACCTCTTTCTGGGACAGGTTATCCACCTTAACAAAGGGAGCCAGATAGGTATCGAAGGAGGAGAAGGCCTGGGCGCCCGCCCACTCATTCTGCATAATGCCCAGGAAGTTGACCATCTGGTTGCACAGGGTGGACAGGTGGCTGGCGGGGGACGAGGTGATCTTGCCGGGGATGCCGCCCATACCCTCCTGGATGAGCTGCTTCAGCGACCAACCGGCACAGTAGCCGGTGAGCATAGACAGGTCGTGCAGGTGGATGTCGCCGCTCTTGTGGGCGTTGGCGATCTCGTCGTCGTAGATCTCGCTCAGCCAGTAGTTGGCGGTGATGGCGCCGGAGTTGGACAGGATCAGACCGCCCACCGAATAGGTGACGGTGGAATTCTCCTTGACGCGCCAGTCGTTGATCTGCAGATAGTTGTCCACCAGATCCTTATAGTCCAGCATGGTGGTGCTCAGGTTGCGCAATTTCTCCCGCTGACGGCGGTACAGAATGTACGCCTTGGCCACGTCGGCATAGCCGGCCTGCACCAGCACGGTCTCCACGCTGTCCTGGATATCCTCCACCGCCACAAAACCGTTCTCGATCTTGGGCTCGAAGTCGGAGGTGACCTTCAGTGCCAGAAAATCAATGATGTTATCGTTATACTGACGCTGGCAGGCATCGAATGCCTTTTTGATGGCGTCAGAGATCTTGGCAATGTTAAAATCTGTGATTTTTCCGTCTCGTTTGTTTACGCGATACATAAATCTCTCCCTCTCTTAATCATATTCCTTTTAATAAACAACCCTCTTAACATCCACGGAGCTGTGCGGCGGGAATATGCTCCCGCACGACGGTCAGCAGGCGCTCCATCTCCTCGATGGAGAAGGGGTGATACCCCTCCCCCAGCAGCTGACCGGAGTCCACAAAGCGCTGGATGAAATAACGGGGCACGTCACCCAGCCACCGCCCGATGGCGGCAAAGTCCGCGGGGGTGTGGATGCCCCCCACCGCGGTGGTGCGAAACTCATAAGGCACACCGCTATTACGCAGTATCTGCACCGAACGCTCGTACACCGTCATATCCACATCGGTGCCGGTGGCGGCGGCATAGCCGTCAGGCGACGACTTGATGTCCATCGCCACGTAGTCCACCAGACCCTGCTCCAGCAGAGCGGACAGGCGGTCGGGCAGGCTGCCGTTGGTGTCCAGCTTGACCGCGTAGCCCATTCCCTTGATCCGGTGAATAAAATCCGCCAGGTCGGGCTGCAGCAGCGGCTCACCGCCGGTGACACACACGCCGTCCAGAATGCCACGTCGTTTCTGCAGGTAGCAGAGCACCTCGTCGGCGCAGTTTCGCTCCGCCAGAGGGGTGCGTACCAGACCCGCATTGTGGCAAAAGGGACACCGCAGATTGCATCCGCCGGTGAATAGTGTGCAGGCTGTGCGACCGGGAAAGTCCAACAGTGTTAATTTTTGATACCCTTGGACGTTCATAGTGTTCTCCTTTTTTATCCCCGAGGGTAGAATAATAAAGCCGAATCCGCCTCAAAGCGGTGCGCTTTGAGGTCGCAGATTTTAGAAAGAAATGATTTTTGTTCTATCAAGGCACAAAGCGCAGTGAATACTGTATGTATTCACGAGCATTTTAACGAAGATAGGGCAAAAATCCCTCTTTCTAAAACGAGATGCGGATTTATCATTCTACCCTCCAAAAGGGGGTGCCTTGCCAGTATATCACAGGGGCTATGTCAATGTCAACAGCAAAACCACAATATATTGTGGTAATTTGATTACATTTTGTATAAAATTTAGCATATCTTGATGTCTAAAAAACCGCAAAAAGCAGCTTTTTACGACACAAAACCCCCGCAAACCCTTGATTTGACTGGGTTTGCGGGGGTTATTACAGGTAGTGATACGACCTTTACGCCTTGTGGTTCGGAGATGGGGTGACCACTAGATATTGTGGTTGGTTAGCTGTGCCAAGCGAATGCGGATGGCCGCCTCTGCCTCGGCGGGGTCGGTGTGAGGCAGGGACACCTGCTCCATGGGGCAATACCCATCCCCCGCCCTGTTGCGGATGGCGGGAACCAGAGTATCGTAGGTGGCGCTGACGCCGTGGGCGGTCAGCAGGTCGCGGGCGGGGACGCTCATGACCCCGCCGTGCACGGCCTTGACCCCCAACCGCAGGTACAAAAATGCGGCAGCCTTGCCCACCACCTTATCGGCGGCGGCAAAATCGGTCAAGTCTTCCCCGCTGTCCAACAGCGCCAGCAGGGGTGCCACGCCGCGGCGGGTGTCGGTGTAGGTCTGTTCACCGCGGCATAACGCGACGGTGTAACCGCCCTCTGTCAGTAGAGCCTTCGCTCTCTCTAAGTCGGTCATGGACGGACCCTCCGCCACACCGGCGGCAGCACCGCCCACTGAATTAAAATACCGGCCAAGCCAACCGCGATGCTGGTCCAAATCAGCGAAATGGGCAGGCGGTCAAAACCGAAGCCATACACCGCCACCGCCAGCACCACAGCGCGAGCAAAACGACCCGCCACCTGCACCAACAGCACGTTGACAAAGGTAGGCAGGTGATTGCGGCGGAGCAGACCGGCGGTCAGACCGTACACCGCCAACTCCACCATCATAAAGGGGAGCATAGCGGGCAGCGGCATACCGGTGAGGGCAGCGCTGATCAAGGGGGACGCAACGCCGCACACCAGCCCCACCACAGAGCCGCCGAACATACCCGCCAGCATCACCGGCAGGTGCATCGGCAACAGCACCTCGCCTAATCCGGTGCCCAAGCCGAGGGCACCGCCCAGCAGGTGGCACAGCCACGGCAGCGCCACCGCCACCGTCACGGTGATGGCGGTCAGCAGCGATTTCTTCCACACGTCCGCAAAAGACAAGGATTTCGTTTTCATAGAGATTCCTCCTTATGCCCCAAAGCGCCCGGCCACGTCCTGCAGCAGAGCGGGGATGTCCAGGTGCTGGGGGCAGTGGGCGGCGCAGGCACCGCAGGCGATGCAGGCGGCGGCGCCGTTCTGCTCCTTCACCAGATTGTCGTAATAGGTCGAGGCGGGGGTCCATACGGAGCTATCCCAATCCTTGCCCGCTCCGCCGTAGATCTGCTGATCCTCGTTATAGATGGAAAAGCAGCGAGGGATGGGGATGCTCATAGGACAGTCGGTGACGCAGTAGGCGCACCCCGTACAGGGGACGCCGGACTGCCCCCGCAGAATGGCCGCCACCTGCCGCAGAATAGCGCGGTCCTCCTCGGTCAGCAGAACGGGGTCGGCGGCGGTGGCGATGTTGTCCAGCATCTGCTCGCGGTTGCTCATACCGCTGAGCACCGTCATCACGCCGTCAAGCTCCATCACAAAGCGTAGCGCCCAGGAGGCAGGCGTCCAGTCGGGGTGGGCGGCCTTCATCAGCGCCTCCGCCGCAGGTGGCACAGACGCCAGCGTACCGCCCTTTACCGGCTCCATCACGACGATGGGCTTATCAAAGCGGCGGGCGGTCTCATAGCACTTGCGGGACTGGACGTCCTCGCTGTCCCAGTCCAGATAGTTGAGCTGCAGCTGCACAAATTCCATCTCGGGGTGCTCGGTGAGCACCCGCTCCAGAAAGTCCGCGGAATCGTGGAAGGAGAAGCCGATGTGCCGCACCAGCCCCTGCGCCTTCTTTTGCTTCAGCCATTCAAAACAGTCCAAGCGGGTGTATTTATCGTAGCAGTTGCGGTCGATGGCGTGGATGAGGTAATAGTCGAAATACTCCACCCCCATCCGCTCCAGCTGGGCGGAAAATACGCGGTCGCGATCCTCCAACGCTTCAAAAAAGCCGCTGTGCAGCTTGGTGGCGACGGTGAAGGTGTCGCGGGGATAGCGGTGGGTGACGATCTCCCGCACCGCCGCCTCCGACTGCTCGCCGCAGTACATCAGGGCGGTATCGAAATAGGTGCCGCCCGCTGCCATAAAGCGGTCCGCCATTTCACAGCACAGGGGAATGTCTACTTTTCCGTCCACCATCGGCAGACGCATCAGACCGAAGCCTAAGGATTTCTTATTCATAGGGATACCTCACGTCTTACAGAATTGCATCATAATATTGTGGGGCAGCAGCTTTGCCAGCACCCGATAGAACTTAAACAACAGCAGGTGGGTGTAGACGCAGCGCCCGCGGGCGGCCTTGACCACCGCCTTATCCGCTACCGCATCGGGGTCGCTGTAGGGCAGGGTCTTGAACATCTTGGAACGCTCGGTGATGTTGGCCACGTCCAGGAACTCGGTGTTCATCGGACCGGGGCACACCGCTAAAGCATTAACACCCAAAGGCTTCAACTCCTCCCGCAGACCCTTAGTAAAGCTCATCACGTAGGCCTTGGTGGAGGAGTAGACGGTCATACGGGTGTTGGGGCAGAAGGAGGCGATGGAGCAGACGTTGATGATAAAGGAGCCCCGCTCCATATAGGGCAGTACCACGGTGGTGACCGCCGTCAGAGCACGGCAGTTCAGATCCACCATACGGCTCTGCACCGGCCAGGTGCTGTCCGCCACGTTGTCCAGCTCGCCCAGACCCGCATTGTTGATGAGGATCTTTACCTGTGCGCCCTCGGCCTTCAGCTTATCCCCCAACGCGTCGTAGGAGGCGGGATCCACCAGATCCAGGGGCAACACCGTCACCGGCACGGGGCTGTCCGCCGCCATCTGCTCCAGCCGCTCTTTACGGCGGGCGATGAGCCAGATGCCGTCCAGGTCGGGATAGCGGGCGATCAGGCTCTTAAAAAAGGACTGACCCAGTCCGGCGGAGGCGCCGGTCAAAATCGCAATACTCATACTCTTCTCCTCCTTATAGGGCAACAGCAGGCACCGAGCGGCACCTGCTGTTGAAAACAGTTGATTTAATACATCCGCCTGTCAAAACAAACGCTCAAACAGGTGGTTCCGTAATCGGTAAGGGCGGTTGGGTTGCCCTTATCAGCGTGGCGAATTTTCTCCGAGATGGTGAAAAAGCGCAGGAAATACTGGATGTATTTCCGAGCATTTTGAGCCGTTTCGGGGGAAATGGAGCCGCTGAGAAGGGTAAGCAAAGCCGCAATTGCCGATTACCAATCAAGCCCACTCGGTCCAGTAGGTGATCTTGGAGCCGGTCAGGGCCACCTTGGCGGTGGCGTCCGGCACGTCGAAGGTGAAGGACTTGATCTTATTCTTCTTGGTGTCGATGCAGCCGATGTAGATGGTGCCGACCTTCAGCGAGTTGCCGTCAGCATCGTAAGCGGTCCACTTAACGTAGTCGGTCTCCTCGGTGATCCAGTTGCTGGTGTAGTTCTGGAAGGTGAGGGTGACGGTGCGATCCACGATCTCCGCCTTGGACACGCGGATGCGGTTTTTCTTCTTGGTCACGTCGATGTCGGTGCCGATGGCGGGCAGCTCAACGGGATCCTGTGCATCGCACCAGCCGGAGAAATAGCTCTTATTGCTGATGGCGCCGTAAACGACGGTACCATCCTCCAGGATGTAATAGGGGCGGGCGTAAACCTGGGTCTTGTTGGCGGTGGTGGGGATGTTGGTGATGCGCACCGCATACTGCAGTTGGGTATCGGTCCAGCCGTCCCACAGCTTGGTGGCCTCCACGTTCAGCAGCTTAATGCCGTTGGTGTTCTCGATGACCATGGCGTTGGGGTCGGTGCCGGTCTCCTCCTGGTTGGAAACAATGGCGCCCAGCTTGACCACCTTTTGGTCACCCACATAGGCGCCGTTAAAGGTGCGATTGCCGATAATGGCCACGTCGTTCATATTCATGGTGTACAGGAAGCCCAGACCCAGACCGGTCTCGTCCTCTTCGGTGATGCTGTTGAGCACCTGGGGTTCGATGACGGTGTCCGCCGCATTCACAGACACGCACAGGGTAGCCAACATCACAACAGCCAGCAGCAGGGAAATCAGTTTTTTCATAGCGGGTTTCTCCTCTCGAAATCGGTTGTTTTTAAATCAGGACCAGGGGGTCCAATAGGCAATTTTTGCGCCGGTCAGCTGTACGCTGGCGGTTCCCTTGGGCAGCTCCACGGACAGAGTGATCTCGTCGCCGTCCTCCAGACAGCCCAGATACAGATAGCCGAAGGTGGCGTCGGTACCGGTCAGCCGCTTGCCGTCTTTATCGTAGCAGGCGTAGGTGACGTAGTCGGTCTCCTCGGTGATCCACTGGGTCTTCTGCTCGTCGGTATAATTGCGGATGGAGATGGCCATCACGCCGTTCTTAAGAGATACGCCGGACACCTTAATGCGTCCGCGACCGTCCACGTCGGAGCCCACAGCCGGCAGAGACACCTTATCGATGGTGGTAGGCTTCAGCGTCGTGGTGGGGGCGGTGGAGGTGGTGGTCTTCTTCTTGGTGGTGGAGGTGGTGGTCTTACCGTCCTTGCCGGTGGTGGTGTCCTCATCACCGAACAGGTCCTCCCAGTTCACCACGTTATCGGTAGGCTTAGCCTTGTCACCGGTAGTGGATGTATCCCCCCCATTAGAGGTGGTGGAGCCGCCCTCCACGGCACTCTCGGTGGTCGTGGTGGTGGCGTCGGGCTCGTCCTGCTTGTCCGGCGTCTTATGGCCGCAGGCGGTCAGCAGCAGCGTCAGCACCAACAGCGGAATAACAATCAGCGTTTTTTTCATAATTACGTCTCCCATTCAGTCCAATAGATGATTTGAGCACCGATGATACGCACCTGAGCGGTGCCCTCGGCCAGCGGTGCCTCCAGCGTGGTGGTGGCATAGGTGGAGCTCATAGCCGGCAACAGAATGTAGCCGTACATCGGATCGTCATCGGTGAGCAAATTGCCGTCCTTATCGTAGCACGCGTATCGAATGTGATCGACACTCTTCAGTGCTTCTTGTAAGGGGATTTCTTTGTTCAGCGGTTCACCTATAGTCATCCACTCGTCCAGCTCGTCCTGGATCTCGATGTATAAGGTGTCGCACAGCACCGTGGTGTCGCCCACGAACAGGCGGCCCGTGCCGTCTACGTCGTCGCCGTAGCCGGGGGTGCGGACGCCGGTGGCATTGAGCGTGTCGGTGTAGTTGGCGCCGGCGATGGCACCGTACAGGGTGACGGTCTCGCCCCCCTGCTCCACCACCACATAGGGGCGGGCGTACAGCATCTTATCCTCCATCTCCAGGGGGATATCCACCACCCGCACCGCATACATGGCGTAGGTGGCGGTGGCGCGGTACAGCTTTTTCGCCGTCACGTCCACCAACAGAGGATTGTCGGCGGCGGCGTCGCGGGTCAGCCGCTCCGCCGTGGCGATGGCGTCCACGTGGGTGACCACCGCGCCCATGGCGGTGATGGGGCACGCCTCGCCCTGATAGGTCAGGGTGGCGTTATCCAGCTTGATCGCGTGATTGTTTTCATTTTTGGCAACGTTGGCGGCATTCAGCGTGAAGCAGAAGCCGAGACCGGTGCCGGTGGCGTAGGTATCGGTGGCACTGGTGCGCACCGTGGGGTCAAAGGCGTCGGTGGTCAGCACCGCCGTCTCCTCTGCCGATACGGACAGAGCCAAACACACCGCCAACACCAGGGACAGTACAACGGAAAGTGTGCGTTTCATAATGACACTCCTTGCGCCCGATATTTTTGCGGACATATATACATATACCATTATATAGGGAAACCGTCAATATGTCAAATGGGAATTTATGACTCCTCGCCCCGTCATCTCTGCGCCGAAAAAGCAAAGGTCCTGCAACCATGCGTTGCAGGACCTTTATGTTACGGGGAATTTAACCGATATACTCCTCGTCGGAGGTGGCGGTCACCACGCGATAGGACTCGTACACCGTCAGATCGGGCTCCATAATGTCGCTCCTATCGGTGTTTTTGGCGCCGGCACTCTTCAGGTTGTGAATGCCGTTCTCGTCGTAACGACCGATGATGACCGAGCCATCCTCCTGAATGCGGAACACGGTCATGGTCAGGGCGCCGTCGGCACCGTTTACGGTGGTACCGTAGTAGCCGATGTAGCCGGCGGTCATATAGGTGAAGTTCAGCGTCACCTCAGCGGGGACGGTGCAGTCAACGTAGTTGGGCACCAGCATGGTGTCCCCCTTCTTCAGGTACACGGAGCCGCCGCCGATGTAGTTGTCGTAGCCGCCGGAGTGGTTATGACCGTACAGGAAGATGATGTTCAGTCCGGCCTCGCCGGCCTCGTTCAGCGTCTCCACGATGGGCATGGCGGTACGGGCGTTCTGACCGGTGACGCTACGCATGGAGAAGTTCAGCGGCACGTGGCACAGCACGAAGATGGGCTTGTTGCCCCAACCGTTGTTCAGCTTCTCGTCAAAGTAGTTCTCCAGCTCCTTCGCCACGTTCTCGCCACCATCACCCAGGTCGGAGTAGTTGTCCTCGTTGATGACGTACAGACCGTAGGGGGCGCCGAAGGGATCGTGGGCGCCGTGGGGGGTCATACCCACGGTGGTGGCGGGGTCGTGGTTGCCCTGAGAGTAGAACTTGTTGTTGTAGACAACCCGGGAGATCTCCGCATCCAGACCGGCCAGACCGGCGGTGGTCTCGTCGTGAGAGGTGCCGGTGGAATAGTCGCCGCCGGACATAAAGCCGTCGAACAGACCGTAGCCGGCATCCGCCATAGCGCCCAGGATGTTGCGCACGGTCTGACGACCGGCCTCCACGTTGCCGCCGCTGGGCTGGAAGTCGGAACCGGCCAGCAGAACCACCTCGGACAGATCCGCCACCGCATAGGGGTTGTACATGGCGTGGGCCACGGAACGGGCAACATCGTAATAATCGTCTGCCACCTGGGCGGGATAGTAGTCCGCCTGATCCAGGGTCTCGTCGGTGAGCACACCAAACCAAGCCAGAGCGGTGGTGTAGTTGTCGATGAAGTCGTTTTCGGTCACGCCGGTGCCCCGAATGTTGGCCAGGGCGGTGGCGGTGGGGATGATCTCCTCAACGCCGGTCAGGCTGACCGAACTCATATTCTGATCGTTATCCCAGTACAGGGGGGCATCGGTGGCGGCATCCACCGCGCTGATGAAGGTCTGCAGATCGGTCACCAGGGTGCCGTCGGCGGACCGGATCACCACGTAATCCCAGCCCTCGGCCAGCACGTCGGCGGCGTTGGCGTCGGTGGCGGTCCACTCGCCGTACTGATAGCGCTCATAGGTGTAGTCCGCGCCGAAGTCCAGATCGGCGTCGTTATACAGATTACCGATCACCACGCTGTCGTAGTCGGCGCTCTCCAAGAGAGAGGGCAGAATATCCAGCGCATCGGAATCCTCGTTACCGACGGACAGCACGCTGACGGTCTTGTGCTCACCGGCAACGCCGTCGTAGCTGTCGTGGGACAGAGCGCCGTACACGACCACCTCTTCGCCGTCGGCGTCATAGACGTAATAGGGACGGGCATAGATCTCGGTGGCGGTGGCGTGGTCGGGGATGCTGATAATGCGCACCGCATAGCCCATGGAGTCGTCCTCCAGGTCGATGAGGTACCGGGCGTTCACGTCCACCACACTGGTGCCATTGACGTTATCCAGCGTGAGGGCTTCGTAGTCCTCGCCGATGGTGGCGTTGTTGGTGACCACAGCGCCGGCACGGAGCAGGGTGGCGGTCTGCTGACGGTTCTTGTACAGGTCCAGAGAACCCGTACCGAGCACGTATTGATTTCGTTTGGCGACCTGCACGCCGTCGGCGTCCAGATGGAAACGGAAAGCCAGACCGCGGTTGTCGTCCGCCAGGTCGCGGACACTGACGCCGCTGTTGTGGGTCAGCAGGTTGCGGACGTTCTCCTCACCGCCCAGGTTGACGATGGAGATATTATCCACGTACATCTCCTCGGTGGAGCCGGTGCCGCCGCCGCAGAAGTTGAGGGTGACCTTGGTGGTGTAGCCCACGCTGAAGGTCTTTTCATACAGCATCCAGTCGGTGCCGTTGGCGGTGCTCAGATAGTCGCTGGCAAGCTTGCTGCTGTCAGCCGCATCCAGAATCTGTACGTTCAGACCGTTGGAGATGGGCTTGTACCGGAAGCTCAGCTTGTAGGTGTTGCCCATATCCACGTTAAAGGACTGGTTGAGGGTGCCGCCCCAACCGCCGGTACCCTTCATGATCACGCCGGCAGCGCCTTCATAGGCGGCCTTGGTGGACAGAATGGTCTGCTGGTGGGTGCTCCAGTTGACGGTGGTGCCGGCCTCGAAGTCGCCGTTGTAGATATAGCCGTCAAAGGAGGAGCCCTGGGGGGTGACGGCGACGATAAACATATCGTCCGCATACACCTTTTCCGCAGTACCGGTACCGCCACCGCAGAAGTTGATGCGGGTGGTGGTACCCTTCGCCACGAATTTCAGCTTCACAACGCTCCAGCTGGTCTTGTTGAACCAGGTGGAGGCCAGCTTGGTGCTGGTGGCTTGATCCAGAATCTGGATGTTCACGCCGGCGGCGTTGGCCTTGAAATAGCCGTAGAAGTAATAGTTCTCACCGGGAACGGTGGCGATGTCCTGATAGGCCATACCGCCCCAGCCGCCGTTGCCCTGCAGGAACAGACCGTAGTCGCCGCTGCAGGCGGCATCCTCGGCAGCGGCGGTGCCCTGGTAGGTGGTCCAGGGGTTGGTCTTGCCGGTTTCAAAGTCGCCGTTGTACAGATAGCCGTCGAAGGAGGGCTCCTTCAGCTCGGTGACGGTGATGTCATCCAGAATAATGGAGCCGGCAGAAGCCGCCTCAGAGGTGAACTTAATCAGCATCTGGGTGAACTCGTCAGAGTTGTACACACAGCAATAGGAAGCCCAGCCGTTGGCGTCGGTGGCATCGTTGGCCGCCATCCAGTTCTGGCCGGAGATCTTGGTGAACTTGGTCCAGGGAGAAACAGGGGAGCAGACAATCAGGTTAAAGGCGCCGGTGCCGGACACACGCTTGGCCTTGAAAGACACCTCATACTGGGTGTTCGGCTTGACGCCGATGGTGCGCACACAGGCCTCGCCCCACTGGGTAGGGTTGGAAATCTGCAGGGCATAGTTGCCGCTGTAGGCGTCGGTGACGATGGCGGCGGTGCCGCTGTTGCAGGACCAGCCGGTCTTGTCACCGGTTTCAAAGCCGCCGTTGGAGACCAGCGGCGCCTTGGTGACGGTGATATCGTCCACATAGACATTCTCGGCAACCCCGTTACCGCCGCCACAGAAGTTGATGAAGAGGGCGTTGGTGGCGGGGGTCACAGACCAGGTTTTATAGGTCCACTCGGTCTTGGTGAACCATTCACTGCCCAGTTTGGCACCGTTGGTATCGCCATCTTTAATCTGGATATTGACGCCGTTGGATACGGTCTTCACCCACATAGACACCTGATAGCTCTGACCGGCGGTGACCGCCACGGTCTGGTTCAGCATACCGCCCCAGCCGCCGTTACCCTTCAGGTTCACGCCGTAATAGCCGGTGTAGGCGGCATCGGCAGAGATGGCGGTGGACTGATGCTTCTCCCAGCCGGAAGTAGTACCGGTCTCGAAGTTGCCGTTCTCCACCAGGTTATCCTTTACCTCGGGGACGGGATTCTCCGGCTCCTCGGGGGTGACCGGCTCGGGACCCACAAAGGTAATATCGTCAAAATAATAGGCGCCGCCATCGCCGGCGGTGCGGTTGGCGAACACCAATACGATAGAGGTGTTGTCACCGGGGTTGACAACGATGGAGCACTGGGTCCAGGTGTTAGCCACCGCCGAGAAACGGCTGTTGCTATCATTTAGATTGGTAGTTTCCGCCGCATCCTTAATCATGGCATAGAATGCCGGACCGGAATTGGAGCCAACATACTTGTACCAAAACGTCAGGGTGTAATCGGTGTTTGCCTGCACCTCAAGGGTCTGGTTAAACATACCCTGATATTTGGTGCTGGTGGCGGTAGTCTTGATGGCATAGCTGCCACCGTTGACGTCTTCGGCAGAGACGGAGGTGCCGCTCTTCAGCGTCCATCCGTTGCCGTTGCCGGTCTCAAAATCGCCGTTGACCAGCAGGTCTACGTCGGCTGCCGCCACGGACATAGCGCCCAAAGGCAGTAGAGTGCACAGCATAGTCAGCGTCGCCAACACCGCCAATGCCTTGCGCAGTTTCGTTTGCATAGAGATTCCTCCTTTAGGGATTATTCTTGTTTTCATCATAACATAGGAATTTCTGCCATTCTACTGATGGGTTGATAAAAATTTTGTCAATATAGTGCCGGTTATTGGAGTTCGCAAAAGCGAACCCCGTCGAGTTTCCCTCGGCGGTTTGAACAACCGCCGTTTCGCAAAGCGAAAACGGGAAACGTCGCGCTTGTTTTGCGGAAGCAGGTTTTTGCACCATTTCTGTTTTGTGTAGAATAAGCTTGTCTGCCTCCCTCTGACGAGGGAGGTGGCAAAAATCTGTGATTTTTGACGGAGGGAGAGAAAAAACACGCAGAAACAGAGGTGAAAGCACAGCTTGTATGTGATAATAGACGGTGGGCGCGAATGTGACTCGTGGAGTTCGCAAAAGCGAACTCCGTCGAGTTTCCCTCGGTGGTTTGAACAACCGCCGTTTCGCAAAGCGAAAACGGGAAACGTCGCAGGTTCGAGTAATGAGCGGCCAATAAAAAACGCAGCAGCACAAACGTGCTGCTACATTTTTTGGTGGGCGCGAATGGACTCTGAACCACGGTTTTGCGCCAACGTTTGCGTCGTCCTGCGTCACCTACGCAAAACCCGTGCAATCCCTGCGTGATTGCTATGGTTCGAGTAATGAGCGGCCAATAAAAAAACGCAGCAGCACAAACGTGCTGCTGCATTTTTTGGTGGGCGCGAATGGACTCGAACCATCGACCTCCTGCGTGTGAAGCAGGCGCTCTAACCAGCTGAGCTACGTGCCCGTATGGTGACCCCTAGCGGAATCGAACCGCTCTTGCAAGAATGAAAATCTTGTGTCCTAACCGATAGACGAAGGGGCCGTAGTGTGTCCTCCCGACCCCAAGGGATCGGGAGGACAATGGTGGCTGTAAGTGGATTCGAACCACTGACACTGCGGGTATGAACCGCATGCTCTAGCCAACTGAGCTATACAGCCGGGTTACGCCCCCAGCGGGAACGACCTATATTATATAGTATATGCTGGGGGTTTGTCAACACTTATTTTCGGTTTTTGCGAAAATCTCGCGGGCCCACGCCGCAACCCGACGGGCGGCGGCGGGAATATGGCGACCGAACAGCCGCAAAAGCCAGCTCCACACCACGGGTGCGTACCGCCGGATCTGCGCCCACAGCCATATAGCCGCGCGGCGGCTATACCGCAGCAAAGCGGGATAAAAGGGCGACAGCGCACAGCCCAGCAGCACCCCCACGGCGGTGCCGTCTGTGCCGGTCACAGCGCGCAGCACCACCGTCACGGCGGCGGCCACCAGACCGGTCAGCGCCTGGGGTCCGTAGGAGGCGGGCACAAAGGCGCGATCCGCCAGCAGCAGGGCGCCCATCGCCACACCGCCGGACAACAGACCGCCCAGGGGGTTGCCCCACACCATCCAGGACAGCAGGGTCACGCCGCCCAGCATCGCCGCCGGCGCGATCAGCCGCAGACGGCGGCGCAGCAGCAAATACAGCGCCGCCAGCAAAATCACAGGTACACAGCCCTCGCCGATGGCGGAGGGATAGACCCCCATCAACAGGCGGGGCAGACCCTCTGCAGTCAGCGGCTCACCCAGCGCCGCCAGCGGCGTCGCCGAGGATACCGCATCCGTCGCCCACATAGCGGGCATTGTAAAGGCGGTGGTCTCCGCCGGAAATATCAGCCGCACCATCAGATACCCCACCAGCGCGGGGTGCAACAGCGCGGGGGCGTCCGCCCAACGGCGGCGCAGCAGGGTCGGCAGGGCGGTGACCCCTGCCGCCGCCATACCCGCCAACGCACCCACCCACACGGGGGTGGTGGAGGGCAGGCACAGAGCGATCAGCAGTCCGGTACAGCAGGCGGCGGGGACGCGGATCTCCAGCACCCGCAGCCGTCCCAGCAGCCACGATGCCGCCAGATAGCCCGCCGCCGTAACCACCGGCAGGAACAGCGCCCACCAGCGGAAATAGATGATGCCCATCAGCCAGATCGGGCTCAGCGCCGTCAGCCAGTCCAGCGCTCTGTCCCTGTCCTGCAGGTCCAGCGATACCACCGTATCCTTATCCATTGACGGCGCCCTCCTCTCTCGGCGATGGCGACCCCGTTAGTTGGGACGCACCGGCGTCAAATTCTCGCAGGTATTGGTTTCGTAAATAAAGTCGTGCAGATAGGCGGTTACGTAGTTCATATCCATCCGATACACCCAGCCGTTGCCGTCGTTCCAGTTTTTACCTCTGGCGTACAGGCTGGCGTTTTCATCCGGCAGGGACATATTGACAAACTCAGGGGAGTTGGACAGCGCCCACTTGGCCATCTTGAGGATCTCGTCCGCATCCAGGTTGGTGTTGCACACGCCCAGCGCCTTTTTCACCAGGGCGGGGTACTTGGTGAGCGGCATCTCCTTGACCTTGTTAAAGGCGGCCTCCAGCACCGCTCTCTGACGGTTGCCGCGCACCACGTCGCTGTCCACCTTACGCAGGCGGGCATAGGCCAGCGCCTGACCGCCGGACAGAGTCTGCATACCGGCACTGCTGATCTGGTCAATGTCCAGACCGCTCTTGCTCACCATACCGCGGATGTGCTTGTTCAGCTGATACAGCTCGTATTCCTTGACCTCAATGTCTACGCCGCCCACCAGATCGATCAGCTCGGCGAACTCGTGGAAGTTAACGAACATATACTTGGTGATGTTCATACCGAAGTTCTGGTTCAGCGTCTTGACCGCCAGCTGGGCGCCGCTGCCGTAGGTGTCCGGCTTCAGCGCGCCCCAATAGAAGGCGTGGGTGATCTTGGTCTTGTTCTCATAGCTGGGATAGCCGTCCACGTACACCAGCGTATCGCGGGCGATGGAGGTCAGCTTGATCTTGTTGTGGTCGTAATCCACGCTGAGGATGATGATGGCGTCCGAGCGACCATTGTTCTTGTCGAATCGGTTATCCAGACCGAACAGGGCGATGTTGGTGACACCGCTGGGAGGCAGATCGGGGTTGACATCCACCTGATGCTCGTGCAGCTCCGGCTCCTTGTCCAGATTGGAGTCCAGGAAGTGGAGCATGCCGTAGTACAGTCCGCACGCCAACAGCGCCAGCACCAGCAGGATAATGCCGATGACGGTCAGCACCTTTTTACCGCGCTTGGGCTTTTTCTTGGTCATCTGGGCGGCGTTGATGGCGCCCAGGCTGACCGTCTCGGTCTGGGGGGCGCCGCAATGGTGGCAGAACACCTCGTCCTTTCTGATGCGCTTTTTACACTTTTTACATACCATACTTTAAACGCTTCCTTTCCGTTAATGGGCCCAAACGGGGGCAGAGCGATGTTTGTTCAAAATTTTGGTAGCCGCAAGGCATACCAGTATAAGTATACCACGCCGTCTCGCATTTTGCAATCCCTTTCTGTTTTCGGCAAAATTTGCAACTATGCGGGGCACGGGAACCCGCCGCCGCAAAGGATGCTTTTCTCTTTTAATCCTCCCCGTTTCCCCGCAAAAAAGACGAAAAAGCATTGACAAACCGACGGGAGCATACTATAATAAGTAGGCTTTCATCGATCGGTGTGCAGACGAGTCCGCACATTGGGAAGTGAACAAACCCATATCGAGATGTAGCGCAGTTTGGTAGCGCGCTTCGTTCGGGACGAAGAGGCCGCAGGTTCAAATCCTGTCATCTCGACCAAAAGAACAGGGTAGGCATCCGCCTACCCTGTTCTTTTTTATTGTGCTGAACGATGCAGAGCCTCGAAAATGCGTCAGCATTTTCACGGGGTTTTGCGCTACCGCTATATTGGACGACCGCCCCCCCTCCTCGCAAAACCGGTTCAACATCCTGTCATCTCGACCATGTTGATTGTTCATAACGGACTTTGACGCTATAGGAAATTTTAAACCCCGTTAGGAACGCAGAATTCACTGCACTTCTAACGGGGCTGATTTTTTCTATTGAGCTTTTGCTGATATCACAAAACAGTTAAACACGGCAATACCGTTATGCTTGCCCGCAATAAAAATTCCGTAATCGGTTTTCTTTTTGTATACCTTTATTTCGTCACCATAGAACGTCTGCGACAAAAAGTTAATTTGAAACTCATCAATTTTCGTTGCTTCAAATTCATCGGGAGAAAAGCAATTCAAAATCATCCGCAGATACGCAACGTTATTTGTATGCTTGTTGGTATCGATATCCACAAAGGAAGAACGGTAGGTGTGATGCAGATCCGTATCATCAACAGTTTCCTTTATTCTCAACATATCGCCCGCACCGCTTCGGTCTTCACGGAACGGCATATCATGCGGATAGGCAACGCTGTCCACTCGGCGCAGCTTTTGAGTGGTGTAATCCAGCGTACACCATTCGCTTGAACCCATTACGAAAACCTTGTCCTTATTACTCAGCTTAAAATCACGGTCAAAGCGTACGCCTTTTGCTTTAAGCGGCCAAGTTTCAACCGTGATTGTTTCACCGGATTTGGGGAACTCTGCAACTTTCAACTTCATCTTAGTTAAAACCCAAAAGACATTGGATTTTTGTAGGAGTGCTTCACCATCCGTTCCCATTTCCTTAGAATGTAAATCTGCTATGTTCTGAAAATGT
>JAZQKF010000035.1:0-5119 GCA_045542015.1 Acutalibacteraceae bacterium
AAAAAAAAGAAACCCGAGGCGCCGTGGCTTTCTTTTCTTTTTTTGCTGTGTTAAGGGGGATCACTTTACACCGTTTAGAAAGACTTTGATAGCCTCTATCGAGCGGTCGCTGATGTCGTGCTCGATCTTACAGGCATCCTCCGAGGCGGTTTCGGGGTCAACCCCCAGGCGGATGAGCGCCTCGGTCAGAATGGTGTGCCGCTCATAGATGGTCTCCGCCACCTCGCGGCCCTCGTCGGTGAGGGTGATGTAGCCACCGTCGTCTATGCTGATGAAGCCGCCGTTTTTCAGCAGTCCCATGGCGCGGCTGACACTAGGCTTGGAGTATCCCATATGCTCCACGATGTCAATGGAGCGGACACCGGGAAGAGTTTTGCTCAGTACCAGTATGGTTTCCAGATACATTTGTCCGGATTCGTGCAGATTCATGTTCGTTCTCCTTTAGCGTGGGTGTCCGGTCAGGTCGCGGATGACCTCTCCGGCCAAAATCAGTCCGGCTACGGCCGGAACGAAGGCGTTGCTGCCGGGGATGGGCTTGGCTCTGCCCTGGGGCGGTCGGGTCTCGCTGCCTTGCGCAGGCTCGGCGGGGAGGACCCCCTCCAACGGCGTTTCGGTGGAATAGACCACCTTCAGGTGCTTAATTCCTCGTTTGCCCAGTTCCTTGCGCATAATGCGCGCCAGAGGGCATACCGTGGTCTTGCTGATGTCCGCCACACGAAAGGCGGTGGCGTCCAGCTTGTTGCCGGCGCCCATACAGCTGATGACAGGCACGCCAGCCGCCTTTGCCGCCTGTATCAGTGCCAGTTTTGCCGCCACCGTGTCGATGGCATCTACGACGTAATCGTACTGGGACAGGTCAAACTGCTCCGCCGTTTGGGGGAGATAGAAGGTCTTGTAGACGTTGACCACGGCGTGGGGATTGATGGCGGCGATGCGCCGTGCGGCGGCGTCTACCTTGTATTGACCCACCGTATCGTGGGTGGCGATAATTTGGCGGTTGATGTTGGACACCGCCACCGTGTCGTCGTCGATGAGATCCAGAGTACCGATGCCGCTGCGAGCCAATGCTTCCACCACATAGCCGCCCACGCCGCCGATACCAAACACGGCAACCCGTGCCTTGGACAGCCGCGAAAGGGCATCCTCGCCCAGTTGAATAGCGGTTCGCGCAAACGCCTCATCCATACGGCATCCTCCTCTCGATTATTTCATATTATCATATCATAGAGCCGCGGAGTTTGTCAACGGCTGTTGCCTTGACACGGTTACGGCAGAGTGGTATAATTGCTGAAAACAGAAAGGGGTGACGGTATGCGCGTAGCATCCTCTGTGACAGACCTCATCGGCGGTACGCCGCTGTTGCAACTGAATCGATTTTTCCCTGAGGGGCGCATACTGGCAAAGCTGGAGCGCTTTAATCCCGCCGGCAGTGCCAAGGACCGTGTGGCGGCGGCGATGATCGCCGATGCGGAGTCCCGCGGTTTGCTGGTTTCCGGCGGCACCATTATCGAGCCCACCAGCGGCAATACCGGTATCGGTCTGGCGGCGGTGGCGGTTCCCAAGGGGTATCGTGTCATTCTCACCATGCCCGATTCCATGAGCATGGAACGGCGGCGATTGCTGGCGGCGTACGGCGCCGAATTGGTGCTGACCCCCGGTGCAGAAGGAATGGACGGCGCCATCCGAAAAGCCAAGGAATTGGCAGCGTCGATACCCGACAGCTTTATTCCCGATCAGTTTGGTAATGCCGCCAACGCCATGGCTCACTACACCACCACCGGTCCCGAGATCTGGGAGGATACCGATGGGCAGGTGGACGTATTCGTAGCGGGCGTCGGCACCGGCGGAACGCTGACCGGTGTGGGGCGTTACCTGAAAGAGAAAAAGCCTGCGGTACAGATCGTAGCAGTAGAGCCCTCTGCTTCGGCGGTGCTGTCCGGTGGGGAGCGCGGTGCTCACGGTCTGCAGGGCATTGGTGCCGGCTTTGTACCGTCGGTGTTGGACGTGAGCGTATTTGACCAAGTACTTACCGTTACCGAGCAGCAGGCCTATTCTGCTGCCCGTGAACTGGCTGTCAAAGAGGGCGTGCTGGTGGGCATCAGCTCCGGTGCCGCACTGTATGCGGCGCGAGAGGTGGCCTCACTCCCTGAGTATCGGGATAAGACCGTTGTGGTCCTGCTTCCCGACACGGGAGAGCGGTATTTGTCCTCGCCTTTATTTGAATAATACCTGACCGCCCGAAAGGGCGGTCATTTTTTGCTTGACATATACCCTAGGGGGGTATATAATGAAAACGAAAGGAGAGGATCCTATGGAAGATAAGCATACCTGCCATTGTGGCAAAAAGACGGTACGCTCCGAGGAGGAGCGCAAGAAGTTGATCCACCGCCTCAACCGCATTGAGGGGCAGATCCGCGGCATCCGCGGTATGGTGGAGTACGACGCCTATTGCACCGATATTCTGACTCAGTCGGCGGCTGTTACCGCCGCTATGAGCAGTTTTAATAAGGAATTGCTGAATACACATATTCGCGACTGCGTGTCGCGGGATATTCGTGAGGGTCAGGATGACGTGATTGACGAATTGCTGGACATTCTGCATAAATTAATGAGGTGATAGAATGGATTTTCGTATTATCGGTATGACCTGCGCCGCTTGCAGCGCCCGCGTGGAGCAGGCGGTGCGCGGGGTTAAGGGCGTTAAGCGGTTTTCGGTCAGCCTGCTGACCAATTCCTTAAAGGTAGAGGGCACTGCCACGGCAGAGGAGATCATCGCAGCGGTGGAACGTGCCGGTTACGGCGCTCGCTTGGAGGAGCCTGCCGACGCCGTTTCCATTCCTGAGGACAACACCGCCAAGCGGTTATTGCGCCGTCTACTGATTTCCATTGTATTTTTGGTTCTGTTAATGTACTTGTCCATGGGCCACACTATGCTGGGACTGCCGTTGCCGCTGTTTCTGGAGAGCAACCCCCTGCTGTTAGGAGTATGCCAGCTGGTGCTGACCGTCATCATTATGGTGATCAACCGCCATTTCTATATCAACGGTGTCCGTAGCGCTTGCCACGGTGCACCCAATATGGATACCTTGGTATCGTTAGGCTCTACCGCCGCTTTTGGGTACAGCGTGTGGGTGCTGTGTACCCGTATGGGCGATCCCGCCACCGCTGCCGCGGCGTTGCACGATTTGTATTTTGAGTCTGCCGCTATGATCCTTGCGCTGATCACCTTCGGTAAGATGCTGGAGGCGCGCTCGAAGGGACGCACCACCGACGCCCTGCGGGGACTGCTTCAGCTGAAGCCGCGCACCGCTACGGTGATAGTCGATGGGGAGGAGAGGGTGATTCCCGCCGATCGGGTACAGGAGGGCGACGTGTTTCTGCTCCGTCCCGGCGACGCCGTACCTGTTGACGGCGTTGTGCTGGAGGGTATCAGCGCTGTCAATGAGTCTGCCCTCACCGGCGAGAGTGCGCCGATGGATAAGACGGAGGGGGACACCGTTTCCGCCGCCACCATCAATTTGTCCGGTTTTTTGCGGTGTCGCGCCACCCGCGTGGGTGAGCAGACGACGCTGTCCCAGATCATTCGGATGGTAGAGGATGCCTCCGCTACCAAGGCACCCATCGCCAAGGCGGCGGATAAGGTGGCCGGCGTATTTGTGCCGGTCGTATTGGCCATATCCTTGGTTACGTTGACCGTATGGCTGTTGGTGGGCAAGGAGATCGGCTTTGCCATTGCCCGCGCCGTATCGGTGATGGTGATCAGTTGTCCCTGCGCGCTGGCATTGGCAACCCCAATGGCGATTATGGTAGGTAGCGGTATCGGCGCCCGTAACGGCGTATTGTTTAAAACTGCCGCGGCGATGGAGCAGACGGGGCGTATACGCATTGTCGCCCTGGATAAGACCGGCACCATCACCTCGGGACATCCGCAGGTGACCGATGTGGTGGCGTATGATGAACGCCTGCTCACGGTGGCCTGCGCACTGGAACAGCATTCGGAGCATCCTCTGGGTGCGGCGGTGCGGCTGTACGGGGAAAAGCAGGGTCTGATGGTTCCTGACGTTGCCGATTTTTCCGTTCATCCCGGAAACGGGTTGACCGCTACATTGGATGGTGCTATGATCGTGGGCGGTCGATTGGAGTTCATTTCGGATTACGTTGCGCCGGATGCGCAGTTAATCGAGCGGTCTGCCGCTTTCGCCGATGAGGGGAAGACACCGCTGTATTTCGCACAGGCGGATCGCCTGCTGGGCGTTATCGCCGTGGCGGATACGGTCAAGGAGGACAGCGTAGAAGCCATCCATCAGCTAAAGGAATTGGGCATACGCGTTGTGATGCTCACCGGCGACAATGCAAAGACGGCTGCCGCCATCGGCAAGCAGTGCGGAGTGGACGAAGTGATCGCCAACGTGCTGCCCCAGGATAAGGAGGCGCACGTCCGTCGCCTGATGGAGAAGGGACCCACCGCTATGGTGGGCGACGGCATTAACGACGCACCGGCGCTGACCTGTGCCGACGTGGGTATGGCCATCGGAGCGGGTACGGACATTGCCATTGATTCGGCGGACGTGGTGCTGATGCACAGCCGTCTGTCCGACGTGCCTGCCGCTCTGCGGCTGGGTCGCGCCACGCTGCGGAAGATCCGCACCAATCTGTTCTGGGCGTTTTTCTACAACGCCATCGGTATTCCGCTGGCAGCCGGAGCGTTCATTCCGCTGTTCGGCTGGCAGTTGAATCCGATGTTCGGCGCGGCGGCGATGTGTCTGTCCAGCTTCTGCGTGATGACAAACACGTTGCAACTAAGCCTGTTTAAGATGCATCCGTCGGAGCATACTAGCTGTGACGGTGATTGCTGTGAAATATCTCATCATCATCATAAGGAGGAAGCGACTATGGAGAAAACTATCAAGGTCGAGGGAATGATGTGCCCCCGTTGTGAGGCGCATGTTAAGGAGGCGCTGGAGGGCATCCCCGGCGTCGAGAGCGCCGTGGCAGACCGCCTGAGCGGTACCGCCACCGTGACCCTGTCCACAGAGGTTGAGGAGCCGGAGCTCCGCGCGGCTGTGGAGGCGCAGGGCTACAAAACGTTGGATTGATCGAAAAATCCCTCGACCGTTCG
>JAZQKF010000036.1:0-13842 GCA_045542015.1 Acutalibacteraceae bacterium
CTGCAGAAGGAGCTGGATTTCCTAAAGCGGCTGTACGACCTCTTGGAGGGTGGCAAGCCCGCCCGCGCGCTGGATTGCGACGAGGACGAGGTGGGTATGATGGGGCAGATGGCTCTGCTCACCTCCAAGCCCATCATCTACGCCGCCAACCTGTCGGAGGACGACTTTGCCGGCGGCGAGCCCACCGGCAACCCCCACTATCAGAAGGTGGCGGCGCTGGCCGCCGAGCAGGGCGCCGAGGTGCTGCCCATCTGCGCCCAGATGGAGGCGGACATCGTGGATATGGACGAGGAAGAGAAATTGCTGTTCCTGTCCGAGCTGGGTCTGACCAACTCCGGTCTGGATCGCCTGATTCAGAAGAGTTATTCGCTGCTGGGTCTCATTTCCTTCCTCACCGCCGGTGAAAAGGAGGTCCGCGCCTGGACCATCCACAAGGGCTGGAAGGCGCCCAAGGCCGCCGGCCGCATCCACACCGACTTCGAGCGCGGTTTCATCCGCGCCCAGGTCATCGCCTTTGACGCGCTGATGGAGTGCGGCAGTCTGGCGGACGCCCGCGCCAAGGGTGTGCTCCGCACCGAAGGCAAGGAGTACGTGATGCAGGACGGCGACGTGGTCGAGTTCTTGTTTAATGTGTAACCACTGATACAAATCTTAGTCACGATTCTCGTCAAATTCTTTTCCGCCATCTTTGCCAAAAATGCTCGGCAATACATCCAGTATTGCCTGCGCTTTTTGCCTTTGCTGACGAAAAAGCCTTTTGCCGATAACCGCAACCCGATTTTATCAGCGGTTACGGATTGGGATTCTAACATTTACAATATTCCACAAGGAGCCTGTGGCAACCGATGATTGCCACAGGCTCTTTTTTTGCGCCTTTTCAGCGCTTTGCCGAAAAATTTCCCTTATTTATAAAAAAGGTAAAATTTACTATTGATTTTTTGCAAAACATCCTTTATAATGGGTGTACGTGGTGGAAAGTGCATCAATGTGGTGCAAAGTGGTGATTTTCCACAGTTTCCACAAAGTTTTCCACAGCCCCGTGGGGGAGACGAAAATCGCCCCCCAAAATAATAACGAATTGGAGGTGACGGGTATGATGCTGTACGGACGCTTTGAACACAATATGGATGCCAAGGGTCGCGTTTTCGTGCCCGTCAAGCTCCGCGAGAAATTGGGCGACACCTTTATCGCCGCCTGCGTGCTGGACCGCTGTGTCAGCCTGTACTCCCTTGAGGAGTGGGATAGCCTCTTGCAGAAGATCACCGAGGCTCCCATGGCCGAGACCCGCAAGCTGCTGCGCAAGGTGACCGAGTCCGCCGAGGACGTGACCCCCGATGCACAGGGCCGCATCCTGCTGAACAAGAATTTGATTGCCAAGGCGGGGCTGGAGAAACCCTGTCTCATTATCGGCGCCGGTCGTCGCGCCGAGATCTGGAATCCTGCCGTGTATGAGCAGGTGATGGAGGATATGACCGACGATAAACTTGAGGAAGAGTTCATCAAGTACGGTTTCTGATAACGATACGAAAGTAAGTGAGGTGGCATTGATGGCGGAACAGACCTATCACCGTCCGGTGCTGCTGGATCAAACCATAGAGGCGCTGGGCATCCGTCCCGACGGCATCTATCTGGACGGCACCGCCGGCGGCGGGGGACACTCCCACGCCATCGCCTCCCGACTGACCACCGGTCGGTTGATCTCGTTGGACCAGGACCCCGACGCGATTAAGGCGGCGTCGGCGCGGCTGGCGGGCTTGCCCGCCACGGTGGTGCAGAGCAACTTTGTGCATATGCGGCAGGTGCTGGACCAGCTGGGTATCTCCGGTGTGGACGGCATCCTGCTGGACATCGGCGTGTCCTCTCATCAGCTGGATGCTCCGGAGCGCGGCTTTTCCTATCACCACGACGCACCGCTGGATATGCGGATGAGTCAGAGCGGCACCTCTGCCGCCGATTTGGTCGCCACGCTGGATGAAAAGGCGCTGGCGGACATTTTCTGGAAATACGGCGAGGAGAAATTCTCCCGCCCCATCGCCCGCGCCATTGTGCGTGAGCGGGACAAGCACCCCATCGAGACCACCCTGCAGCTGGCGGACATCATCAGCCGCGCGGTTCCGGCGGCAGCCCGCCGCGACGGACATCCCGCACGGCGGGTGTTCCAGGCACTGCGCATCGCGGTCAACGGCGAGCTGGATTGCCTGTCGGCGGCGCTGGACACCGCCTTTGATTGTTTGAATGAGGGCGGTCGCCTGGCGATCATCACCTTCCACTCGCTGGAGGACGCCATGGTGAAGAACCGCTTTCAGGATTTTCGACAGGGTTGCACCTGCCCCCGCGATTTCCCCGTGTGCGTCTGCGGACGCACCCCTGCGGCACGGCTGATCACCAAAAAGCCCGCCACCGCCACCGATGCTCAGCTGGCGGACAACCCCCGCAGCCGCAGCGCTAAACTGCGCTGTATTGAGAAACTACACGACCGTTACGAATAACGGTTACCGATAACCCAACAGAAAGGAGGTAGACACCGTGGCACAGACCAATCGGGCATACGACCTGGAGCTGTTTCAGCCCCGTGAGGCACGCCTTGTGGCGCTGAAGAACAATAAAAAAGTGCAGGAAGACACCCGCCGCCGTACCCGTCGGCAGTCGGTGCTCAACGTAGTGGTCTACCTGGTGTTGGGACTGCTGGTGATGGGCGCCGTGGGCTTCTTCATCACCGGTCGCGTGGTGCTCACCGAGATGAAGCAGGAGCTGGCAGATCAGATGAAATATTCCGAGGCGCTGGATTCCGAGAGCGTGCGTCTGGACTCCGAGCTGGCGGCCCTGACCGGCGCCGAGCAGGTGAATCTCTACGCCCAGGAGAACGGGTTGGTTCCCGTGGGCAGTAACCAGATCTACTACATTGAGTCGCAGGAACAGGATCAGGTGTCCCTCCCCTCAGAGAATGACAGCTGGTTTCGTAAGGCGTGGATCGCCATACAGGACTTTTTGTCATAACGGGCGGCATAATGCGTGTCTGCCTGCATACCTATTTATAGTGTAGGGCGGCACCGTCTGTGGCGCCGCCGCTAAGTAGGCACAGCATCGAGAGTTGAGAGGTGATCTTGACTCTCGTTTTGTTGTTTTATTACCGTGATATTTTCCGATGCCGAAGGGTGTCGATCACCCCCGAATGGGGGAGAAAGGACGGCCTCTATGAACAAGAAGAGTAGTTCCCCCACCACCCGCACCGCCCCCAGACAGATGCGTGTTCGCGCCCAGATAGCGGTATGGCTGGTGGTCGGTATTCTGTTCACCGCCAATATCCTCCGCTTGGGTTGGCTGCAGATATTCGAGGCCGAGGACTGGCAGCGCCGCGCGGTGTCCCAGCAGCTGAGCGATACGGTGGTGTCCGCTAAGCGCGGTCCCATCTATGCCTCCAATATGCAGCCGCTGGCGGAGTCCGCCGACGTGTGGAAGATCATTATGTCCCCCAAGAATATCGCCGGCTGCAACTGGAAGAATCTGGAGGGCGTGGATAAGGATAAGGAGCTGAGCAAGGAGGAGGGTCTGGAGCTGATGCGCCGTCGCATCGCCAAGGACCTGGCCGAGATGTTTAAACTGGACGAGGATGAATTGTACGAGCAGACCGGTAAAACCTATTCCCAGTACGAGGTCATCAAGTCCAAGGTGGAATATAAGGATAAAAACGAGTTCTCCGACTGGGTGAATCAGAACGGACTGTCCTACGCCTTTTATATTATCACCGATTATAAGAGATACTATCCCCAGGGTAGTATGGCCGCCAACGTGCTGGGCTTTACCGGCTCGGACAACAACGGTCTGTACGGTCTGGAGATCAAGTACGAGTCGGTGCTGTCCGGCACTCCCGGGCGCATTGTCACCGCTCAGAACGGCATCGGCAACGAGATGCCCACCACCATGGAGTACACCAAGGTGGTGGACGCGGTCAACGGCTACGGTCTGGTGACCACCATCGATCCCACCGTGCAGATGTATACCGAGAAGTATCTGGGCGAGGCGGTGACCAACACCGGCACCCTGCATCGCGGTGTGGCCATCGTGATGGACGTGAATACCGGCGCCGTGCTGGCGATGGCGACCAAGGGGGACTTTAACCCCAACGACCCCTTCACCGTCACCGACCCCACCACCCTGGAGATGCTGGAGGAATTGTCCGGCGACGATAAGGCGACGGCGCTGTCCTCCGCCCGCCAGCTGCAGTGGAACAATAAGGCCATCACCGAGACCTACGAGCCCGGCTCGGTGTTTAAGGTGTTCACCACCGCCATGGCGCTGGAGGAGGGTCTGGCTACCGAAAACACCTCCTTTGCCTGTCGCGGTTCTATCAATGTAGCCGGCTGGAACATCAGCTGCCACACCCGCAGTCATATGGGTATTCTGAATCTGCGGCAGGCGGTGTCCAATTCCTGCAACCCCTACTTTGTGCAGTTGGGTCTGAAGATCGGCGCCAGCACCTATTATAAGTATTTCAATGGCTTCGGCTTTACCGAAAAGACCGGCATCGATATGCAGGGCGAGATGTCCAACGAGGGTCTGTATCACAGCGCATCCACGCTGATGCAGACGGAATCCTCTCTGGCCACCGCCTCCTTCGGCCAGACCTTTAAGGTGACCCCCATCCAGATGATCACCGCTATGTGCTCCATCGCCAACGGCGGCAAGCTGGTGACCCCCTACGTGGTGTCGAAGGTGCTGGACGCCGACGGCAACGTGGTCAGCGAGACCCAGCCCCAGATCAAGCGGCAGATCATCTCCGCCGACACCTCCCGCCACCTGTGCGATATCCTGGGGGATATCGTCAACGGCGGCGGCTCCAAGAATGCGTACGTGGCCGGCTACCGTGTAGCCGGAAAGACCGGCACCTCCGAAAAGCGGGATACCGTGGAGAATGAGGACGACGTGGTCGCCTCCTTCAGCGGCTTTGCCCCCGCCGATGACCCCAAGGTGGCGGTGCTGGTGCTGCTGGACGATCCCCAGACCGCGATTCGCTACGGCGGCACCCTGTCCGCCCCCGTGGCGCAGAAGATATTTGAATCCATCCTGCCCCATTTGGGCATCGAGCCCTCCTACACCGCCGACGAGCTGGCGTCTTTGTCCCGCACCGTCCCCTCGGCGGTGGGTCAGACCGCTACCGCGGCACAGACTAAGGTGGTCAACGCCGGTCTGAAGGCCAAGGTGGTGGGGGACGGCGATAAGGTGGTACGTCAGGTGCCGGAGGCGGGTCAGTCCATTCCCGCCGGCGGCACGGTGCTGCTGTACACCGAGGAGGAAGACCTGGATATGGTCACCGTACCCAACTTTGTGGGGCGCTCGGTGACCGAGGTAAACAGCATCGCCGCCCAGATGGGCATTAACGTGCAGATGACCGGTCTGGTGGGCGGCTCCAGTGCCGCCGCCAGCGCCAACAGTCAGTCGGTGCGCGCCGGCACCAAGGTGCCGCGCGGCACGGTGATCAAGGTGAATTTTGTCTACACCGATACCCGTGAGGGATAAGGAAAGGAAGTTTTGTATGAAGCTGTACGAACTGCTGAAGGGGACGGGCATTGCCAATCCGTATATTGAGGAGGATACCGAGATCTCCTCCATCACCTGCGACTCCCGCCGTGTGGAGCCGGGTTGCCTGTTTGTGTGCATCGCCGGTACGGCGATGGACGGACACCAATTTGCCCCGCAGGCAGAGCAGGACGGCGCCGCCGCGGTGGTGGTGCAGCGGGATATGGGTCTGCGCACCCAGCTGATGGCGGATAACACCCGTATGGCGTGGGCGCAGGTCTGCGCCAATTGGTTCGGTCATCCCGCCTCCCGTCTGAAGATGGTGGGCGTCACCGGCACCAACGGAAAGACCACCACCACCACTCTGATCAAGTCTATGCTGGAGCATCAGGGGTATAAGGTGGGTCTCATCGGCACCATCCATAATCTCATCGGTGACCGCCGCCTGCCCGCCCGCCACACCACCCCCGACCCCTACGACCTGCAGAGCCTGCTGGCGCTGATGGTGGTGGAGGGCTGTGACTATTGCGTGATGGAGGTGTCCTCCCACGCGCTGGATCAGCGCCGTGTGGCCGGCTGTGAGTATGAGGTGGGCGTGTTCACCAATCTCACTCAGGATCATTTGGACTATCACGGCACTATGGAGAACTATATGCTGGCGAAAAAGGAGCTGTTCTCCCTGAGCCGTGCGGCTATTGTGAATATGGACGACAGCTGGGCACCCGCTATGTCGGCGGAGCTGCCCTGCCCCCTGACCACCTATTCCGCCCACAGCGACAGCGCCGACTACGTGGCGCGCAACATCCGCTACCGCGCAGACGGCGTGGACTTTGAGCTGGTGGGCGTGGGTCAGATCGGGCGGGTGAATATGCAGATCCCCGGTGAGTTCTCGGTGTACAACGGTTTGTGCGCCGCTACCGTGTGCCTGCAGCTGGGTCTGCCCTTTGATAAGGTGGTGGAGGCGCTGTCCGCCGCCAGCGGTGTCAAGGGCCGCGCCGAGGTGGTACCCACCGGACGGGATTTCACCGTGGTCATTGACTATGCCCACACCCCCGACGGACTGGACAATATCTGCCGCACGCTGAAGCAGTGCTGCACCGGTCGCCTGGTGACCCTGTTCGGCTGCGGCGGCGATCGGGATAAAACCAAGCGCCCTCTGATGGGCGCTGTGGCGGCAGAGCTGTCGGACTATCTGGTGGTCACGTCGGATAACCCCCGCTCCGAGGATCCCGCCGCCATCATTGAGGACATTCTGGTGGGTGTGCGGGATAAGGACACCCCCTACACGGTGGTTGAGAACCGCGTAGAGGCCATCCATTGGGTCATTGACAATGCCCGCAGCGGTGACACCATCCTGTTGGCGGGCAAGGGACACGAAACCTATCAGATATTGAAGGAAGAAACCATCCATCTGGATGAGCGTGAAGTGGTGGCCGAGGCATTGGCCAAGGAGGATTAAATTATGAACGGATTGATTTTGGCAGTGGCCGGCGTCGTATCCTTTGTGGTGGCGGCGGTGCTGGGTCGTTGGGTGATCCCGTGGCTGGCGCGGCTGAAGTTCGGTCAGACCATCCGCGAGGAGGGTCCCTCCTGGCATGAAAAGAAGCAGGGTACCCCCACCATGGGCGGCATCCTGTTTATGGCCGGTTTTCTGGTGGCGGCGCTGCTGTGTGCGTGGCTCATCTATTTCCTGCAGCCGGCGCATATGTTTATGTCTGCGTATGAAAAGGTCCGTTACTGGGGCGGCATCGGTCTGGCCTTCGGTTGCGGCGTCATCGGCTTCGCCGACGACTTCATCAAGGTGGTGAAAAAACGCAATCTGGGTTTGACCGCCATCCAGAAGCTGATCGCCCAGCTGGTGGTGGCTACGGGGTACGCGGTGCTGATGTACTGCTATCGCGGCGGCGTGTTCTCCATCCCCTTCATCGGTCCGGTGGACTGGGGCTTCTGGTACATCCCCTTTACGGTGTTCGTCATCGTGGCGATGACCAACGCCACCAACCTCACCGACGGCGTGGACGGTCTGTGCGGACTGACCGGCTTTGTGGCGTCGCTGGCGCTGATGCTGCTGGGAGGTCTGACGGGTCAGCTGACCCAGAGCGTGCTGGCCGCCGCCCTGGCGGGTGCGCTGTCCGGCTTCCTGTTGTGGAATTTCCATCCCGCCCAGGTATTTATGGGCGATACCGGCTCGCTGTTTATCGGCGGTGCCCTGACCGCTCTGGCCTTTGGCATTGAGCAGCCCTTCCTGCTGGTGCCCATCGGCATTCTGTACATAGCCGAGAATTTGTCGGTTATCCTACAGGTAACGTACTTTAAGCTGACTCACGGTAAGCGTCTGTTTAAGATGAGCCCCCTGCACCATCATTTTGAGATGTGCGGCTGGAGCGAGAATAAGATCGTGCTGGTCTTCTCCGCCGTGACGCTGGTGGGCGGTATCGGCGCCATTCTGCTGCAGTATTTCGGCTGATAGCCGAGAGGGGGGGAGTCCCCATTATTTTGACGGAAAGGAGCGTATATTATGGCAGGAGGAAACACCGTTCCCATGCCCCGTCGGCAGTCCGCCGCGGGCAAAAAGCCAAAATTACCCCCGCTGTTTAATTTATCCAGCGGCTTCGATATGCAGTTCTTTGTGCTGCTGATGATCGTGCTGATCGTCGGTCTGGCGACCCTGTATTCCGCCAGCCACGTATACGCCTTTGAATACGAGGGCGACAGCTTTTTCTATATCCGCAAGCAGTTGATCTTTGCGGTGGCGGGCTTTGTGATTATGCTGGCGGTGTCGATGATGGATTACCATTATCTTCACTGGGTGGCGTGGATCGGTCACGGCGCCAGCATCCTGTTGCTGATCGTGGCGTATTTTATGCCCTCCGAGACCGGCATCCACCGCTGGATCCAGATCGGCAGCATCACCATTCAGCCCTCGGAGATCGCCAAGTTTACGTTGATACTGTTGTTTGCCCATTATATTTCCCAGCATTATAAGGATATAAAAAAGCTGACCAAGGGCTTTTTACCTCTGATGGGGATTTTGGCGCTCACCTGCCTGCTGGTGGTGATCGAGCCCCACCTGTCCGGCACCATGCTGTTGGTGATGCTGGGTCTGGTGATGATGTTTGTGGGCGGTGTACCCCTGGGCTATATTGCGGGGATAATCGGTCTCGGCGTGGTGGGCGTGCTGGTGATGGTGGTGGTGCTCGGCTACGAGCAGGACCGTATCGCCGTGTGGCTGCACCCGCTGGAATCCTTTGCCAACGAGATCACCTTTGCCGACGGTATATCCGGTCGTGACCACGCCTGGCAGACGGTGCAGTCGCTGTACGCCATCGGCTCCGGCGGTCTGATGGGGCAGGGTCCCGGCAACTCCCGCCAGAAGCACCTGTTCCTGCCGGAACCTCAGAACGACTTTATTTTCTCCATCTTCTGTGAGGAGATGGGTCTCATCGGCGCCGTGTTGGTGCTGCTGCTGTTTGCTCTGCTGGTGTGGCGGGGTCTGCGGATCGCCATGCGGGCGCCGGATAAGTTCGGCTGTATGCTGGCGCTGGGTCTGACCATTCAGATCGGTCTGCAGGTGGCGCTGAACGTGGCGGTGGTGTCCAATCTGATGCCCAATACCGGCATCAGCCTGCCCTTCTTCAGCTACGGCGGCACGTCGCTGCTGATGCTGATGGTACAGATGGGCGTGGTGCTGGCGGTGTCACGCCAGTCGCGGATGGAAAAGCTCTAGGGTAGAGCGACAAATCCGAACTCCGTTTTAGGAAGATGGATTTCCGCTCTATCTTCGTTAAAATACTCGCAAATGCATACAGCATTTGCTCCGTCTTGTGCCTTGATAGAACAAAAATCCCTTCTCCCTAAAATCTGCGACCTGAAAGCGAGCAGATTTTGAGTGATTTTTATTCTATTTGGGTGATGAAAGGCTGTATGCCTTTCGAGAACAAATAGGGTGAAAAGCGCCAAAATCCGCCGCTTTAAGGCGGGTTCGGATTAGTCGCTCTACCCTAAAGGAGGCAGTCCTATGCGTATACTGATGACCGGTGGCGGCACCGCGGGACACATTAATCCTGCACTGGCCATCGCCGACCTGCTGAAAGAGAAATATCCCGATGCCGAGTTTTTGTTCGTGGGCGCCACGGGTCGTATGGAGACTCAGCTGGTGCCGGCGGCGGGTTATCCCATCCGTACCGTCACGGTGCGGGGATTTCAGCGCCGTTTGTCGCTGAAGAATATCGGTCGCAATATAATGGCGGCGGTAAATGTGCTCACCGCTTCCACCCAGTCAAAGAGAATCGTTAAGGAATTCAAACCCGACCTGGCCATCGGCACCGGCGGCTACGTGTGCGGTCCCGTGCTGCGGGAGGCCATCCGCGCCGGTGTGCCCACCGCGGTGCACGAGTCCAACGCCTATCCCGGCGTTACGGTGAAGATGCTGGGTCGTGAGGGCGCGCTTGTCCTGCTGTGCAGTGAGGACGCCCGCCGTCACCTGCCGGAGGGGGTCACCGCCGTGGTGACCGGCAATCCTCTGCGGGCGGATTTTCTCACCCTGGACAAGCAAAAGGCCCGTGAGGAGCTGGGGCTGGACGCCCGTCCGCTGGTGCTGTCCTTCGGTGGCAGTCTGGGCGCCGCCCGCATCAACGAGGCGATGGCCGAGGTGTTGCGCCGCAGCCGCGACAGCGGTAAGCTGCAGCACATCCACGGCGCCGGCAAGGCGGGCTATGCTGCTATGAAGGCACAGCTTCAGGAGATGGGGATGCCCCTGTCCGCCGACGGCATCACCGTGCGGGAGTATATTGACGATATGCCCCGTTGTATGGCGGCGGCGGATCTGGTTATCTGCCGTTGCGGCGCTATGACCCTCAGCGAGCTGCCCGCCGCGGGCAAACCCGCTATCCTGATTCCCTCCCCCTACGTGGCGGAGAATCATCAGTATCACAACGCGATGGTGCTGGTGGAAAGGGGTGCCGCCATCTGTATTGAAGAGAAGGACCTGACCGCCGACCGATTGTGGGAGGCGGTGTGCGATGCCACCGGCGACTCCGCCCGTCTGGAGGAGATGAGCCGCCGTGTGCGTGAGGCGGCCATACTGGACGCCGACACCCGCATTCTGAATGCGGTGGAGGAATTACTGAAAAAATAATCGCCACGGGACAAATCCCCCCTGCATACATTGGGTGTGTGGAGAGGAGGCGTCTGTATGGAGAGAATACATATTATCGGGGGCAACCGCCTGGAGGGGATCGTTCCCATCCACGGCGCCAAAAACAGCGCCCTGCCGCTGCTGGCGGCTACCCTGCTGGTGTCGGGGGTCTGTGAGATCGATAATTGCCCCCACCTGTCGGATGTAACCGCCGCTATGGAGATCTTGCGGCATTTGGGCTGTCGGGTGACCCGACAGGACCACCTGGTCACGGTGGATGCCACCGCGCCGAGCGGCAGGGATATTCCCGACCGCCTGATGGGGGAGATGCGCTCCTCCATCGTGTTTTTGGGGGCGGTGGTGGCACGCTGCGGCGGCTGTGAGTTGACCTATCCCGGAGGCTGTGAGCTGGGACCCCGTCCCATCGACCTGCACCTGTCCGCTCTGCGGCAGATGGGTGTGACGGTGGAGGAGAGCCACGGGCGCCTGCACTGCGCCGCCGAACGCCTGCACGGGGCGGACATCACCCTGCACTTCCCCAGTGTGGGCGCCACCGAAAACGTGGTGCTGGCGGCCTGTACCGCCCGCGGTACCACCCGCCTGCGTAATGCGGCCAGAGAGCCGGAGATCGGCGATCTCTGCCGTTTCCTAAACGCCTGCGGAGCCCGTATTTCGGGGTATGAAAGCGGTTACATAACCATCGAGGGCGTTCCGTCCCTCACCCCCTGTGCCCATCGGGTGATGGCGGATCGCATTGAGACCGCCACCTATCTGGCGGCGGCGGCGGTCACCGGCGGTGACCTGCTTCTTACCGCCGCCGACCCCCACACCGTGGCGCCCACCTTGCCCTGCCTACAGCAGGCAGGATGCACCGTCACCGTGCGGGAGGATGGACTGCGGATACAGGCCCCCCGCTCATTGGGGCGGCTGGGGTTTATACGGACGTTGCCCTATCCCGGGTTTCCCACCGACGCGGCGGCGCCGCTGCTGGCGGCGGCCTGCGTAGGGCAGGGCACCTCCGTTTTTGTGGAGACCATATTTGAAAACCGCTACCGCTACGTGGATGAGCTGGCCCGCATGGGCGCCCGCATCCGCGTGGATGGACGGGTGGCGGTGGTGGAGGGCGGCACACCCCTGCAGGGGGCGGCTGTCCGTTGCACCGACCTGCGGGGCGGTGCGGCGCTGGTGGTGGCGGGTCTGGCCGCCGTCGGCGAAACGCGGGTGGAGGAGCTTCATCATCTGGACCGCGGATACGAGGATATGATCCGTTGCCTAAAGGACGTGGGGGCGAGCATTCGCCGTTTGCCCACGGATAACGTAAAGGATGGATGTTATGAACACAAAACAACCGGACAATCTGATGGAGGCGCGCAAGAAGGCTCGCGCCCGTAAACGGCGCAAGCTGATGATCATCCGCACGACCCTGGTGCTGGCGGTGATTCTGGTGCTGGTGCTGGTGGGCGCGCTGATCGTGATGAAGATCGTGGGCACCCAGCAGAGCAAGCGGGGTGAGACCACCAACTTCCTGGCGGTGCAGGACATCGTCGTGGAGGGGGACACCCGCTATTCCGATAAGCAGATCATCGAGACCAGCGGTCTGTACGTGGGACAGAGCCTGTTGGGTGTCAATAAGGTAGAGGCTCACGACCGCCTGCTGGAGGAGTTGCCCTATCTGAATTCCGTCACCATCAGCAACGTGCAGTTCGGCACCCTGCGCATCCGCCTGACCGAAACGGTGGTGATGGCGGCGGTCAAGGTAGAGGACGGCTGGATGATCGTGGGCGATAACAACCAGGCGCTGGAGCACGTCACCGAGGGCGACCCGCCGGAGGGCGTACTGCGCATTGAGGGCGCCACCCTGACCGGTCAGGCGATCGGCTCTCCTCTGCTGGACGAGCGCAGTCTGCGCATCACCCGTCTGCTGGACGCCTCGGTCACCCAGTACGATCTGGAGGGTGTCACCGGTGTGGATATGACCGTAAAGACCCGCATCTGCCTGACTCTCAACGGACGTCTGCAGGTGGTGCTGGGCAACGATACCAACATCCCCGCCCAGATCGCTATGCTGGTGGACACCCTGCCGGTGTTCTATCAGAATAACGGCGTCAATGCCGGCGGACGGCTGGATATGCGCACCTTTGCGGATGATAAGCCGGACAACGATAAGGTGATCTACACCCCGCCGGAGGAGCTGCAGTCGGATAAGACATCCGACAAAAAGACGGATAAGAAGACCGATAAAACCAAACCCACCGAATAAACATCACGGCGGAGGCACTTGCCTCCGCCGTTTTTTCGTGCCGACAAAATTCTTCCAAAAAATATTGTATTTTTTTAAAATAGCGGTTGAAAATGCGTTTCATTCGTGATACAATATATCGTGTATAAATCTATAAAGCGAATCAACTGCTTGTATAAATAGGAGGACGAGAATATGGGATTCATTGAAATTGCTCCGGCAGTCCCCAATAACAGCATCACCATCAAGGTCATCGGCGTGGGCGGTGGCGGCGGCAACGCCATCAACCGTATGATCCGTGCCGACGTCCGCGGTGTAGAGTTTATGGCCATCAACACCGACGCCGCCGTGCTGGACGTGTCCCTGGCCACCCATAAGATTCAGATCGGTGAAAAGCTGACCCGCGGTCACGGCGCCGGCGGCAACCCCGAGCGCGGCCAGCGTGCCGCCGAGGAGAGCCGTGACGAGATCGTTGCCGCGCTGAAGGGTGCGGATATGGTGTTCGTTACCGCCGGTATGGGCGGCGGCACCGGCACCGGTGCGGCTCCCGTCGTGGCAGAGATCGCACGCGATCTGGGCATCCTCACCGTCGCCATCGTCACCAAGCCCTTCAACTTCGAGGGCCGCAAGCGTATGGAGCAGGCCGAGAACGGCATTCGCAACCTGCGCGAGCAGGTCGATAGCCTGGTGGTCATCCCCAACGAGCGTCTGCAGAATTTCAAAGAGCAAAAGCTGCCGATGGCCAGCGCCTTCGCCAAGGTGGATGATGTGCTTCGCCAGGGTGTGCAGTCCATCTCGCAGCTGATCACGATGGATGCCTTCGTCAACCTCGACTTTGCCGACGTGACCGCCATTATGAAGGATGCCGGCTATGCCCATATGGGCATCGGCTTCGGTGAGGGCAAGGATAAGGCCGAGATGGCAGCGCAGGCCGCTATCGACAGCCCCC
>JAZQKF010000037.1:0-1636 GCA_045542015.1 Acutalibacteraceae bacterium
TATCTCCGCCATCTTCGAGCCGGATGAGGAGACCATCCTCAATGCTACCGTGCCGGATTACATCGCCGGTATCCTGATGGCCTGCATCCGCGAGTCCTTCGCCAGCGAGGTCACTGCCCGCCGCATGGCCATGGACTCCGCAGGCAAGGATGCCCGCGCGATGATCGATGATCTGCAGCTGCAGTACAACCGTGCGCGCCAGGGCGCCATCACCCAGGAAATCACGGAGATCGTTGCGGGCAGCGGCAGCTGACCCCGCAGATGATGATTACCCTACCAAAAGAAGGGGGTTATACCTTTGGCAAATACCAACACGGGTATTGTCGCGCAGGTCATGGGACCTGTTGTTGACGTCCGTTTCGAAAAGGGCGGCCTTCCGCCCATCCATCAGGCCCTGACGGTCATGATCGGCGAGCGCAAGCTGACGGTCGAGGTCGCCCAGCACATTGGCGACAACACCGCCCGCTGCATCGCCATGGCCTCTACCGACGGCCTGCAGCGTGACTCTGTTGTCACCGATACCGGCGCGGCCATTTCCGTGCCCGTCGGCCGCCAGACCCTGGGCCGCATCTTCAACGTCCTGGGCGACGTGGTGGACAACGGCGCCCCTGTTGAGGGCGAGCGCTGGGATATCCACCGTCCCGCTCCTGCGTATGACGAGCTGGCCACCTCCACCGAAATCCTGGAGACCGGCATCAAGGTCATCGACCTGATCTGCCCCTACTCCAAGGGCGGCAAGATCGGCCTGTTCGGCGGCGCCGGCGTTGGTAAGACGGTTCTGATCATGGAGCTGATCAACAACATCGCCAAGCAGCACAACGGCCTGTCCGTCTTCACCGGCGTTGGCGAGCGTACCCGCGAGGGCAACGACCTGTACAACGAGATGAAGGAATCCGGCGTTCTGAAGAATACTGCGCTGGTCTACGGCCAGATGAACGAGCCTCCGGGAGCCCGTATGCGCGTGGGCCTGGCCGGCCTGACCGTCGCCGAGTACTTCCGCGACCAGGAAAACCAGGACGTGCTGCTGTTCATCGACAACATCTTCCGTTTCACCCAGGCTGGCTCCGAGGTGTCCGCGCTGCTGGGCCGTATGCCCTCCGCCGTTGGCTACCAGCCCACCCTGGCCACTGAAATGGGTACGCTGCAGGAGCGCATCACCTCTACCCGCAAGGGCTCCATCACGTCCGTGCAGGCCGTTTACGTCCCTGCGGACGACCTGACTGACCCCGCTCCCGCCACGACCTTCTCCCACCTGGACGCCACGACCGTTCTGGCCCGTTCCATCGCGTCCCAGGGCATCTATCCCGCTGTTGACCCGCTGGAGTCCACCTCCCGTATCCTCTCTCCCGACATCGTGGGCGAGGAGCACTACCGCGTGGCCCGCGAGGTGCAGCGTATCCTGCAGCGTTACACCGAGCTGATGGACATCATCGCCATCATGGGTATGGACGAGCTGTCTGACGAGGACAAGCTGCTGGTCGGCCGCGCACGTAAGATCCAGCGCTTCCTGTCCCAGCCCTTCGACGTGTCCGAGAAGTTCACCGGCGTGCCCGGCGTGTATGTGCCGATCAGCGAGACCATCCGAGGCTTTGCGGAGATCATCGAGGGTAAGCACGACAGCCTGCCTGAGTCCGCG
>JAZQKF010000038.1:0-1649 GCA_045542015.1 Acutalibacteraceae bacterium
CGCACCTCTGGTGCACCAGTTGTCACGCCAGTGGCACAGCTGGGCAGCTATGTGCGGAGCGGATAAACGCTGAAAGCATCTAAGCGTGAAGCCGACCCTAAGATAAGATATCCCACTGAGTAATCAGGTAAGATCCCATGAAGACTACATGGTTGATAGGCTGCGTGTGTAAGAGTGGTGACACTTTAAGCTTGGCAGTACTAATAGATCGAGGGCTTGACCTACAAGTTCGGTTGATGTAATCGAATGTTTTTTGGTGGAATGCGGTGTGATGCCCGCATCCGCTGTAGGTTCTTCGTTCACGTTCCTTTCTGAAGTGACTTTATTCAGTTCTGAGGGTCCTGAGACCCCGCTAAGGTAAAGCGCCTTGGCACAGAGTTGGTGTTGATGACGGTGAGGGTACACCTGTTCCCATCCCGAACACAGCAGTTAAGCTCACTCGTGCCGACAATACTTGGCTGGAAGCGGCCCGGAACGATAGGTAGACGCCAACATAAACAATAAGGACACGGTTTCTTACCGTGTCCTTTTTGTTTATTCACTGGAGATACCTTGAATATGCGGCTGTGCCGCATATTCGACCGACTTCGCCGTAGGCGAACGTCGAGTAGACGCCAACACATGAACAACCTCCCCGGAGACACAAGCGAATCAGCTTTTCCAGCTCGGGGGTGGCCGCGTTGGTTTCCCACTTAGAAATAGATTGTCGGGATACATCCAGACGATCCGCCAAATCCTCCTGCGACATGCTGCGGGCTGTGCGCAGCCGATAAATTTGCTCACCGATAGTCATCCGTTTCTCTCCTTTGAACTGTTCTGCCCCCATTATACACAAATAGCGATAGATTTTCCACCAATTGGACTTGATAATCTGTCAACTGAGGGTTGCACAGGCCCAAAAAAGCCGGTTGATCCCGTTGGGGTCAACCGGCTGTTTCTTTTACTCCGCGCTCTTGGTGCTTTGTTCCTGCAGACGGTTGCGACGGATAATCGCATCCCGCACCAACATCTGCACAATCGCCATCAACGGCGGGGCAAGGAAGATGCCCCAGAAACCAAACAGACCGCCAAACAGGGTGATGCTCAGCAGTACGTAGATGGGACGCAGTCCCACGGATCCACCCACTACACGGGGCTGGATAATGTTCGCATCCACCTGCTGCACCACCACGACGTAGATCACCACGCCGATGGCGGTGTAAATATTGGTGGTCAGCAGGGTCACCAAGCCAATGCCAATGCTACCCACAATGGCGCCGAAGTAGGGGATCATATTCATCAGACCCAGCACCATACCCATCAGCACCGCATAGGGCACACGGAAGATCAGCAGACCAATGGAAACCACCACGCCCACGGCCAGTGCATCCAGCAGAGCGCCGTAGAAATACTTAGTAAAGATTACGGCGGAACGGTGACCGTAGTCGCTCATGGTAGCCAAAGTACGGGGCTTAAAGAACAGGCCGAGGAAATTCTTCAGCGCCGCCACCAGATGCTCACGGCCGCCCAGCATATACAGGGACACGATAAACGCAATCACAATATCCACCACAGAGGCGGCCACGTTGCCCACCCCCTTAATGGCGGTGAGGATGTTCTCAGTGGTCAGCAGGCGGGTGACGGCATCCAGCAGATAGGTATATACGTCA
>JAZQKF010000039.1:0-1920 GCA_045542015.1 Acutalibacteraceae bacterium
CGGCTCCGTGTCGATGGGTTTATCCGTTACGGTGAGATAATCGGAATGAACGTAGCCGATACGTTCAGGCAAAAGCACCATGACCCATTCGCCGTCTGTGCCGATCACGTCCACGGTCTCGCCGTTTTCAAGCTGGGTAAAAGCCCTGTTATCAAGACCGGCTCCCGTTCTGACGTTCAATCGGGCTCCGTTTGTGGTGACGGTTCCAACCTGTCCGGGTTCTGTTTCTTCTTCTGAAACATCACCCATGCCGCCGATGAAGGATAGAACAGTATCCATAATGGCGTCAAGGTCAATGCCGGAAAGGTCGATCCCCTCCAAAAGAGAAAGATATTCCTCCGGTATCTGAAACTCGATATCCGCCGTTCCCTCGGTGGGCTCGGTATCCTCGATAATGGGCGGTTCCTCGCTTTCTGCGCCGCCGTCACTTGCGAAGGCGGTCATAGAAAAAGCGGTGGTACACATCACCACCGCCAAAAGACAGGCCAAAAGTCGAAACATTCCTTTACGCTTCATCGTTCATATCCTCCGTTTCCTCGGGCTCGGCTCCGCTGTCCGCCGCCATCATATCCTCGGGCAGCGTAATGAGGCCGCTTGCGTATGCCTTCAGGAAGGCTGTGAGCTCCTTGTTATCCATCTTCACGGCCTTAACCATACGGACGATCTCCAGGTTTTCTTCCTCTGCAAGCTGCGCCTCCAGGGAACGCTGCTTTTTCTGCAGCTCCGCGATCTTTTCTTTCGTTTTCGCAATATCATTGCGGATTTTATCAACAGTTGCCATAGATTAAATATCTCCTTTCAAAAATCGGTCTTTCCAAGAATAGTTACGTCCCAGACCCTTGACCGTTTTGAGATTAGGCCGGGCGTTATCCTCCAGGGCGATAGCACGACGGAACAGGTCCGGGTGCTGCTCCCGAAGGTCGATGATTTCCTCCGCCCGCATACTCGGGCAGAAAAAACAGGAGGATTTACCGGGCTGCGGCAATCCTGCCGCCTCGATCTCCCGGATACAATCCTCCCGATTCCATCCCCATTCCATCAGGGGATACCACTTGCTGTATTTGGGGTCTGCCAGGTCCCGCAGAAGGACCTTATCACTTCGGTACTGCTCGCCTGCGTCATAGCCGATGAACTTTACCACCTTTTTCCCGCTGCTCCACACCTCACGGCAAGGAGGATAGTTGTTGCAAAACTTCTCCTGCGGTCCGATCTTGTGTTTTAATGAACAGCGTTTGAAGCCATAGGCGATTGACGGGAGCGTTCCGCTTTGCAGACATTCATCCTCCAGCGTCAGCCGCCGTCCGTCCTTCGTGGTCTTATATACCCGCGTGATCTTCGGCATACCGTGACTTTCAAGCCATCTATCCATAACGTCAAGATAGGCGTATGTGTGCGGGTGCTCGCCGCCCGTATCCGCAAAGAGGATCAGGTCCACGGGGATACGGTGCTTTTGCAGCCCCACAAGTAAGGCGGTGCTGTTCGCGCCGCCACCATAGGAAACGATATTAAATCAAGCTCACCTCCGATCAATCAAAAGGCGGTCTGCCGAATGCGTAAAAGTGCGACTGCCAATAGCTCGTATTGATATCGGCATACTGGATCGGGTCCCCGCAATGCAGCATTTTTCCACCGCCTACATAGATACCCACGTGGGAAACGCCCGGCGTATCGTAAGTACCTGTAAAAAAGATCAGATCGCCCGGTCTTGCATTTGCGGACGATACGGGAGTGGAAATGTTGTATAGCCCCTGGGCTCCCAGCCTGCCCGTATTGCAGACGCCGCTTTCCGTCAGCGCCCAGGACACGAACCCCGAACAGTCAAAGGAGATGTTGGGATTGCTGCCGCCCCAGACATAAGGGTATCCCACATATTTCTCCGCCTCAGTAATGAGCGCCGCAAAGGTTTCATCCTCCAGGGCA
>JAZQKF010000040.1:0-7614 GCA_045542015.1 Acutalibacteraceae bacterium
TTTTCGCCCCACCTCGGGCAGAGCCCGTAGGGGCGGATGCCCACATCCGCCCAACATCTTAAATCTTCTCCTCGCGGAAGCCGTCCGGCCAGAGGGTCAGCAGGGTGTCAAATCCGTTCTTTTTGGCGATGTCCACCGCCAGGGGAAAGGCGCAGTCAACGGTGTCGGCGGCGTGGGTGTCGGCGCCCAGGATCACCTTGCCCCCCATCTCCCGCAGGGCGGAGAGGATGAAGTCGGCGGGGTAGGGAATATCCCGCTTTTTGCGGCTGATGGCGCCGGTGTTGATCTCCAGTACGGGGCAGACCTTGACAATCTTTTCCAGGGCATCCAGGGCGACCCGCTGATAGGCGGGGTCGCTCTCGTCCATCAGACTGAACTTGGTGATGACATCGAAATGCCCCACGATGGTGGGCTTGTTGCGCTGCACGTGGGCGACCAGCTCGTCAAAATACGCCTTGGCAAAGGCCAGCTTATCCCCGCCCAACTCATTATTGATGCAGGCGGTCTGCAGCTCGGCGGCGTGGTCGATGCCGTAGTACCGATCCTCAAACACCAACTCGTGCACCGAGCAGAGGAAATAATCCAGCTCCTTGACGATGGCGGGGTCGGAATGGGAGTCCAGCTCGATGCCCCGCAGTATGGTGATGCGGTCGGCGTAGGTTTCTTTCAGTCGGTTCAGTTCGGCCAGATAGGCAGGATAATCCGCCACCCGCATACAGTAGTCCTGATAGGGGCTGTCGCTGTGGTCGGATATGCCGATGCAGGGCATCCCCAGATGGATGGCAGACAGCACCATCTCCTCCATACTGCTCTTGCCGTCGGAGAAGGTGGTGTGGGTATGATAGCCGCAATAGCGCATTCGGAATCACCTCGCAGGGATAGTATATGCCTGTATTCTACCACAGTTTCCGCCGTTCTGCAACGGAAAAGTGCAACAAAAAGCCCCCGACCGTTGTCGGGGGCTTTCTCACGTGGAATCATTCCGCGTACAGGTCAAATTGGCGGATGCGGTGGGCACCGTCCTTGTTGGTGTAGTAGGACACGGTGCAGTGGGTCTTGTCGATCATTTTACCGCTGAAGATGGAGCCGTCGGCGCCGGTGTAGGCGTCCTCCAGCTCATAGGTCTTGCTGTACTTATCGGCGTCGAAGATGTCGCGGATGAGGATGCTGTAGCCACCCTTGCCGCCCTGGGGCAGCACCACCCGCACGCCGTCGCTGGCAAAGGGGCTGGTGAACAGCTCGGATACGCGGCAGTTTTTGGGGTCGCAGTAGACGGCGCAGAAGTCGTTGGGACCGTAGTCGGTGGCCCAGAAGAAGGCGTAGATGTCGTCGCTGATATTCTCCTTAAAGGGGGAGCGGGGCAGATCCTTTTTCTCAAACAGAACCTCGCCCTCGTGGGAGATGGTCAGGGAATAGGTCTCTCCGTTATGGTTAATGCTGACGGCCAGCGGGTCGGTAACGCCCTGGGCGTGGGTGTGCCCGGCGTGATCGTGCCCGGCGTGGGCGTCTTCGGTGGGGGTGCTGTCGGCGTGGGAGTGACCGGCGTGGGGGTCAGCGGCGGGGTTATTATCGTCGCCGTCGGCGGGGGCGGAACAGCCTGCCAGCACGGACAGCGTCAGCAGCGCGGCGATGGCGATCAGCCCCATGCGACGCAGAATGGTGCGGTTTTTCATAATCGTTTCCTCCTTGTATGACGGGCGTCAGCCCTCTGTTCATGGGTATTATACTCCTCTTTCGGGAAAAAGGCAAGAGGCGGTATGCCATCGGCGGAGGAAAATTTATCTTGCCTTTTAATGCGCGAATATGTTATGATAAAAAATGACGCACAAAACTCCCCAAAAACATACAGGAGGTTGCACTATGAAAAAACTGTTAGCCATTACCCTGTCCCTGCTGATGCTGGTGAGCTGTCTGCCGCTGGCATCCTTGGCGGTATCCGCTGAGATGGGCGGGGACTTCCCCTGGACCGACACCGAGGACAAGATGCTCGTGGAAGAGATCTTGGAGCGGGACGGTTTCATCGACGGCATCTGGATGCCCTGGTTTAACGCCGGCGAGACCGGCCACAACCTGACCGGCAACGACCTGATGGCCGATTACTACAATTCCAGTTCTTCCAAGAACTGGGATCGGGTTGAATTGGATTATTACGGTGCGGATAAGATCTACCGTGAGATCTACAACCTGAAGGCTATGGGCTACAATATGCTGGCCTACGGCGGCTCCATCTTCGGCGAAGGCGTCATCTTCGACGAAAACGGCGACGTTCTGGGCATCAAGGAGGAGTACCTCACCAATGCCCGCCGCCTGCTGAATATGTGCCGCGAGATCGGTATGCCGGTGATGTGGAACATCTACTTCCACGATTCCTCCATGCCCTCCTACTACGGTATGGAAGGCTGGCACGTGATCTGCCAGATGCTGGGTAACCCCACCGTCGCCGATCACTATGCCGAGCGCTTTGTCCGTCCTCTGTGCGAGATGCTGGCCGAGTACCCCGACGTGGTGGCGCTGGTCTCCATCGCCGACGAGCCGGAGAACCAGGTCAACGACCTGGGCAAGGGCGACCACTTCGCCACCAACGGCCGTGAGATGTACGGTGTCAACCACGACGATATGATCTACTTTATGCAGCAGATCAACGAGGTGGCTCGTGAGGAGCTGCCCGGCGTGGCCCGCACCGTGGCCTGCAACAACGGCAACAAGACCATCTACCGCGACTTCGATCTGGATCTGATGGGTCACAACCAGTACACCGACGGCGACACCTTTAAGAGCGTGGAGAGCCTGATCACCGATGCGGACCCCATCCTGACCGAGTACAACGTGGGCACCCGCATCAGCGACGACACCGCCTATGCGGAGAAGCTGATCACCTTCCGTGAGTGGATGATGGCCAACGGCTATAAGGGCGGCTTCCAGTGGTGCTGGACCCCCGGCCAGTACAGCGGCGCCTACGCCCTGCAGCGCACCTCCGCCGGCACCGCATTCCGTAAGACGGTGGCTCTGCTGCACTACTATATGGACGAGTACCGCGCCGAGTACCGCGGTGAGACCATCACCGTGGATGCGCCTGTGCTGTACGCCAACGCCGGTGACGGCAAGGTGCTGTTTATCCCCTCTAAGCGTGCTACCAAGATCACCGTCCAGCGTTCCGACGACGGCGGTGTCACCTGGAACAGCCTGGTGACCAACGTAGACCAGTCTACCTATGTGAACAGCACCTATCTGATCGGTACCTACACCGACAGTACCACCCGTCCCACCAGCGGTTATTGCTACCGCATCATCGCCACCGATGCCAACGGCAACTCGGTCACCTCCGAGCCCAACGATCTGGCCGGTACCGATAAGACCTTTAAGAAGACCTATACTGCCCCCACCTATACCAAGGGTAAGTATTACATCACCTCCTCCATGACCCAGAGCCAGGCCAAGCTGACCTCCTTTGGCGTGGAGAAGAACCGTCCCCTGAGCGACGCCGTTAACCTGATTCAGAACGGTAGCTTCGAGTCTACCGGCGGTCAGTGGAACAACGGCTCCTTCCTGCAGTATGCGCAGGTGGTGAGCGATTCCACCACCCCCGACGGCAGCAAGAGCCTGTATTTCGACACCTCCGCCCAGAGCGCTGAGGGCTGGTACACCTTCACCGTCACCGGTCTGAAGGCGAATACCGAGTACACCTTCTCCTCGTTCATCAAGGGCGCGTATCTGTCCGACAGCAACAAGGGACAGGCCTCCATCGGTGTCATCGATCCCGACACCGGCAAGTATATGTTCTATTGGGAGTATTTCCGTTCCTATCCTCGCGCCTCCCGCGAGACCAAGCAGATGTACCCCACCGCCTACGACGATGAGTGGCACATCCGCTCGGTGACCTTCAACACCGGCGATCTGACCACCGCCACCATCGCTCTGTACGGCTATTCCTCCCAGATTTGGGTGGACGGTCTGGCGCTGTTCGAGACCACCAACGGTATGAAGTACGAGAACGGTGAGTCCTCCAAGGCCATCGTCTCCACCGAGTATGCCCCCGCCAGCGGCGCCACCAACGCCGTGGCCGACCCCGCCGTGAACAACGCTTCCTACTGGAACACCGGCGCCGGCTACAAGCAGGGCTTTATGTCCATCGCCTCCGGCAAGCTGACCTACACCGCTTCCTCCGACCCCAAGGGTGTGCGCTACACCAAGTGGATCGACGTGAAGCCGGGCACCGACTACTACTATTCCTACACCGTGAACGTCACCCGTGCCGGCAGCGGTCGCGTGGCGATTCTGGACAACGCCATGCTGTTGCCCAACGAGGTGGTGACCACCGCCTTCTCCTCCACCGGCACCAAGACGGTCACCGGTCGCATCAGCACCGGCAAGTACGACCAACTGGGTCTGTGCGTGGTGGATAAGGGCGGCGCCGCCACCATCGACAACATTTATCTGTACGAGGGCGAGGCCAGCGTCGTGCTGCCCACCACCCCCTCTTTCGACGGTTACGTCATTAACGGCGACTTCGAGATCGGTTCCTCCAACAACTGGGAGAACCTGTGGAGTAACAACACCGTGGAGATGGTGGCCGGTTACGACAGCGCCTTCGCCATGAAGGGCACGGCCAACTCCCAGTACTCTCAGGTCCGTCAGAAGATCACCGTGGAGCCCAACACCGACTACATCCTGGAGGTGTGGGCGAAGAACGTTTCCAACACCACGCTGATTCTGAAGGACAGCAGTGACGCCAACCTGAAGCAGACCGCTCTGCTGGGCAGCGGCTCCACCTGGACCAAGACCACCATGGAGTTCAATTCCGGCTCCAACGAGTTTGTCTATCTGGGCTTTATGGGTGGCGCCGCCGGCAGCACCTGGACGGTGGACAACGTCACTATCTACAAGAAGCCCACCGCCTCCTTTGACGGCTATCTTTCCAACGGTGACTTTGAGGTGGGTGAGCAGGATTGGACCTTCGGCTCCGGCTCTCACGCCATCGTCAATGACGCCCACGGCGGCAACAACGCTCTGCAGCTGACCAACCCCGGTATGTGGGGTTCTGCGGCCGAGCAGACCTTCGCCGTGGAGCCCAACACCAGCTACACCATTACCTGGTGGTATAAGGCGACCCCCGGCACCGGCGTGTTCAATCTGTATACGATGAACGCCTCCGGCTATGCCAACCTGACTTCCGAGGGCGGTCAGAACTATATGAACAATTACACCGGCGACTGGCAGCAGGGCACCTACGTGGTCAACTCCGGCTCCGCCACCGCGATGATTCTGAAGTGGTCCACCGAGGCTAGTAACCCCGGCACCATCCTCATCGACGACATCGTGGTCACCAAGACCGAGGATGTGGAGTGCACCCACAGCTACACCTCTGCGGTGACCAAGACTCCCACCTGCGGCGCTACCGGTGTGCGCACCTACACCTGTTCTCTGTGCGGCGACAGCTACACCGAGACCATCCCCGCCACCGGCGCTCACAAGTACGATAACGACTGCGATACCGCCTGTAACGTCTGCGGTGCCACCCGCACCGTCAGCCACACCTACAGCGGTGACTGCGACACGTCCTGTAACGTGTGCGGCAATCTCCGTCTGCTGATCAACGCCAAACACACCTACGACAACGACTGCGATGCCACCTGTAACGTGTGCGGCTTCACCCGCACCGTGGCCGGTCACGTGTATGACAACGACTGCGACCCCACCTGTAACAGCTGCGGCGCTGTCCGCGACACCGAACACAGCTATAAGGCTGAGGTAACCGCCCCCGACTGTGTCAACGGCGGCTACACCACCTACACCTGCACCGTCTGCGGCGACAGCTACAAGGGCAATTACACCGCCGCCACCGGTCACAAATACGACAACGCCTGCGACGCCGACTGTAACGTCTGCGGCGAGACCCGTACCCCTGCCGACCACAAGTATGTGGAGAGCGTGATGGCGTCCGCCAACTGCGGCTATGAGGGTATGTCCAAGTTCACCTGCTCTGTCTGCGGCGATTCTTACACCCAGGTTATCCCCGCCACCGGCAACCACACCTATTCCAACGATTGCGACACCCGTTGCAACGTGTGTAATAAGGTTCGTGAGGTGGGCGATCACAAGTACGTGGCCACCCAGACCAAGGCTCCCACCTGCACCGAGACCGGCGTGATGACCTACACCTGCTCCTCCTGCGGCGACAGCTACACCGAGGAGATTCCGGTTATCGCCCACAGCTACAAGGCTGAGGTAACCGCCCCCGACTGCGTCAACGGCGGCTACACCACCTACACCTGTACCGTCTGCGGCGACAGCTACGAGGATAACTACACCGCCGCTCTGGGTCACACCGCCGGCGCTGCCGCCGACTGCGAGAACGCACAGACCTGCACCGTCTGCGGTGAGGTACTGAACGCGGCTCTGGGTCACAACTACGTGGGCGTGGAGACCAAGGCTCCCACCTGCGGCGAGACCGGCGTGATGACCTACACCTGCTCTGTCTGTGGCGACAGCTACACCGAGGAGATCGCCGCCACCGGCGCTCACGAGTATTTCTATGAGTGCGATCAGTACTGCATGAACTGCGGCGAGCTGACCAACCCCCGCGCCAAGCACAGCAAGATCCACGTGGAGGCTAAGGAAGCCGTCAGCTGTATCGAGTATGGTAACGTTGAGTATTGGTACTGCGAGCACTGCGGTGTTGCCTGGCTGGATTCTGCCGGTCGTATTCAGACCAATATGATGAGCGTCCGTGTTGCGGGCGACTGCGTCAGCGACTCCGCCCCCTGCCAGGATGGCAACTGCGTCCACTGCGGTCTGCCGGTGTCCGCCGAGACCGACCACGCCTATGATCACGAGTTCGACACCGAGTGTAACGTCTGCGGCGAGATCCGTACCGTTGATGTGCCCATCACTAAGGTTGGCAAGTCTGCCATGGAGATGGATGGCGGCAAGGGTGGCTTGGCCTTTATGTTTAGCATCGAGGCCGAGGGCCTGTCTGTTATCGAGGGCACCAAGAAAGCTGACTACAGCGGCGCCACCGTGAACGGCTACAGGCTGATCTCTATGGGTGCTGTTGCCAGCAACTACAAGGACTCTAAGGATATCCCCTGTGTCTATCTGTGGGAGCCTGAGGAGAATTCTTACGCCGTCCGTGTGAAGAACATTCCCGAGACCGCTTTTGATCAGCCGATCACCTTCGTACCCTACTTCGTAGTTGAGATCGAAGGCAAGCAGGTCACCGTTTACGGTGAGCCTCAGGTTGATTCTTACAACGGTGCTATGAACGGCTGATTCCGTTCCGCTGTCACAGCTGAATAGCGAACAAACCCCCACCGACCGTTCGGTGGGGGTTTCCCTTTTGTTCAAACCCGACGCGGGATAGAATCCGTAGGGGACGATGCCCACATCGTCCCGGGCCGTTGTAGGCAACGACCCCTACACCACTCATCGATGTCGCATAGAATCCGTAGGGGAGGGGCTCTGTCCCCTCCCGCGATAATACGGGCGGGCGCGGAGACCCGCCCCTACAATACCAAATCAACGTCGAATAGAATCAAGCCTCCCTCGGAGAGGGAGCCTACACTCCAACCCCCGTCCTTACAAGTCGGAGGCCAAGCGGTCTTAGGAAGACAATGT
>JAZQKF010000041.1:0-19130 GCA_045542015.1 Acutalibacteraceae bacterium
CACCGGGATCTCCTCCAGCGCCATACCCACCGCGATCTTGGCGGTGACCCGGGCGATGGGATAGCCGCTGGCCTTGGAGGCCAGGGCGGAGGAGCGGGATACGCGGGGGTTGACCTCGATGAGGTAGTATTCGCTGGTCTCGGGGTTGAGGGCAAACTGCACGTTGCAGCCGCCAGCGATCTTCAGCTCCCGGATGATCTTGATGGCGGAGTCGTTGAGCACCTTCAGGTCGTGGTCGTTAAGGGACAGGAGGGGAGCCACCACGATGGAGTCGCCGGTGTGCACACCCACGGGGTCCACGTTCTCCATACCGCAGATGGTGATGGCGTTGTCGTTGGAGTCCCGCATGACCTCAAACTCGATCTCTTTGTAGCCTTTGACGCTCTTTTCGATGAGCACCTGGTGCACCGGAGAGAGCTTAAAGGCGTTCTTGCCGATCTCCAGCAGCTCCTGCTCGTTGTAGGCAAAGCCGCCGCCGGTGCCGCCCAGGGTAAAGGCGGGACGCAGCACCACGGGGTAGCCGATGCGCTCGGCCGCCGCCTTGGCCTGATCCAGATCGTAGGTGATCTCCGAGGGGATGACCGGCTCGCCGATGGACTGGCACAATTCCTTAAACAGTTCCCGATCCTCGGCGCGCTCGATGGACTCGCCGGAGGTGCCCAGCAGCTCCACGCCGCACTCCTTGAGGATGCCTTTCTTCTCCAGCTGCATCGCCAGATTCACACCGGTCTGTCCGCCCATGCCGGGGTCGATGGCGTCGGGGCGCTCGTGGCGGAGAATCTTGGCCACGTACTCCAAGGTCAGCGGCTCCATATACACCTTGTCCGCGATGGAGGTGTCGGTCATAATGGTGGCGGGATTGGAATTGCACAGCACCACCTCGTAGCCCTCTTCCCGCAGAGCCAGGCACGCCTGGGTGCCGGCGTAGTCAAACTCCGCCGCCTGTCCGATGACGATGGGACCGGAGCCGATGATGAGAATCTTTTTAATATCGGTACGCTTTGCCATAATTACTCCTCCTCAAGGTCGGTGAGTTGATACACGGTCTTGCCGTCGGCTACGGTCAGCACACAGCGACCGTAGAGTTCCTGCCCCGCGTAGGGGGTGGCTCTGCCGAGGGTGCAGAACCGGTCGGGGTCAACGGTGAAGGGATGCTCAAGCTCCCACACCGTGAAGCTGTCGTTATCCTCGATGCCGAAGCGCCGGCGGGGGTTGATGGTCAGGCAGCGCACCGCCTGCTCCAGCGTGATGATGCCGGGGCGCACCAGGTGGGTGTACACCGCAGGAAAAGCGGTCTCCAGCCCCACCACGCCAAAGGCGCTGTGCTCCAGCCCCTTGGACTTTTCCTCTGCCGAGTGGGGGGCGTGGTCGGTGGCGATGCAGTCGATGGTGCCGTCGGCGATGCCCTCCACCAACGCCTCGCGGTCTGCCGCACTGCGCAGGGGGGGATTCATCTTAAACCGTCCGTCCTCCTGCAGGTAACGGTCATCCATCGTCAGATAATGGGGCGCCGTTTCGCAGGTGACGTCCACGCCGCGGGCCTTGGCCTCGCGGATGAGCTGTACCGACTCCTTGCAGGACACGTGGCACACGTGATAGCCACAGCCGGTCTCCTCTGCCAATTTTAAATCGCGGGCGATGGGACCCCACTCGCTTTCGGAGCAGATGCCCCGATGACCGTGGGCGGCGGCATAGGCGCCGTCGTGGATGTAGCCGCCGCGGAGCAGGCTGTTATCCTCGCAGTGGGCGACAATAAGTTTGCCCAGTCGTTTGGCCTCCTCCATCGCCTGACGCATCAGGCTCGCGCTCTGTACGCCGCGCCCGTCGTCCGAAAAGGCGATGCATCGGGAGGCCATCCCTGCCAAGTCCGCCAGCGTCTCTCCCCTCTGCCCCACCGTGATGGAGCCATAGGGATGGATGCGCACGCCGTGGGGCGGGATCAGCGCCAGCTGCGCCTGCAGGTTGTCCACGCTGTCGGGGACGGGGTTCAGGTTGGGCATGGTGCACACGTCGGTGTAGCCGCCCCGCGCCGCCGCCGCCGAACCGGTCAGCATGGTCTCCTTATAAGAAAAGCCCGGCTCGCGAAAGTGCACGTGCACGTCGCAAAAGCCGGGCAACACAACAAAAAAACGTGCCGCAACCTGATGCGCAGGCACCAAGTCCACAGCACGCGAAACAACAGCGGCAGATACCATCACACCACCGAAATTCTTCCCTTTCGTCTGTCGGATCATGGTACCGCCTCCTCGCATTACTATATTGTTGATTATTATACCATACCTCCGCCTAGTGTGTCAACAAAATAACCTCTGCTCACCGTGCAAAAATTACCGTGAAAATATGGGGATTATCGTGCAATATGCCACAAAAAAGCCGTGGAGAGACGGACAGCCTCTCCACGGCGGGTTGATGGGGGTATTATCGCTTGGTCCAGGTGCCGGGCAACAGGGTCAGCACCAGCGGATAGATCTCCAGACGACCCAGCAGCATAGCAAAGGACAGCACGATCTTGGACAGTGCGGAATAGTCGGCGTAGCTGCCGTTGGGTCCCACCGCGCCCAAGCCGGGGCCGACGTTGTTGATGCAGGCGGCCACAGCGGTGAAATTGCTCTCCAGATCAAAAGCGGGCTCCAGGCAAAGCAGCAGGAACGAGGCGCCGAACAGCAGAAAATACAGCGCCACGTAAGCGGTGGCGGACTGTACCACCGACTCCTCTACCCGCTTGCCCTCCAGACGGATCACACCCACCGAGCGGGGGTGGATGAGCCGCTTGAGTTCCCGACCCACCGATTTGCCCACCAGCATCACGCGGGACACCTTGAGTCCGCCGCCGGTGGAGCCGGCACAGGCACCGATAAACATCAGCAGCACCAACACGCACTTGGCAAACATCGGCCACAGATTAAAGTCGGTGGTGGCATAGCCGGTGGTGGTGATGATGGAGGATACCTGAAAGGCGGCGTGGCGCACCGTCTCCTCGACAGTGGCATATGCATCCAGCGGCATCACGCTCAGCGTCACACCCGCCACGGTAGCCAGAGTAATGCCGCCGTAGACCCACAACTCACGACTGCCGAGGGCAGAGCGGAAGTTGCGGATGAGCAGCAGATAATAGACATTAAAGTTCACGCCGAACAACCACATAAACACCGTGATGATCCACTGGCAGGCGGCGTTATACTCACCGATGCTGGTGCTGTAGATGCCGAAGCCGCCGGTGCCGGCCGAGCCGAAGGTGTGCACCATACTGTCAAACAGCGGCATACCCGCCACACACAGGCAGAGGATTTCCGCCACCGTCATTGCCAGATAGATAAGATACAATATTTTGGCGGTGTCCCGCAGACGGGGCACCAGCTTGCCCACGATGGGACCGGGCACCTCGGCGCGCATCACGTGAATGGTGCGACCGGAGCCGGTGGGCACCAGCGCCATCATCAGCACCAGCACGCCCATACCGCCGATCCAGTGGGTGAAACTGCGCCAGAACAAGACGCCGTGGCTCATGCCCAATGCCTCGCCCATGGGGCGCAGGGTGGTGGCCACCGTGGCGCCGGTGGTGGTAAAGCCGCTCACCGTCTCGAAAAAGGCGTCCACAAAGCTGGGCAGAGCGCCGCTGATGACGAAGGGGAGCGCGCCCACCGCTGACAGCAACAGCCAGGACAGCGCCACGATGACGAAGCCCTCTTTGGCATAAATTGTCTGGTTTTTCGGGCGACGCAATAGGGTCATCGCTGTGCCGACCGCCGCCGCCACGGCGGCAGAGATCAGCATCGCCGCCAGACCGCCGTCGCCGTAAATGAGGCACACCGCCGCCGGCAACAAAAGCAACACCGATTCCAGCTGCAACAGACGCCCGATCATATAGAAGATCATCCGATAATTCATACCGTTTATTTCCTTACTTCAAAATGTCCGACAGGTCGTTGAGCTTTCGTCCCGCGGAGATAACAACCACCTTATCCCCCGGCAGAATGGTATCCTCACCGGTGGGGATGATGGCGTCACGTCCCCGCAGGATGCCCGCCACCAGCACCTGGCTTTTCAGCGACAGATCCTTCAGCGGCACCCGCACCAGACGGGGATCGTCCTTGACGTTAAACACCAGCGCCTCGGCGCCGTCGTCCATCAGACGGTACAGCATCTCCACGTTACTGCCCATAGAATTCTCCAGGGCGCGGGCGTACTGCACCAGCATATCCGCCACGATGCCCCGGGGGGACACCACGCACTCTACGCCCAGTTGCTGTGCCAGACCGCTCAATTCGGGGCGGCTGACCTTGGTGATCACCTTGGGCACGTTGTGGGTGGAGGCCAGGCAGGACAGCAGGATATTCTGCTCGTCCATTCCGGTCAGGGACACGAAGGCGTCCATATTCTCCAGACCCTCCTCCAGCAGGATCTCCTGCTGGGCACCGTCGCCGCAGATGACGGTGGCGCCGGGCAGCAGCTCGCAGATCTGCTCGCACACCGCCCGATCCTTATCAATGATCTTCACGCTGACGCCGGCGTTCAGCAGCATCTTCGCCAGATAATAGGCGATACGGCTGCCACCCAGCAGCATTACCTCGCGGGCCTGCTTTTTGGCCAGACCCAGCGCCTTGATCAGCTTCTGCATCTCGTTATGCTTGGCGGTCAGACCGATCTTGTCACCGCCCTGCAGCACGAAATTACCGTCGGGGATGAACACCTGTCCGCCCCGCTGCACCACGCAGATGAGGAACCGCGCCTTAAACCGATTACGCGCCTCGGACAGGGGCAGACCCGCCAGCTTGGAGTCGGCTTTCAGCTTTAATTCGATCATCTCGAACTTACGGGCGGAGAAGGACTCCACCTTGGCCGCCGCGGGCAGGCGCAGGATGTTAAACAGCTCCATCGCCGCCAGCTTGTCGGGGTTGATGGCGGCGGACAATTCCAGATGCTGCCGCATATTGGACAGGGAGCGGTCGTTATACTCGGGGTTGCGCACGCGGGCCACCGTATGGGCGGCACCGGAGCGCCGCGCCATATAGCCGCACAGCATATTCACCTCGTCCGAGCCGGTGGCGGCCACCACCAGGTCGGCGGTCATCGCGCCCGCCTCCTCCAGCGTTTCCCAGTCGCCGCCGTTGCCGCAGACGGTCATAACGTCGTGAATATTGGTAATATCGGTCAGCGCCAGAGGATTCTTGTCCACGGCGGTCACGTTGTGACCCTCGGTCACCAGGCTCTCCAGAATGGTGGTGCCTATCTTTCCGCAGCCCACAACGATAATGTTCATAAAATGCGCCTCCTCATTCTATGATGTCCATATATGTCGCATTGTAGCACAATGAATTTTTCTTTGCAATAGGTTTATTAAATAAGATGGTTTTCGTAGGGGCCGGTGTCTATGCGGGACGGGAAACCCGTCCCCTACGGATTCTACCGAGCGTGGTTTGGTTTCGTAGGGGCGGATTCCATATCCGCCCGATTACGGGGGCATATGGAATGCCCCCCTACGGATTCTATACAAAGTTGGTTTGGTTTCGTAGGGGCGGGTCTCCGTGCCCGCCCGTATTATTGCGGGAGGGGACAGAGTAGCGAAGCGACACGAGCGGCAATGAATGACAGTCCGGTGGACTGTCAGAACCGCGGGTGGACCGAGCCGCAGCGAGACCCCTCCCCTACGGATTCTATGCAAGGTGGAGTGATGGTGTAGGGGCCGCAGCGAGACCATCGTCCCCTACTGCCGGTGGTTTCCTTCCACAATGAAAAAAGTCCGACCTAACAAGGTCGGACTTTTTTCACATATTAACCTTCGTTCTTCATCAATTTTACCAGAGCGCTGGCGCCGAGACGGTCGGCACCGGCGTCGATCATCGCCTGTGCCGCCTCAAAGGAGCGGATGCCGCCGGCCGCCTTGACCAGCACGCCCTCGCCCACGTTCGCCTTCATCAGCGCCACGTCCTGAACGGTGGCACCGCCCTTATCAAAGCCGGTGGAGGTCTTGATGTACTCGGCGCCGGCGTCGGTGACGCACTTGCACAGAGCCACCTTCTCCTCGTCGGTGAGGCCGCAGCACTCGATAATCACCTTCAGCAGAGCGGGCGCGCAGGCCTTCTTGACGATGGCGATCTCGTCGGTGACGGCGTCAAACAGACCGTCCTTCACCCAGCCGCGGTTGATCACCATATCCACCTCGGCGGCGCCGGCCTCGGCCACGCACTTGGCCTCGTAGGCCTTGGCGGCGGTGGGGCTGTTGCCGTGGGGGAAGCCGATAACGGTGCAGATGGGCAGTCTGTCGCCGGCATAGTTGACGGCGCGCTTCACGTAGCAGGGGGGAATGCAGACGGTGGCGGTGCCAAAGGTGATGGCATCGTCGATCAGAGTCTGAATGTCCTCCCACTTGGCGGCGGGGTTTAATTCGGTGTGGTCCACACGGGACAAAATCGCTTTTTTATCCATTTTACATAGCCTCCACTTCTGCCATCACGGCGTCGGCAAACTCCTTGCAGGTGTTGCCGCCGGGACGACCGGTCATATTCATCTTCTCGTTACAGATAGCCAGAGCCTTTTCCAGCTTCTCCGCCTCGGCGGCCTTGCCGATGTGGCGCAGCAGCATAGCGCAGGCCTTCAGCACCGAAGCGGGGTTGGCGTAGTCGCCGCGACCCATCTCGATCATACGGGGGGCGGAACCGTGGATCGCCTCGAACATCGCATAGCGGTCACCGATGTTGGCGGAGCCGGCGGTGCCCACGCCGCCCTGAATCTGGGCGGCCTCGTCGGTGATGATGTCGCCGTACAGGTTAGGCAGCACGAACACCTGGAACTGGCTGCGGCGCGCCTCGTTGACCAGATTGGCGGTCATAATGTCGATGTACCAGTCCTCGGCGGTGATGTCGGGGTACTCGGCGGCCACCTCGTGGCAGATGCGGCTGAAGTTGCCGTCGGTCTTTTTCATAATGTTGGCCTTGGTGACGATGGCCACGTTGTCCTTGCCGTTGTTCTTGGCGTACTCAAAGGCGGCGCGGGCGATGCGGCGGGTGCCCGCATCGGTGGTCACCTTAAAGTCCATAGCCAGCTTATCGGGGATCTCCACGCCGCGGCTGCCCAGGACGTACTCGCCCTCACTGTTCTCACGGTAGAACACCCAGTCGATGCCCAATTCGGGCACGCAGGTGGGGCGCACGTTGGCGTACAGGTCCAGTTCGCGGCGCATAGCCACGTTGGCGCTCTCCAGGTTGCCGCCGTGGGGGGTGGTGGTGGGACCCTTCAGGATGACGTCGCACTCCTTCAGCGCGGCCAGGGTGTCGTCGGGGATGGCCTTGCCCACCTCGGTGCGGCGCTCGATGGTCAGACCGTCGATGTCGCGGAAGGACACCCGACCGCTCTCCACCTCGTCCGCCAGCAGGAAGCGCAGGACATCCTCGCCGGCGTGGGTGATGATGGGGCCGATGCCGTCACCGCCGCAGATGCCGATGGTGATGTGGGGCAGGTTGGCGAAATCCTTGGCGGCCTCGCCGGCCTCCATCCGATTCTGACGAGCCAGCTGCTCGGTAATCAGCGTGCGGAATTGCTCCACGGCGTTGTCAATGTATTTCTGCATATTCGTTCTCTCCTTGCTCTTTGGTATACGCCAGCAGGCCGCCGGCTTTCAGAATGGCTTTCTGTCGGTCGGTGAAGTCGGCGCACAGGATAATCTCATCGCCGGTGGTCTTGTTCACCAAGGTCATCTCGCCGGAGTCCATACCGCCGTACACGCCGGTAATCTCCAGCAAGTCATCCTGACTCAACTTGTCGTAATCGTCGGGATTCTTAAAAGTCAGCGGCATAATGCCGGCGTTGATGAGGTTGGCCGCGTGGATGCGGGCAAAGCTCTTGGCGATCACCGCGCGCACGCCCAGGTACAGGGGCACCAGCGCCGCGTGCTCGCGGGAGGAGCCCTGTCCGTAGTTGCTGCCGCCCACCACAATGGATTTCCCCGCTTTTTTCGCTCTCTCGGGGAAGGTGGTATCGCACACACCAAAGCAGAACTGGGACAGGTGCGGGATGTTGGAGCGGTAGGGCAGAATTTTCGCGCCCGCCGGCATAATGTGGTCGGTGGTGATGTTGTCACCCACCTTCAGCACCAGGGGTGCGGACAGCGTATCCAGCTGGGGATGGCTCTGGGGGAATTCCTTAATATTGGGGCCGCGCAGGACCTCCACCTCGGCGGCCTCCTCCGCGGGGGCGGGGGCCAGCACGGCGGTGTCGTCGATACGGAAGGTGTCGGGGAATGTAATGGCGGGCATCTCCCCCAGCAGACGGGGGTCGGTGATGGTGCCGGTCAGCGCCGCCGCCACGGCGGTCTCGGGACTGCACAGATACACCTGACCGTCGGCGGTACCGCTGCGACCCTCAAAGTTGCGGTTGAAGGTGCGCAGAGAAACGCCGCCGGAATTGGGGCTGAAGCCCATACCGATGCAGGGGCCGCAGGCGCACTCCAGTACGCGGGCGCCGCTGGCGAGGATGTCGGTCAGCGCGCCGCAGTCCGCCAGCATACTCAGCACCTGCTTGGAGCCGGGGGAAATGGACAGGCTGACAGAGGGCTGAATGGTGCACCCCTTGACCAGCGCCGCCACCTTCAGCATATCCTGCAGAGAGGAGTTGGTGCAGGAGCCGATGCACACCTGATCCACCTTGGTGCCCGCGAGGGACGCCACAGTCACCACGTTGTCGGGGCTGTGGGGGCAGGCGATGAGCGGCTCCAGTTCAGACAGGTTGATGTGCAGAATTTTATCGTACTCCGCGTCGGGATCGGAAGCCAGCGGGACAAAGTCCTCCTCGCGCCCCTCGGCCTTGAGGAATTCACGGGTGATCTCGTCGGAGGGGAAGATGGAGGTGGTGGCACCCAGCTCGGTGCCCATATTGGTGATGGTGGCACGCTCGGGGACGGACAGGGTGGCTACACCCTCGCCGCCCCACTCGATGATGGCGCCCACGCCGCCCTTAACCGACAGCTGACGGAGAATCTCCAAGCTCACATCCTTGGCGGTGACGAAGGGACGCAGTTTACCGGTCAATTCCACCTTGTACATTTTCGGCATCGTGATGTAGTACGCGCCGCCGCCCATAGCCACCGCCACGTCCAGACCGCCCGCGCCCATAGCCAGCATACCGATGCCGCCGCCGGTGGGGGTGTGGCTGTCCGAGCCGATGAGGGTCTTGCCGGGCTTGCCGAACCGCTCCAGATGCACCTGATGGCAGATGCCGTTGCCGGGGCGGGAGAAATACACGCCGTGCTTGCGGCACACCGACTGGATATAGCGGTGGTCGTCGGCATTCTCAAAGCCGGACTGCAGGGTGTTATGGTCAATGTACGCCACGCTGCGCTCGGTGCGCACGCGGGGGATGCCCATGGTCTCAAACTCCAGATAGGCCATGGTGCCGGTGGCATCCTGGGTCAGGGTCTGGTCGATCCGCAGGGCAATCTCGGTGCCGGGGATCATCTCGCCGCTGACCAGGTGGTCACGGATAATTTTTTGTGCAATTGTCAGTCCCATTATGTATCGCTTCCTTTCCGTAAAGGACCAAGTTTGTTAATTTATAAATTATACCCTATGGAATGGGGGCGTGTCAATGTTTATTCGCCCAAAATCGTGACTTTTAGCTCCGCCGCCGTGCGGGCCATCACCGTGGGATTTTCCGCCGCCAGGCGGTCGGCGTCCTGAAACCCCCAGGTCACGGCAGCGCATTTCACCCCCGCCGCGTGGGCGGTGCGCACGTCCTGCACCGAATCCCCCACGTACCACACGGCATCAGGGGTCACCTGCAACCGCTCCATAGCGTACAACACCCCGTCGGGGGCGGGCTTCAGCGGGCGGGTGCCGTCCGCGCCCACCACCAAATCCAGATAATCCCCGAAAAAGCGGCGGCACAGCGCCTGGGCGCCGGCGTCGTGCTTATTACTCACCACCGCCACGCGATAGCCCGCAGCGCGGAGCGCAACCAGCAGTTGCTCCACCCCGTCGTAGGGGCGGGTGAGATCCGCATTGTGGGCGGCGTAATAGGGCAGATACCGCTCCAACACCGCCGCGCGGGTGGCGTCGTCGGTGTCGGCGGGGCAGGCGCGGGCGATCAGCTGCCGCACCCCGTCCCCCAGGTAGGTGCGCACCTGCGACTGGGTGCGGGTGGGGAAGCCGAAGGCGGACAGGGCGTGGTTCACCGCCGCGGTCAGGTCACCCAGCGAATTGAGCAGGGTGCCGTCCAGATCGAAAATCACTGCTTTGTTCATAGGAAAAACCTCATTTGTTTATAGTGAAAAAATTATACCACGTTTCCCTGCCGAAAGCAACCGTTTCGGGTTGACAAACGGGGAGAAAATGGGCATAATAAAGGTTGTTAAGAATTTATAAAAAGGAGGTCGCCGTATGTATCTGTACGAAATGCACTGCCATACCCTGCCCTGCAGCGCCTGCGGCGGCATTCAGCCGGAGGATCTGGTACGGGGGATGAAGGAGGTCGGTTATGCGGGCATGGTGCTCACCGACCACTTCTACCACGGCAACACCGGCATCCGCCGCAACCAACCCTGGTCGGATTTTGTCGCCGCCTATGAGCAGAGCTACCTGCGAGCCAAAGCGGTGGGCGACCAGCTGGACTTTGACGTGCTGTTCGGCATCGAGGAGGGCATCGGCGACTGTCGGGAGGCACTCATCTACGGTCTGACCCCCCAATTCCTCTACGACCACCCCGAAATGCGGGACTGCGACCTGCCCTATCTCAGCCACCTTGTCCGTGAGGCGGGCGGCTTCTTCGTGCAGGCGCACCCCTTCCGCGTGCGGGACTACATCCCCCGTCCGTGGGAGGCGCTGGACCCCGACCTGTTCGACGCCGCGGAGATCTATAACGCCTGTAACCCGCCGCTGGATAACCTGCGGGCGGTACAATGGGCGGCACAGAACGGTCTGCCCGCCATCGCCGGCTCGGACCGTCACTATATGAAGCACTGTGAGAACTTCGGCATTCTGGTGCCCCACCGCATCCGCAGCGAGGCCGAGCTGGCACAGGTGCTGCACAGCGGTGAATACGAGCTGAGCGCCCCCGGCGTTTAAAAATATACAAAACGTATAAAACGGTAGGAATATTACAGTTTTGGAGGATTTTTTATGAGAATTAAGAAGTCGTATATCATCGGTGTCGCGGTGGTGATTCTGCTGGCGGTCATCATCGTTATGGGCGTCACCAAGCCCGACCCCCACGCCGGTCACGACCACGGCACCACCCAGTCCACCGTGGATCCCCACGCCGGTCACAACCACGCTACCTCCACGTCCGCCACGACGGCTGCGGATCCCCACGCCGGCCACAACCACGGCACCACCCAGTCCATCGTGGATCCCCATGCCGGCCACGACCACGCTACCTCCTCAACCACCAAGGGGGATAAGACCACCGGCAACGGCGGCACCAAGGGTACCACCGCCGAGACCCAGCCCGACAAACCCACCGGCGACGATCTGTCCCCCGATAAGAGCTATACGATCAAGAAGAATCCGGACGGCACCTACGGCATCACGGTGGTGGGACGCAACGGCGGTCATCTCTACGTCAACCCCAGACTGCCCGCCAAGCCCACCTGCACCGAGATCAGCCAGGACGTGCTGGAGATCGCCGACCGCTCCTCCCCCAACCCCGCCGCCCACTGGGCGGTGTACTGCGACATCCAGAATCATAAGGTGTCCAAGACCTACAAGTACGTGCTGGCGGCCACCGACAACCGCGTGGCGTTCGTGGACCATCGCACGGATAAGTTCCACCTGTTTGTCAGCGACGTATTCGATGAAAAAGAGTATTTCAAGGGCTACGAGCTGAAGGATGCCGCCATCACCAGCAGCGGCTCCCCCAAGGTGACCTGCAAGCGGTCGGGCACCACTCTGACCGTCACCTACTCCACCAAAAAGGGCACCAAGACCGTTAAAATTAAAATGTTCGAGAAGTAAACAAAAAAGCCGTTGCCATCAGGCAACGGCTTTTTTTATTCCTCCGTATCCCAGCGGTCGTCCCACAGATCGCGGGATTCCAGCAGCCCCCGCATATCCGCGGGGATGGGGCTGTACAGCGACACCCGCTCCCCCGTGATGGGGTGATCAAAGGCGGTGCGGGCACAGTGCAGACCGTGACGGGGCAGGATCACCTCGTCGGTGCCGTACATGGTGTCCCCCGCCAGGGGGTGACCCAGCCAGCTCATATGCACCCGTATCTGGTGGGTGCGCCCCGTTTCGATCACCACGCGGACCAGGGTGACCTCACCGTCGGTGGCCAGGGCGCGCCAATGGGTGATGCTGTCTTTGCCCCCCTCGCCCACCTCGCGGGTGATGGTGCAGCCCTCCTTGACCCGGATGGGCTGGCGGATGGTGCCCTCTCCCGTCAATTTCCCCAACACGATGGCGTAATACACCTTGTCCGGCTTCTGCGCCAGCGCAAAGGCCACGTGGGAACTCTTCGCCGCCACCAGCAGACCGCTGGTATTGCGGTCCAGACGGTTAACGGGACGAAAGGACAGGGGCGTGCCCTTGCTCTCAAAATACCCCACCACGCCGTTGGCCAGGGTGGGCTCCGGCTTTCCCGCCGAGGGGTGCACCGCCAGATAGGGTGGCTTGTCCACCACCAGCAGGTGGTCGTCCTCATACACCACCGACAGGGGCATATCCGTCCCCTCGATGCGCACCGCATCCTCCGGCATCCGCAGGCGCACCGTCTGCCCCGCATTGACGCGGTCAATGGAGCGCCATTGCTCGCCGTCCACCGTCATCCCCATCGGGACGCGCTTGAGCTTCACCACCATCCGATAGGACAGCCCGCACCCGCGGCGCAGAAAGGTCTGCAGCATCTCCCCGTGGTATTCGGGCGGAACGATATAGGTTAAATCGGGCACAAAGACACCCCCTTTCATCTAATTAGTAATGAGCAATGAGTAATGAGAAATTAAGAGTGCCGCAAAGCGGCACAATGTATAATTGTCGGCGAAGCCGACACCTTCATTCCTCATTCCTCATTTCTAATTACTCATTAAACGATGCCGACGGCTCTACGAGTCGTCGGCATCGTTTTTAACTTATTTCATTGCCAGAACAGCCTTGACCTTCTCCGCGATATGGTGGGCGGTAAGTCCGTACAATTCCAGCAGTTCCGAGGCGGGACCGGAACGACCGAAGGTGTCCTCCACGCCTACGCGGAGCATGGGCACAGGCTTGCCGCTCTCGCACAGCACCTCCGCCACGGCACTGCCCAGACCGCCGATGATATTGTGCTCCTCGGCGGTGACGATGGCGCCGGTCTCGGCGGCGGCCTTAAGAATGATATCCTTGTCAATGGGCTTGACGGTGGCCATATTGATCACCCGCACCGAGATGCCCTCCGCCTTAAGGCTTTCGGCGGCAGCAAGCGCCTCGCTGACCTCCAGACCGGTGGCGATGACGGTGGCGTCGGTGCCCTCCGCCAGCACCTTTCCCTTGCCGATGACGAAATCCACGTCCTCATCGTTGAACACCGGCAACGCCAGACGACCAAAACGCAGGTATACGGGTCCGTCGTAGTCGGCGGCGGCGCGCACGGCGGCCATCGCCTCGGGACCGTCGGCGGGGTTGAGTATCACCATACCGGGGATGGTGCGCATAAGCCCCATATCCTCACAGCACTGGTGGGTGGCGCCGTCCTCGCCCACAGACACACCGGCGTGGGTGGCGGCAATTTTCACGTTCAGATGGGGGTACGCCACGGAATTGCGGATCTGCTCAAAGGCGCGACCCGCCGCGAACATCGCAAAGGAGGAGGCGAACACCGTCTTACCGGAGGCGGCCAGACCGGCGGCCACGCCGATCATATTGCTCTCGGCAATGCCCGCATCGAAAAAGCGGTCGGGGTGCGCCTTTTTGAACATCCCCGTCTTGGTGGCGGCGGCCAGATCCGCGTCCAGCACGATCACGTCCTCCCGCTCATTACCCAACTCCACCAGCGCCAGACCGTAGGCCTCGCGGGTGGCGATCTTCTTCATTTCTGCCATCGGTTCAGCCCTCCAATTCTGCCAGGCGGGCGGTCAATTCCGCCATCGCCGTGTCGTACTGTTCCTTGTTCGGGGCGGCGCCGTGCCAGCCGCACTGGTCCTCCATATAGGACACGCCCTTGCCCTTGATCGTCTTCTGCACGATGGCGGTGGGCTTGCCCGCGGTCTTGGCCTGCTGTACGGCATCCTCGATCTGCTCCAGGTCGTTGCCGTCGATCTCGATGACGTTAAAGCCGAAGGCGGCAAACTTATCCGTGATGGGATAGGAGGAATTGACCTCCTCCAGTGTACCGTCGATCTGCAGGTTGTTGTTATCCACAATGACCGTCAGGTTGTCCAGACCCTTGGCGGCGGCAAACATCGCCGCCTCCCAGACCTGTCCCTCGCCGATCTCGCCGTCGCCCAGAATGGCGTACACCCGATAATCGGCGCCGTCCAGCTTGCCCGCCAGCGCCATACCCACGGCGGCGGACACGCCCTGACCCAACGAGCCGGTGGACATATCCACGCCGGGAACACCCTTCATATCCGGATGTCCCTGCAGGGGAGAATCCGCCTTACGCAGAGTGGAGATCCACTCGGTGGGGAAATAGCCCCGCAGCGCCAGCGCACCGTACAGGGCGGGGGCGCAGTGCCCCTTGGACAGCACCAGGCGATCCCGCTGTGCCCACGTGGGGTTGGCGGGGTCGATATTCATTTCCTCAAAATACAAATACGCCAGATCATCGGCAATAGACAGAGAGCCGCCCGGGTGACCGCATTTGGCGTTGTAGATTCCCTCAATGACCGCCATACGGATCTTGGTGGCGATGATCTCCAGTCGTTTTTTGGTTACGGCATCCATACGATACTCCCTTTCTGCAGGGGGGTCCCTGACATAACAGATACTTTATTTTAACACATCCGCCCGCAAAACAAAAGCACTTTTCAACGGAATTTTACGGATTTTCCCCGATTTTTCCGTCAAAAATCTCGGCGAGATGGGCGGCGTACCGCTTTCTGCCCCAATGGGGCGCGTGGGCGGGCAAAAACACCGTGTCGGGGGCGTGGCGCCGCGCACCGCCCTCTGCGGAGCGCTCCACCGCCGCCAGCAGGGGGTCCGCCCCCTCGCCCACGGCGATATAATATTCCTCCCGCCCGCTGTCCTCACGGTGGTGCAGCACCACCTTAGCCACCCGTGTGGGGGCGGCGGTATCCGCCGCCAGCAGGGCGCGGACGGCGTTCAGATCGGGGCAGGCGTCCGCCCACACCTTGAGTATCGCCCACCCCAGCAGGGGGGCGCCGTCGCGGTCGGTGTAACGGCGGTAATCCCGTCGGTACAAGGTGTTTATGTCGGTTTCGGACAGCAATTCCTGCCGCAGAGCGGCAAACAGGCGGTCGGTGTCCTCGCCGCACAGGGCGGTCAGCCAGTCGACCATCGCTCGATCCTCCGCCTTTGTCTTATACGGGGACAAGCCCTCGGTGTCCAGCAGGATGGCGCCCAGCAGGATGCGGGCGCAGGCGGCGTCGGGGCGAATGCCGTCGTCGCGGATGCGACGGGCCACCAGGGTGGTGGCGGCGCCCACGGGGGCTATCTCCACCGCCGCCGACCCGAAATCCGTGCCGTCGGTGACGGGGTGATGGTCGATCACCGCCGCCACGGGGTTGGGGTACGCCGCCACGTCGTGGTGGTCGGTGAGCACCAGCGGCACCGTGGGGTCGATGCATTCGGCGGTGGGTACCGCCGCCCCCATCAGCCACGCGGTCTCACGGGGGAGTGACCCCTGCAGTACAGGTCGGGCGGGGGTGCCGCCCAGGGTCAGCCGAAAGGCCTCGAACACCGCGCTGACCGCCGCGTCGGTATCGGGTGCGGGATGCCCCGTCACCCACAGCGTGCCCTCTGCCTGCGGCAGAGCACTGAGATAGGCTGTCAGTCGGTCATAGGTCATTTCGGTCACCTCCCAAGCAATATGTGTTTCCAGTATACCATAGTGCAAAAAAGATGTCAAAGAATGTTCATAATGGGGTAACAAATTGTTTTGACTTTTTTGGTAGAGTGTGCTATTGTAGATAATGTATTTATTTTTAGTCGCGCGTGCGTGAAATCCGCGCGTGCGCACATACTGATTCTAGAATGCGAGGTGACCCTATGGCACGCATCACTCCCGTGGTGAAAAAAGAGACCGCCTACGTGGCGGTGTGGGTGGCGATCGGTATCCTGCCGGTGCAGGCGGTATTCCTGCTGTGCGGGTGGTGGAGCCTGTCGGTGCTGTGGGGCAGCCTGCTGGGCAGCGCCACCGCGGTGGGCAACACGCTGCTGGTGGGTCTGATGGTGCAAAAGGCCGTCGCCCAAACAGAAAAACAAGCCAAAAACACCATCCGCCTCAGCCAGGGCGGGCGACTGCTGATGCAGGGTGCCGTACTGGTGCTGGCGGCGGTATTGCCCGCTATCTTCAACATCTGGTCGGCGGCTATCCCCCTGCTGATCCCCCGCATCGCGGTATCCTTCCGCGGCAAGCGGGAGGCAGCAAAGCACCCCGCCCCCGACCGCCCTGCCATCGGCTGGGAGGATGACGAGGATGAGGAGGACGAGGACTAATTCCTCATTTCTCATTGCTCATTAACACAGAGGTGATATTTATGAACGTAAAAAGCCGCCGCTTTAAGGTGGTGGATATACTGCTGCTGGCGGGCGCCGTTCTGCCGCTGTTGGCGGTCATGGCGCTGAAGGTGCTCACCGCGCCCCCCACCGACGGCATCCAGATCACCGGCGCTATGGTGTATTTCACCATCCCCATGCCGCTGCAGGACCTGCCGATCACCGAGGCGCAGATAAACTCGGTAGCGGTGATGCTGACCATCCTGTTCCTGTGCCTGTATCTGACCCACGGCATCACCGCCGTGCCGGTCACCAAGCGGCAGCTGGCCGCCGAATGGATCGTGGAAAAGTGCAACGGTATGGTGTCGGAGAATATGGGCGACTATTTCAAGGCGTTCCCCCCCTTCATCGCCGCCATAATGGCGCTGAGCGCCCTGTCCAGTCTGTCCAGCCTGCTGGGTCTGTTCCCGCCCACCTCGGATATCAACGTGGTGGCCGGCTGGGCCATCCTGGTGTTCATCCTGATCACGTATTACAAGTGCAAGGCGGGTCTGTGGCTCTATCTTAAGAGTTATGCCGAGCCCATCCCCTTCCTGCTGCCGATGAACGTCATCAGCGAGGTGGCCACACCGGTGTCTATGTCCTTCCGTCACTACGGCAACATTCTGTCCGGCTCCATCATCTCGGTGCTGATCGCCGCCGCTTTGGGCGGTCTGACCAACACGGTGCTGGGCTGGCTGCCCGGCGCGCTGGGCGAGGTGCTGGGCAACTCCCAGATCCTGCGCGTGGGTATCCCCGCGGTGCTGAGTCTGTACTTCGACATCTTCAGCAGCGGTCTGCAGGCCTTTATCTTCGCCACACTGACCATGATGTACGTGGCGGGCGGATTCCCCCAGAGCGAATTTGAGGAGCGCAAGGCCAAGCGGGAAGCAAAGAAAAAAGCCCGCCTGGAAAAGAAAACGGCAAAAACGGCGAAAGCCGAGTAAATATGCAACATCATCCGTAAATTATAAACAATGGAGGTAATTGTTATGTTAGAATTGGCTATTGGTATTATTTTGGGCGGCTGCGCCATCGGCGCCGGTCTGGCCATGATCGCCGGTGTGGGCCCCGGTATCGGTGAAGGTAACGCCGTGGCGAAGGCCTGCGAGGCCATCGGCCGTCAGCCCGAGTGCAAGAGCGACGTCACCTCGACCATGATCACCGGCTGTATCATCGCCGAGACCACCGGTCTGTACGGTCTGGTCATCGCCATTCTGCTGATCTTCGTGGCGCCCGGTCAGTTCGTGGACATCCTGATGAACATCGTCGGTAAGTAAGAGGTAGTACACTATGCAAACGTTAGGAATCATTTCGGTCAACATTTGGCAGATTCTGATTTCTTTGGCAAACCTGATCATCATCTTTCTCATTCTCAAGAAATTCCTGTGGAAGCCGGTCACCAAGGTGATGAAAGAGCGGCAGGATATGGTGGACAAGCAATTCGCCGAGGCGGAGGACGCCCAGTCCAAGGCCGAGGCGGATAAGGCGGAATGGGCCGCCAAGCTGGCCACCGCCGACGAGGAGGCCGCCGCCCGCATCGCCGCCGCCGACGACACCGCCCGCCGCCACAGCGACCGCGTCATCACCGACGCCCGCGTCAAAGCAGACGGCATCATCCGTCAGGCGGAAGCTGAGGCCGCTCTGGAACGCCAAAAGGCGGAGGACGGCATTAAGCAGGAGATCGCCGCCGTGGGCGCCGCCCTGGCGGAGAAGATGCTGGAGCGCGAGGTATCCCCCGCCGACCACGAGAAGATGATCGAATCCTTCCTGGACGAAATGGGTGATGCCGAATGACAGAACTGAGTAAGGATTACGCCGAGGCGTTATTCGCCCTGGCCGCCGAAACGGGCTGTGAAAAGCCCTATTTAGAGGCGTTGGAATCGGTGAACACCCTGTTCGCCGACAACCCCGATTATTTGGAATTGCTGGCCGCCCCCTCTATTCCCCAGAGCGAGCGTGCCCATCTCATTGAGCAGGCATTCGGGGACACCCTGCCGGAGCAGGTGCTGTCCTTCGTGCAGCTGCTGACCGCCCACGGGCGGGTGCGCAGTCTGCCCGCCTGCGTAGAGGAATACCGCCGTCTGTACGAGGCGGCGGTGGCGATGTCCACCGCCTACGTCACCAGCGCCGTGGCGCTGACCGAGGACCAGCAGACCCGCCTGGCGGAGAAGCTGGCGCAGAAATTCGGTCGCCGCGTCCGGCTGGTGTGCGACGTGGACGAGCATCTGCTGGGCGGTATCACCGTCCGGCTGGACGGCGTGGTGCTGGACGGCAGTCTGCGCCGCCGTCTGCAAGTGGTAAAGGATGTGATTGAACAGTGAGCAACAAGCCGGCTGAAATCAGCCAGATCATCAAGGAGCAGATCCGCAACTATCGCTCCCGCATCGAGATGACCGAGACCGGCACCGTCACCCTGGTGGGCGCCGGCATTGCCCGTGTCTACGGCCTGCGGGGCTGTATGGCGGGCGAGCTGCTGGAGTTTGAGGACGGCAGCGTGGGTCTGGC
>JAZQKF010000042.1:0-2238 GCA_045542015.1 Acutalibacteraceae bacterium
ACTCCTTGGCTCACAGAACGACATGGCTACGATCCGACTTGGATGACGGTGGGCGGCGCTATACACCGCATACAAGGGAGGCTTTTCGGGACACTGAGAGCATCGTCCCCTACAAAAATCTTTGATGAAATATGGTAATGAAATGTTGTAGGGGCGGGGTTCCATCCCCGCCCGCCGCCGCCCCCTCGGGGAGGGTGGCTCCCTCTCCGCTTCGCATTCGCTCAGCACCTCTCCCAAAGGGAGAGGCAAGGATGGTCAACAAAAGATCGGCAAATCGGCAAGACCTCCGCCCTACATACCCAGGGTTGCATATTCCGGTGGCGTGTGGTATTATAGTTACAATAGGAAATTGTTTGTCCCGAGGAGGGTGCATTTATGAAAAAACTCCTGTCCGCTCTGCTGGCGACCCTGCTGCTGGTGAGCTGTCTTCCCCTCAGCGTACACGCCGCATCCAACGCGGAGATCATTTTTGATTTTCTAAAAAACGACATCGGATTCAACTCCGCCGCCGCCTGCGGCGTGCTGGCCAACATCGAAAAAGAATCCAGCTTTAACCCCAACGCCTCCGGCGACAACGGCGCCAGCTACGGCATCTGCCAATGGAACACCTTCCGCTTCACCGCTCTGCGCAACTGGTGCGAGGAAAACGGCTACGACTACACCACGCTGGACGGACAGCTCCGTTATCTGCAATTCGAGCTATCCGCCAACAACAGCAACTATCTGTGGAACGGCAAAACCATCTATAACAAGCTGGTCGCCGTCACCGACACCGCCGAGGGCGCTTATACCGCCGCCTACGACTGGTGCTACTATTTCGAGGTACCCGCCAACAAGCAAAAGCGCTCTGTTGAGCGCGGCGATCTGGCGGTCAGCGCCTATTGGCCCGCCTACGGCGAGGGAGAGCCTGCCCCCACCATCGTGGAGGCGCTGACCTGCGACTACACCGTCACCATCGCCGCCAATGCCGGCGACGTGGTGCTGTACGACCGCCCCACCATTAACGTAGAAAGCGCCCGACGACTGGAAAATCAGGAGCAGCCCCTCAGCATCCGCTGCACCCAGCAGATTCGGCTGAGCAACGATACCGTCCGCTATTATTTCTACGCGGAGGAGGAGGACCGCGGATACTATCTGTCCTGGGATCCCGCCCGCATGACCCTGCAGCCCACCCACGTCTGGGAAAACGGTGTGTGCACCATTTGCGGTGAGCCCTCCCCCACCACGGTGACCATCACCGCCCAACCCAAGACCGCCTACGCCAAAGAGGGCGGCAAGATCTCGGTCACGGTGGACGCCGCCGGCGATGGCCTGTGCTATCAGTGGTACGTGAAAAACAGCGGCGGCACCAAATACTCTAAGTCCTCCGTCACCTCCCCCACCTACTCGACCACCATGAGCGACAAGGCACACGGTCGCCGCGTATACTGTGTCGTCACCGACCGGTACGGCAACCGCGTGCAGTCCGCCACCGCTCTGCTGCGCCGCCAGGTCACCATCACCAAGGAATCCGCCACCGCCGCCTACGCCAAGATGGGTGCGACGGCGACCGTCCGAGTGACCGCCCTGGGCGATGGACTCACCTACACGTGGTATTTCCGCAACGACGGCAAAACCGCCTACAGCAGATCCTCGGTCAAGACGGCCACCTATTCCGCCACCATGAGCGACAAGGTTAAGGGGCGCCGTGTCTACTGCATCGTGAAGGATAAATACGGCAAAAAGGTACAGTCCAAGACCTTCCTGCTGCGAGAATCCGTGAGCATCGTCACCCAGCCAAAGACCGTATCGGTGAAGAAAAGCGCCACCGCCAAGGTGAGTGTGAAAGCCAGCGGCGACGGGCTGAAATACACCTGGTACGTAAAGGATGCAGGGGCGAAAAAGTACACCAAATCCTCTATCACCAAATCCACCTATTCGGTGAAAATGAGCGCCAAGACGAAGAACCGTCTGGTGTATTGCGTGGTCAAGGACAAGTACGGCAAGACCGTCAAATCCACCACCGTTAAACTGAAAATGAAGTAAAGCGTGCTGACAAGAAGCCGTCACCCACGGGTGGCGGCTTTTTTACAGTTATACGGACAACCCTCTCCGCCTCGCATCCGCTCGGCACCGTCTCGCTACGGCTCGGTCCACTCGCGGTTCTGACAGTCCACCGGACTGTCATTCATTGCCGCTCGTGTCGCTTCGCTACCCAAAGGGAGGGGCAGGGTGGGAGGAGACGGGACGGGAAACCCG
>JAZQKF010000043.1:0-1877 GCA_045542015.1 Acutalibacteraceae bacterium
GATCAGGTTCAGGGCGTAGGTCTCGCCGTCATCGGCGGGATAGGTCAGGGTTGCGGCAGTTGCCTTGATGGTGATGCCGCGCTCCTTCTCCAGCTCCATGGAGTCCAGCATCTGCTCGGCGCGGATGCGCTGGTCGATGGCGTTGCACTCCTCCAGCAGACGGTCAGCCAGGGTGGATTTGCCGTGGTCGATATGGGCAATGATGGAAAAATTTCTGATTTTGGAAAGGTCAGTCATATTCGTTACACCTCGTGTTATGTGTCATTCCGAGGGTGCGGAGCACCCGTGGGAATCTCCCGGATCGGAAAACAATGTGTGAGCAACGGGAGATTGCCACACCATCCTGCGGGATGGTTCGCAATGACATAGCTCGTTAAGGGCACACTATGTCATTTTGATTATTATAGCGAATCCATCAAAAAAAGTAAAGGCGTATCTTTTCACGAATTTAGGGGAAAACTGACCGAGAAGTCATACAAATAAACCGCAGATCCCGTTAATTTTGAAAAAATTCAGGAAAATACCCTTGTCAAACCGGAGAAAAAGCGGTATAGTCTAACAGCATAGAAAATCAAATCTGTTACATAGACAGACAGAGATAAAGGAGATAGTCCATGAGTACTGCGAAGAAGAATGCCAAGGCCCCCAACATGGAAGAACTGCAGGCCGCACTGCAGAACATGATTGCCCAGGGCAAGAAGGACGGCATGATCCGCGCCGCTGACCTGAACGCCCTGCTGGAAAAGATGACCCTGACTCCCGAGAAGATCGAGGAGATCTACGACCGTTTTGATGCCATGGGCATCCAGATCGTTACCGCCGAGCTGGAGCTGGACACCGAGGATCTGCTGGACAACGTCGATGACATCGACCTGGTTGGTCTGGAGGAAGAGGAACTGGTTGACCCCGTTGACCTGGCTGCCGAATACAGCCTGGATGATCCCGTCCGTATGTACCTGAAGGAGATCGGTCAGGTAAAGCTGCTCTCCGCCGAGGAAGAGGTGGAGCTGGCCAAGCGGGTCGCCGAGGGCGATCAGAACGCCAAGAACAAGCTGACCGAGGCAAACCTGCGTCTGGTGGTCTCCATTGCCAAGAAGTATTCCGGCCGCGGCCTGCACATCCTGGATCTGATCCAGGAGGGCAACACCGGTCTGATCCGTGCCGTCGACAAGTTCGACTGGACCAAGGGCAACAAGTTCTCCACCTACGCCACCTGGTGGATCCGTCAGGCCATCACCCGCGCCATAGCCGACCAGGCACGTACCATCCGCGTTCCCGTCCATATGGTGGAAGTCATCAACAAGGCCACTCGCTGCAACCGTAAGCTGGTTCAGGAGCTGGGCCGTGAGCCCACTGTGGAGGAGATCGCAGCCGAGCTGAACCTGCCTGTTGAGAAGATCATCGAGGCAAACCGCACCGCTGCCGATACCCTGTCCCTGGACACCCCTGTGGGTGACGAAGAAGATACCTCCATCGGCTCCTTCGTGGAAGACGAGCGTACTCCCGGCCCTGCCGACGCCACTTCCAACGCCATGCTGGCGGAAGCCCTGAAGGAGATCCTGGACACCCTGACCGAGCGTGAGGCAGATGTTCTGAAGATGCGTTTCGGCATGTATGACGGCCGTACCCACACCCTGGAGGAAGTGGGCCAGATCTTCGGCGTTACCCGTGAGCGTATCCGTCAGATCGAGAACAAGGCCATCCGCAAGCTGCGCCATCCCAGCCGCGCCAAGCGGATCCGTGACTTCTACTGCTAAATTACCTGGATGAAAAGCCTTTTGGGCTTTTCATCCAAACTTCTACAGTCTGCTGCGCGCATAATTCCTTCACTTTCGGTGAAGGAATTCCACACTTGCAGCCTGAGAAGAATTTTTGAC
>JAZQKF010000044.1:0-99482 GCA_045542015.1 Acutalibacteraceae bacterium
CTGTACTAATCAAGTTTTGAGTTTGTAACTCATTCTGACGTCTAGCGTCCGAGGAGCTGTCGCTCCTCTTTAGAAACAATTTCTTGTTTCCGGATTCTTCTCAATTCTGAGTAAGAATTAACGGGTATTGTGTGTGTTTTCGTTCTTGTCTTACACTGTTTAATTTTCAAGGTCCTCAGCCATCACCGTCAACCGCAGTTTTCCGTGACAGCCTTGCTATCATACCACCCGCAGACACTTTTGTCAACAGATTTTTTCAAGTTTTTTGCAGTTTTTTTGCAGTTTTTTCATCATTCTACGTTTTGCACGGAAAAGTTGCCCAAAAACGCAACTTTATGTGCAAAACAGACTCCACCGTAACGGCGGAGGCTGTTAAAAGCAATCACTTTTTGTCGGGGATCATTTTCAGCAGATACACCACGCCGATAATCACGGCGGTGACCACGAAGATGCCCAGCATACCGTAGCCCATAATGGGCAACGCATTGATCAGATTATCCACACTAATCATACCGTTATCCTCCTTAACCCAACGCGGCCTTAACCAGCGCCAGCATCATACCGCCGGCGATCACCGAGGCGATCTGGCCGGACACGTTGACACCGATGGAATGCATCAGCAGGAAGTTCTGGGGATCCTCCTCCAGACCCATCTTATGCACCACACGGGCGGACATGGGGAACGCGGAGATGCCCGCCGCGCCGATCATCGGGTTGATCTTCTTCTTGGTGAACATATTCATAAACTTGGCGATCATCACGCCGGCAAAGGTGTCGAAGATGAAGGCGAACAAACCCAGACCGATAATCAGCAGCGTCTCCCACTTCAAGAAAGCTTCAGCACGCATACTGGAAGCAATGGTGATGCCCAGGAAGATGGTGATCAGATTCGCCAGTACCTTTTGAGCGGTTTCGGACAGAGAGTTCAGCACACCGCACTCGCGGATCAGGTTGCCGAACATCAGGAAGCCGATCAGCGCCACCGCATCGGGAGCCACCATACCAACGATGACGGTCACCACAATGGGGAACAGAATCTTGGTCAAGCGGGACACCGGCTTCTGCGCCGAGTTGTCCATACGGATGCGGCGCTCCGCCTTGGTGGTGCACAGCTTGATAACCGGCGGCTGGATCAGCGGTACCAGAGCCATATAGGAATAAGCGGCTACGGTAATCGCACCGAAATAGTTGGAACGCAACTGCTGGGATACCGCGATCGCGGTGGGGCCGTCGGCGGCGCCGATGATGCCGATGGACGCCGCATCCTTCAGCTCAAAGCCGAACAGCGACGCCAGGCACATGGTAAAGAAAATGCCGAACTGGGCTGCCGCACCGAAGATCATCAATTTCGGGTTAGATAGCAACGGGCCGAAGTCGATCATCGCACCGATACCGATAAACAGGATCAGCGGCATCAATTCACCGAACTTCTCGCTGATGCCGATGTTAAACAGGGTGTCGATCACGTGATTGACACCGCCGTCGGGGTTCGCCGTCGGCAGGTTGACCAAAATGGTGCCGAACCCCATGGGCAACAGCAAGGTGGGCTCCATTTCCTTTTTGATGGCCAGATAGATCAGCACACCGCCGATGACCCACATCACCACCTGTTGCCAGGTCAGGTTGGAAAGATTTTGCCACAAGACATCCATAGTCAGGCAACTCCTTTGACTCAAATTATACTCGTTAAAAGAAGGCAACCAGGACATTGCCTTGTTGCCTTCTTTGGGGATTACTTACCGTTGTGATCCAGAACCTCCTGAGCCTGGCTGTTAACCTCCTCAGGGGTCTTAAAGGTGGGAACGATCTCGCGCATCACCTTGATGATAGCAGCGGGAGACTCGGTGGCCAGCACCTCGCGCAGACGGTTCAGGTTCTCCTCCATCTCCTCGCGGGAAATGTCCTCCTGCTGCTCAATGAAGATCTTATCAAAGCGGGTAGCGGTCAGCGTATCACTCTTCATCAAGAGCTCCTCATACAGCTTCTCGCCGGGACGCAGACCGGTCTCGATGATGTCCACGTCCACGTAGGGGGTCAGACCCGCCATCTTGATCAGGTTCTCAGCCAGAGTCAGAATCTTGACCGGCTCACCCATATCCAGCACGAACACCTGGCACTTCTCTGCCATAGCGCCCGCCTGCATTACCAGCTGGGATGCCTCGGGAATGGTCATAAAGTAACGAATGATGCGGCGATCGGTCAGAGTCAGAGGGCCACCGTTGGCCAGCTGGCGCTTAAACAGCGGAATGACCGAGCCGTTGGAGCCCAGCACGTTGCCGAAGCGCACCGCCACGAAGGTAGTGCTCTTGTAACTCTGCATACTCTGCACCACCATCTCGCACAGACGCTTGCTGGCGCCCATCACGTTGGTGGGATTCACCGCCTTATCGGTGGAGATCAGCACAAACTTCTTCGCCTTATACTTACCGGCGGCATTGGCCACGTTGTAGGTGCCGAAGACGTTGTTCTTGATCGCCTCCTCGGGGCAGCCCTCCATCAGCGGCACATGCTTATGGGCGGCGGCGTGGAAGACGATCTGGGGACGATAGCGGCGGAACAGCAGATCCACCTTAGCTGCGTCACGCACCGAAGCGATCTCAACACACAGATCCAGGCTGTCACCGTACTTCTGCTTCAGCTCCTGCTGCAGATCATAGGCATTGTTCTCGTAAATGTCCACAACCACCAGACGTCGGGGGTTGTGCAGCGCGATCTGACGGCACAATTCTGAACCGATGGAACCGCCGCCGCCGGTGACCATCACCGTCTTATGGGACAGGAAATCGTACACCTCGCTGTTGTTGAACACTACCGCCTCACGGCCCAACAGGTCGGAGGCCTCCACGTCGCGGACCTTGCTCATCAGATTGCCGGAATCGCTGGGAATCTGACCGAAAATGCTGGGCAGAACGCGGACGCGACAATGGGTGTTGCTGCACTGCTGCAGCACCTCCCGCAAACGCTCCTCATTCAGCGACGGGATGGCGACGATGATCTCTTTAATATCGGAATCCTTCAGGATCTCGTCAATGCTGTCCAGGTCGCCGCGCACGGGAATGCCGCGGACGTGGGCGCGCTGCTTGACGGGGTCGTCGTCGAAGAAGCAGACGACGTTGTAAATACAGTCGGGGTCGCGGCGCATCTCATCCACCAAAGAAACGCCCGCATCACCGGCGCCGGCAATGGCTACCTTGATGCTGGCACGCTTGGCGTAATCGTGCATCCGCAGAGACTGGCGGGCGTAACGATACAAAAAGCGGAACAGCCACATGACGATCAGCGACAGCAGCGCGGTCACCAGATTCAGTGTCTGGGGGTACTCCCACCGCACCTCGTGCAGGATCTGATAGGGAATCAGATAGCCGTTGGTCAGGTACATCAGACCGTTGCTGCAGGCCAACGCCAGCAGCTGACCCAGATATTCGCCGCTCTCCTGATAGCGCCACAGGCTGTGATAGCAACGGAACACCACCAGGAAAAAGCTGGTGTAAAACAGCAGGGTCATCAAATGGAACAACCAAATGTAGCCCTGTGCCATAAAGGGTCCCTTATCCGGGAAGCAGGCCCAAGACACGAAAAAGGCCACGGCGGTGATAAACAAATCCACCCAGATCATGACCCATCTGGGGAACAGGCTCTTTTTAAAGTTTCCTTTAGTTTGATTCGAATTCACAAGAATCCCCTCTCTCAATACGAAAGAATATCCAAAGAATCGGTCGTATCCTGTATTCTGTCCCACCACACACGGCCTAAGCGCTTTTTATTCAGCGCCTTAACGGCCAGGTCCAGGTCGGGACCGCGATGACCCATATCGTGCATGTCCGATCCCAGCACCATGCGCTCGTGGTCGGGCAGCCAGTGACGCAGCAGACGGAATGCCGTCTTATCCGCCAGGGATTCGGCGTTGATCTGCACGATCACGTCCGGCAACTCCAACAGCTGCTTCGCCCGCTCGGCGGAATACCAGGGCATATAGCGATCCAGATGCGCCAGCATGATGGTGAGGCGCTGGTTGTACGCAATGCTCTCCAGCTCTTCGATCAGCCATCCGGGAGGACGCATGAACGGCAGCTCCACCATCAGGATATCCGTCCCCTCCAGACACAGCGGGCGCAGGTCCACACGGGATATATGTTCCCGCAACAAAACCTCCGCTCCCAACCGCAGGGGCGGCAATCGATCCATATGAGGCCGCAGCTGTTCCACGGCGGCTCCCCGCGCCTGCAAGAAGGATTCCACCGTGTGTTCTCCCCAGTAGAAATGAGGGGTTGCCACCACGGCGGCGGCTCCCTGTTCGGCAGCCTTGGTCAGCATAGCGCAGGACGTCTCCACATCACGGGCACCGTCATCAACGTTAGGCAGACAGTGACTGTGAAAATCAATGAATCTCATTATTTGCGCTGACCATACTCGTAGTTATAATTGCGGTAGTAACGATAACCACCGTAGCCATAACGGCTGTAGCGACCGTAATTGTTATAACGGTTGTACTTACCGTACTTGCCGTAACGACCGTAACGGCTATAGGCGTTCTCGGTCACCTTCATATCCGAAATGACACAGCCCAGCAGATTTACGCCGGCGGTCTCCACCTTCTCCAGCGCCTCGCCGAACTCCTCGTAGGTGGTCTGGTTATGACGGGCCACCAGCACCACACCGGAGGTGTGGGGCGCCACGACCAGAGCGTCCGCCACCACGCACAGAGGGGGGCTATCGATGAATACGTAGTCGTATTTGGTGCCCAGCTCCTCCAGCAGTTTTACCATACGGGCAGAGCCCAGCAGCTCCGAGGGGTTGGGGGGCGTGGGGCCGGAGGGGATCAGATCCACGTTGGGCTTAACATCCTTGCACAGACACTCGTCCAGCGTGGCCAGACCGCCCAGGATCTTAGACAGACCCATGGTGCGGGCCACTTTAAAGTTGCGGTGCTGAGTGGGTTTACGCATATCCGCGTCCACCAGTGCCACACGGGCACCGGTCTGAGCCATAACAATGGCCAGGTTGGCGCTCAGCGTGGACTTACCGGCGCTGGGCTCGGAGCTAGAAAACACCACGATGCGCTTGTCGCTGGTGGCGAGAGAGAATACCAGATTGGTACGGATCATCTTATAAGATTCCATGACCGAGAAGGCAACACGGTTGCCGGATTTTTCCGCGATATCACCGGTCTTGGCGGCGGGGGCAGCGGTCTGCTCCGCAGCCTTCGGGGTGACCTGCTCGTTTTTCTTATCGACTGCCATGCTTCTTCTCTCCCTTCTTGGATTTCTTCTTATCGTCGCCCTTGTTGAAGCTGGGAACCACACCCAGCAGGTTTACATTATAACGGTTCTTAAAGTCTTTCTCATCCTTAATGGTGTTGTCCACCAGATAGTTAATCAAGAATAGACCGTAGCACAATACCGCCGCAATGATGGCGCCCAGCAGCGCGTTGCGGGTGGTGCCGCGGGCGGAACGACTGCCCAGGCTGGCGGTATCCACCGTGGTGATGGTTCCAATGCCCAGCATCACTTCGTTGACCTTGCCGGGAGCGCATTGCTGCACAGCATCGCACAGAGCCTTAGACAGGTTGGGGTTTCCGGTGGTAGCGGTGATCTCCATCAGAGCGGTCTCATTCTTCGGCGCCATGGACAGAGCCGAACGGATCTGGGAGATACTCAGATTGTAGTTCTGACCGCGAAGCACACTCTGAACGTCCACCAAAACGCTTTCGGAGCGCACGATCTCAATGTACTCGTTGACCATCCGCTGCGAGGCATCCAGACCGGCAGAGCTGATGCCGCTGGTCTGGCCGGCCGAGTCCTTGGTGATGTTCATCACGTACATAGAGCACTTAGATACGTACATATCCTCGGCAAACAAAATGGTGGCTCCGCCGGCGGCGGCACCCACGATCGCCATGGCGACCACAATGATTTTCAGGTTCTGAATAAACAGACCCCAAAATGCTCGTAAATCCACTTCTCTCATACCCAGCAACCTCTCTTTACAGACTTCTGCGGCGGGCTAAATAATCCGCCGGTTTGCATACATAATCACCGTAATTATAGCACCGTGAACGGTCAATGTCAACCAGCAAAATATAGAATATCTACACCGGCATTTTGACGCGAATTTTGTAAATTTACTCGAATTTGTATTATTGACATTATAATATATGTGTGCTAGAATATCAGTATCTATGCTGGCATAGAATGTCGTTCTGTGTCAGCAACAATGACTCATCAACAGTGAGGTGTTTTTGATGTACATTCCCTTCTCCCCTCCCGATATCTCCGAATCGGAGATTCAAGAGGTCGCCGAGGCGTTGCGGTCCGGCTGGATCACCACCGGCCCCCGCACCAAGCAATTGGAGCGGAACGTGGCGGCCTATTTGGGGACCAATAAATGCGTCTGTCTGAACTCCCAGACCGCCTGCGCCGAGATGGCTCTGCGGGTACTGGGCGTGGGCCCCGGCGACGAGGTGAACGTCCCGGCCTATACATACACCGCCACCGCCTCCGTGGTTGCCCACGTGGGGGCTACGTTGGTATTGGTGGACATTCAGCCGGACAGCTGTGAGATGGACTACGATCAACTGGCAGAGGCTATCACCGAACGCACCAAGGTCATCATCCCCGTGGATCTGGCCGGCGTGCCCTGTGACTACGACCGTCTGCTGAATATTGTTACGGACAAGCGTGAGCTGTTCCGCCCCCACTCCTCTCTGCAGGAGGCACTGGGTCGTGTTGCCCTGTTGGCGGATACCGCTCACGCCTTTGGCGCGTCCCGCGGCGACCGTATGGCAGGCAACATCGCCGACTTCTCTGCCTTCTCCTTCCACGCGGTGAAAAACCTCACCACCGCCGAGGGAGGCGTGCTGACCTGGCGACCCATCCCCGGCATCGACGACGAGATCATCTACCGTCAGCTGCAGCTGTTGTCGCTGCACGGTCAATCCAAGGACGCCCTGGCCAAATCCACCCTGGGCGCCTGGGAATACGACGTGATCGGTCCGTGGTATAAGTGCAATATGACCGACGTGGCCGCCGCCATCGGTCTCAAGCAGCTGGAGCGGTATCCCGCTATGCTGAAGCGGCGTCGCGCCATCATCCAACGCTACGACGAGGCGCTGAAGCCCTTAGGCATTCAGAGTCTGCCGCACTACACCGACCGCTATTCCTCCTCCGGTCATCTGTACTTAACCTGGGTGCCTGGCATTACCGCCGCTCAGCGCAACGAGATCATCGTGAAGATGGCGGAACGAGGCGTTGCCTGCAACGTGCATTACAAGCCGTTGCCTATGCTGACAGCCTATAAGACAATGGGATTTGATATGGCGGACTATCCCAACGCTTACACCTGCTTTGCCAACGAGATCACCCTGCCCCTGCACACTCTGCTGACTGACGAGCAGGTGGAATACGTGATTGAACAGTACACTGCCGTATTGAAGGAATACATTTGAGGAGACAATTATGTACGCTAAATTTGTGAAGCGACTGCTGGACATCATCGTGAGCTTCCTAGCCCTGCCTTTTGTAGGACTGGTGGTGCTGATCATGGCGCCCATCATTTATCTTGAGGATAAGGGACCCGTCTTCTACAACGCCACCCGCCGCGGCAAGGACGGTCACGAGTTTAAGATGTTTAAGTTGCGTTCGATGTACGTGAATTCTCCCAACATCAAGAATGCGGACGGTTCCACCTTTAACAGCGCCAACGATCCCCGCGTGACCAAGGTGGGGCGTTTTATGCGTAAGACGTCGGTGGACGAGTTGCCCCAGATTCTGAACGTGTTTCTGGGTGATATGAGCTTCATCGGCCCCCGCCCCACGTTGGCCACCACCCCCTATGACCAGCTGCCCGAGATCTCCAAGCGGCGGCTGGGTGCCCGCCCGGGCATCACCGGCTATGCCCAGGCTTATTACCGCAATTCCATTACCCAGCAGGAAAAATTCAAATACGATTGCATCTATGTAGAAAACGTGTCTTTCATTTTGGACGTTAAGATTTTGGTGAAAACCGTGACCTCCGTTTTGAAACGCGAAAACATTTACGTTTCCCCCGAAACGGTGAGCACCACCGACAACCACTAATTCACAAGCGAGGAACGCAACTATGAAGCGTTTATTCATCATAGGCGCCTCCATCCTCCAGCTGCCCGCCATCAAGAAGGCAAAGGAACTGGGGTATTATGTAGGCGTCGCCGATTATAACTCTGCCGCCGTAGGCGTCCCCTACGCGGACGAATACTATAACGTCAGTACCAACGACCCCGAGGGTGTCTACGAGGCCGCGAAGCGGTTTGGCGCCGACGGCATTATGACGCTGGCGACGGATATGCCGATGCGCAGTGTGGCTTATGCCTGTGAGCGCTTAGGGCTGCCAGGCATCTCCTGCGACACGGCGGTCAAGGCCACCGACAAGGCAGAAATGATCTGCGCATTTGAAGAAAGCGGCGTTGCCTGTCCTTGGTATCGGGTAGTCAGCTCCCCCGCTGAGGCGCTGGAAATCACTCATCTGGTCAGTTACCCATGCATTACCAAGCCCACCGACTCCTCCGGCAGCCGCGGTATCATGTTGGCGCACACGCCGGAAGAGTTGATCACCGCCGTTGCTTACAGTTCCGAGAACGGACGGGGCGGCAGCGTCATCGTAGAAGAATATATGCAGGGTCCCGAGGTCAGCGTAGAGGTCATCGTGTGGCAGGGCGAAATACATATTCTGCAGATTACCGATAAAATCACCACCGGCGCTCCCCACTTTGTGGAAATGGGACACACCCAGCCCAGCCGCCTGAGCGCCGAGGTGCAGGAACAAATAAAAGATCTGACCTGCCGCGCCGTCAAGGCTATCGGCATTGACAACGGTCCCGCTCATGTGGAGATCATGGTCACGGAGAACGGTCCCAAAATGGTGGAGCTTGGCGCCCGTATGGGCGGCGACTGCATCACCACCCACTTGGTGCCTCTGTCCACCGGCGTGGATATGATCAAGGCGACCATTGATATTTGCTTGGGACAAGAGCCCAACATAACTCCCGTGTGGAACCGCGGTTCTGCCATCCGCTACCTAAACGTGCCCAACGGGTTCATCACCGCTATTGAAAACGTTGAAGAAGCCAAGGTCATTCCCGGCGTGCAGGAGATCGCCTTCACCGCCAAAGTGGGCGACTATGCCGGCAGTATTTATTCCAGCGCCGACCGCATCGGCTTCGTCATCGCCGACGGCAAGGATGCCGACGAAGCAGAGCAGGCAAGCGAAGCCGGCGTAACCGCCATCCACGTGACCACACAGGCAATCTGACGGAGGTTAAAGACAAATGAACAGACGTGTAATGAGTCTATACAGCCGTTTCAAGGGCACCAAGCTGGGCACCTGGATGCGCCACCGCCGTTGGAACAAGCAGCTTCTCTCCGTTGAAGGCATCAACAGGATCATCGACGCCCACGTGGGCGATACCCTTTCCGCCGAGCAAAAGGCGGCTCTGCTGCAGGACATCCTGCATACCGCGAAGAAATACCGTTTCAGCGCCGAAGAATATTTCTGCTATCACTTTGCCGATAAAACAGAGGAAGAACGCGCTTCTTTTATCTCTGACCTTAACCGTATCGAAGTGGTGGAGAAACTGAATCAAGCCAAAAATCTGGTACTGTTCGATGACAAGATCCGAACCGCCGAAGTGTTTGGCGCCTACTACCACCGTCAGGTGTGCTGTGTCCGCAGTGCCGATGACAAGAAAGCGCTGAATCGCTTCGCCTCCGACTTTCCCCGCTTTATCGCCAAGCCGCTTAACGGCACCTGCGGTATGGGAGTGCAGATTGTTGACCTGACCAACGAAAAGAACGTCGCCGCTCAGTTGAACGACCTGATTGAACAATACTGTTCCGGCACCAATGCCGGATTTATTGTGGAGGAGTTGATCGCGCAGGTGCCTGCCATGGCGCAGCTGCACCCCGCCTCGGTCAACAGCATCCGCGTAGCCACCATCCTTTACCCTGAAGGGGCCGAGGTGCTTGCTTCGTTCTTACGGGTCGGTCGCGGTGAAAGCATTGTCGACAACGCCGGCGCCGGTGGTATCATCGGCACGCTGGATCTGGACACCGGTCGCGTCATCGCCGCTGCTGACGAATTCGGTAACGCCTTTGACACCCATCCCGATACCGGCCTGCCGCTGGTCGGGTTCCAGATTCCTCGGTGGGCAGAGGCCAAAGCTATGGCCTGCGAGCTGGCCACCATCGTTAAGGGCAACCGCTACGCCGGTTGGGACCTGGCCCTCACCGAAAAGGGCTGGGTGATGGTAGAGGGCAATGCCCGCGGCCAATTCGTGTGGCAAATGCCCACCCAAAAGGGCTTCTGGCCGGAAATGAACCGTGTTTTCGCCCGTCTGGGTATGAAAGAGATGAAAAACCACGGCATTTGATGCGTTACTGCAAATCTAAACGAAGCAAAAGAGTGTGTTTGACGGTTACACCATCCCCGGCATCCACGAGGTATGGGATCTGGTGAAGGTGGCCCACCCGATGGTTCCCCATTTCCGTCTGGTGTCCTGGGACTTCGCCATCAACGAAGAAGGACACCCGGTGATGATCGAGGTCAACCTGTGCTTGGGTGAATTGGACTTCCATCAGTTAAACAACGGGCCTGTGTTCGGCGAGGACACCAAGAAAATTTAGGACGAAGTATTCGGCAAAAAATAAGGAGTCATTCTGTTATGAATCTCAAAGGTAAAAAATTGCTGCTAATGGGCGGTGGCGCCTATGCCAAAGGCATCAAAAAATATGCAGACGAGCAAGGTTTCTATATGATTGGAGTCGGTGCCTCTGCCAATACGCCCATCCGCAATATTGCCGATGAGTTTTACCAGATCAACACGCAGGACGTGGATGCCATTTCGCAGCTGGTGCTGGACAAGGGCATCGACGGCATCTTCGTCGGTTCCTCAGAAGTCAATATTTGCCCCGCCATTACAGTCAGTGAACGTACCGGATGCCATTTCTATGTCAATCAGGAGCAATGGGATGTGTTGGCAAACAAAGCTCGTTTTAAGGACTACTGCCGTCACTACGGTGTGCCGGTAGTGCCGGAGTTTTCTCTGCCCGCCGACTATACTCCCGCGGATGTGGAGAAGCTCCCCTTCCCTGTTCTGCTGAAACCCACCGACTCTTCCGGCGCCCGTGGTATGAACGTTTGCAATAATGCCGACGATTTTGACCGCTTATACCAAGAGGCTCTTTCCTGGTCTAAGCGGAAAGAAGTGATTGTCGAAGAACTGATCACCGATGCCGACGAGGTGTTTTTCCAGTACACCATACAGGACGGTGTCTGTTCGTTGACCTCTTGCTTTACCAAGGCCTTCGTCCACGGAAACCGCCCGGATTTGATACTGCCGGTGTTCCATATGTATCCCAGCAAATACCTGGACGAATATTATGCACAGGTTCACGACGGCGTCTTAAAAATGTTCAAGAGCATGGGCATCCACAGTGGCGTGATGACCCTGCAGAGTTTCTACAAAAACGGTCGTTTTTATATCTTTGAGGCCGGTTTCCGTATGGGCGGCGCCCAAAACTACATTCTCACCGAACACCAATGGGGCGTCAACTCTCTGGAGTATATGATCAACTATGCTCTGACTGGGAGCATGGCGGACTATCCCATCATCGAAAGAGATAATGCCTATTTCCGTTGGCCCTGTTGTAACTATTACATTTCTCTCATGCCCGGCATCATCACCGAGGTGAAAGGCCTGGAAGAGGTTGAGGCGATGGAAAACGTCCTCAACGTCACAAAAATGTACCAATTGGGCGACGAGGTACTGGATACCAATGCGCTGGAGCGCGTCTGCCTGCGCCTGCACGTCTACGGCAAAACGGCTGAAGAACTGGCTGAAGCGCTGGTCAAAATCAGTTCTACCCTGCAAATCCTCGACCAAAACGGCAACGAAATGCAGATCGAGCACCTGGAATACAATCGTTGCCTGAAAGCCATCCGGGACGGCTGTTTGTTGCAGGATTCCCCCTATGCCGGCAAGCGTCTGCTCATCTTGGGCGGCACGGTCGCCTCCTACGATCTGGTTAACCTCGCTAAATCTATGGGCGTGCTCACCTACGTAGCCGACGACCGCGAAACCGGCGCTGCCAAGGACATCGCCGACCACAAAGTCCTTATCAGCACCACCGATATTGATGGGCTGGCACAGTTTGTTCAGGACAACCACATTGACGGCGTTTTCTGCAGCCCCAGCGAATTCAATATCCGCAACGCTATTCGCCTGTGCGAAAAAACCGGACTGCCTTTCTACACCACACAAGAACAGTGGGATCTGTGTAATAACAAACGCCGTTTCAAGCAATATTGCCGAAAAAACGGTCTCCCCTATATCACCGAACACTTTTACGATGGCGATGATAAATCCATCGTGTGCTCGGACTGTCAGTTCCCGGTAATTGTGAAGCCCGTAGACGGCAGCGGCTCTCAAGGTGTGTCGGTGTGTAACAGCACTGCTGAATTGAACAGTGCCATTGATAAGGCCCTGCAATACTCCCGCTCCGGAAAAATTATCATCGAAAAGTATCTGGACAATGGCGGGCGCCTGTTCTCGTTCCGCTATCTGCTGAACAACGGCGAATATTATCCTTACCTGTTGATGGATACATATATTGCTGATCCCATAAACAAAGAGTATCTCGTCAGCGCCTTCTCGTATGCTCCCTCCGAGCACGCAGAAGAGTTTATGTCCCAAGCCGATGCCAAAGTCCGCGCCACCATCAATGATATGGGACTGAAAAACGGCACGGTATTTGCCCAAACCCTGCCTTTTGACGGGGAGTTTTATTGCCACGATATGGGCTACCGTCTCAGCGGTGGTATCACCTATCACCTGAGCGAGGCGCTCACCGGCATCAACGATATGAAGATGATGCTGCGCTATGCCATGGGCGGTCCCGTGTGCACCCCCGAGGAGGTCGCTCGCATCAACCCCGTTCCCCGGGGCAAGGTTGCCGGTCAGCTGATGATTCCTTTAATGGCGGGCACCATCGCCTCCATCAAGGGGATGGATGGGCTGAAGAACAACCCTGCCGTGCTCAGCTATATCCAGTACTATCACGAGGGCGATACCATTCGCCAACAGGATCTGGGTAATTTGGGTCAGCAGTTTGCGCGCATCTATATCCTCGCCGACAACAAGGAAAACCTGGTAAAGCAGGTTAATCAGATACAGGATCGCATTTCGGTTAAGGACACCAACGGCAACGAAATGTTTACCCTGCGATTCGACACCAACCGTCTATACCAATAATTAAAAGAGGCTGTTTATGAAGGTATTGAAACTTGCCCCTTACTATGCTCCGGAGCGTATCTCCAGCAGCCATCTTACGGCAGATATGGAGGACGCTTACGTAGAGGCGGGCATTGTCTCCGAGATTTACGCCCCCACCCCTACTCGTGGCGTTTCAGCGGAGGAAAGAGAACAATACAAGAAAATTAAATACGAAGAGAAGCGGGATGGTATGATCCTGGTGCATCGCTTTGCTATGTTCCGCGAGGGGCGCAATCCCATCGGACGTGCCCTACGGTATGGGCTGGTAAATCTGATGCACTATCATAAGGGTGTGCACGCCAAAAACGTGGACGTCATTGTAGCCGGAAGCACACCGCCCACTCAGGGCGTCCTGTGTGCTCTGGTGGCCAAGAAACTCAGCAAAAGATACGGTCACCCCGTTCCGTTTATCTTCAGCCTTCAGGATATGTTCCCTGAAAGTTTAGTGTCCACCGGTCTGTGCAAGGAATCCTCGGTTCTTTACAAGATCGGCAACAAGATCTCGGATTACACCTATCGCCACGCCACCCGCATCCGCGTCATTTCCGACTCGATGAAGGAAACGCTGATCAAAAAGGGCGTTCCGGCGGAAAAGATCACGGTCATCTACAACTGGATCGACACCGAGACCATCGTGCCGGTATCGCGGGAGGATAATCCACTGTTTGACGAACTGGGATTGGACCGCGACCGTTTCTACGTCACCTATGCCGGGAATTTGGGTAATTCGCAGAATGCGGACATCCTGCTTGCCTGCGCCGAAGCGCTGAAGGATCATTCTGATATCCGTTTTGTTGTCTTCGGCGGAGGCTCTGAAAAGGAAAAGTTTGAGAAACAGATCGCCGACAGCGGTCTTACCAACATCCGGCTGTTCCCGCTCCAGCCGATGGAGCGCGTATCCCTGGTATACAGTCTGGGTGACGTCTCCTTCGTCACCTGCAAAAAAGGTGTCGGCGTAGGTGCCTTCCCCAGTAAGGCGGTGAGCATTATGGCTACCGGCACGCCGATTATTGCTTCTTTCGATTTGGACAGCGACCTGTGCCGAATCGTGACCGATAACGAGATCGGTCTGTGTGCCGATGCCGAGGACGCCCAAGGGGCGGCAGACGCCATCTTAACCCTCTACAACGATCGCGACCTGTGCCGTCGTTACGGTACCAACGCCCGTCGTTTGGCCTGTGAACGCTTCTCCAAGGAAGCCGGCACCGCAGCCAATACAGCGTTGCTAAAATAAATTAATGGAGTCCATTATGAACGTGTTATTGATTTCGGCCAAGCCCTCCGCCGTGGTTGGTGGAATTGCGGTGTGGACAGAACACTATCTTTCCAAATGCCAGCAACATGCCATTAACTGCACACTGGTCAACACCGAAAAAGAAACAGAAAAAACATTCGCAGGATGGAGTGAAGTCGGCAGAACCCAACGCATCAAAGCCGACCTAAGAAAAACGTTAACTACCCAATCGTTTGACGTTGCCCATCTCAACACCTCATGCGGACCCTTTGGCCTTTTTCGCGACTATTTGATCGCCCTTAAAATTCACAAAAAAGGTATCCCGATCGCCACACACTACCACTGCGACATCCCTCAGTGGATTCACAACCCGCTGAGCCGCTATGTCTTGAAAAAATTAGGGAAGCTCAGCAGTCAAAACTTTGTGCTGTGTGAAAATAGCCGTGCCTATCTTGAGCAATTCCATATCGACTCCGTAAAGGTGCCGAATTTCATTGAAGAGCAGGTCATTACGGACAAGCCCAAAGAGATACGCGACGTATGCACCCGTATTTTCTTCGTGGGACGCGTCAGCGCACTTAAAGGCGCTGAAGAGATCTATGAACTCGCTCGTCGTTTCCCCGATAAACTGTTTGCCTTAGCGGGAGGTGTCGTCCCTCCGGTAGACAGTTGGGATAAGCCTGACAACATCCAGCTGATGGGACGCCTTACATCCGATAATATTATACGCCTGCTGGATCAAGCTGATCTATTCCTATTCCCCAGCCACTCCGAGGGCTTTTCCTTGGCCCTGATGGAGGCGATGGCCCGCGGCGTGCCTTGCTTGGCTTTCAATTCGGTGGGCGCCAATGCCGATATGCTCTCCGACAATTGCGGCGTAACGGTTCCATTTAAAGACGTTGACGCGATGGAACAAGCCATTCGCGCTCTAGAAGACCCTGGCGTAAGAAAAGAAATCTCTGCAAACGCCATTGATAAAGTCCGCAATCATTACACCACCGACGCGGTACTGTCATTATTTAAAACTCTATACGAAAAATGTCTGTGAGGTATCTTATGGCAAAAGGAAGTAGTGTCATTCGCAAAACGTGCGGCTTATATTACCGTTCTCGTCGCGCTCTGCGCAGAGTTTTCATCGAGCCTGTCATCCGTAAATCGTTCTGCGAATACGGACGCAACGTCCGCATTCCGGCCGGCTGCTCCTTCTCCGGTTGTGAGAATATTACCGTTGGAAATAACGTCTACTTCGGTGTCAACACCCGCGTGCTGACCACCCGCGCCCGACTTGTTCTTGGCAGCCATATTATGTTTGGCCCCAGCGTTACCATTATCACCGGCAACCACCGAACCGATGTCATTGGCAAATATATGTGTGCTTTAACCGATGCAGACAAAAACCCCGAAAATGATCAGGACGTCATCATCGAGGACGACGTATGGATCGGTGCCAACGCCACCATCCTTAAAGGTGTTACCATCGGCCGTGGCTCCGTCGTAGCTGCCGGTGCCGTAGTAACCAAGAGCTGTCCGCCCTATTCCATCATCGGTGGTGTACCGGCCAAATTGATCGGCCAGCGTTTCACTGAAGAGGAAATAAAAGACCACGAACAATTACTGTATCAATAATTTCTTTCTCCGAAAGGACTATCGTATATGAAAAAGGTATTACTGGTTGTCCCTACCCTTTTGCAGGGTGGCGGGCAGAAATTTGTTCTTGATCTAGCCAAAGGGCTTGATAAAAATGAGTTTCACGTACGGGTGCTGGTTTACTTCAAACAACGCCACCGCGCTTTTGCCGACTTTGCTAGAGATAACAATATTGAAACCGTATACCTAAACAAGAAAAAAGGCTTCGATCTTTCATTTTTTAAGCAACTCAAAAAAGCTGTCAAGGAATTTGAGCCTGATGTTATCCACACCCACCTGAACAGTATGCTATATCTTCTTCCCTTCTATCGCCGCAGTCAAATCAAGCTCCACACAGTACACACCCTGGCACAGAAGGAGCATTACGGTTTGCAGAAGTTAGTCAACTTTGTTGCCTTCCATCTATTGGGCGTAGTTCCTGTAGGTATCAGCGATACCGTCGCTGATACCATTGCGCAGACGCATCATTTAAAGCGTGACACTATCCCTGTAGTATACAACGGCGTAGATTGCAAGCGATACGCTATTCCCAAAGCGGAAACGGACACGTTCAATTTTGTTACCGTCGGCACTATTTATGAAGTCAAAAACTTCCCCTTTCTGGTTAATTGCTTTGCGCAATTACATAAGCAGCATCCCGAAACTCGACTGACCATTGTGGGTAACGGAGCTCAACGCGGTATGCTGACGCAGCAGATCGAACAATTGGGATTAGAAGATGCCATTACTATCACCGGCACCGTTGGCAACGTGGAGGATTACCTGGCCGCTGCTGATGTGTATGTGGCTTCCTCTCTATTCGAAGGTTTGCCCTTATCCATACTGGAGGCTATGTCCGCCGGTCTGCCGATTATATCCACCAATGTCGGGGGGGTTCCAGACGTTGTGCGTCACGAGGAAAACGGCCTTTTGATCCCCTCCGGTGATAAAGAAGCCTACGTTGCCGCTTTATTCGAACTGACTGAAAACGGAGAGAAACGTACCGCTTTTGCTGCCCGCTCCAAAGAATTATCTAAAAACTATGATGAGGAATTGACTATTCATGGCTACGAGTCGTTATATCATTCAAAATGAACATAAATACAAAGACAACAAATTTTTGTTGCCGCTGCTGATCGCCTTCTTTTCCGGATTGGGTGTCGCCTTTTCTGCAGGCGGCTTCAATTACGGAAGAGTTTTTGCAGTTGCTCTGGTGGGAATAGCTTGCCTGCTGAATGTCGAAAACGCATTTTGTCTCATTGTGTTTGCATTCCCCTTTTCCAGTATGCTGAAATTGTCTAATGAAACGATTTCGATTCTTCCCGTCTTGTATTTGGTGATAATTCTCAAAATAGTAGCCAAAGGGAAACTGACTATTCCTCCCCTTTCACTGGTTTGCACCTTCCTTCTGGCTATTTTACAGGCATTATGTATAGCGTTTTACGAAGCACAATATACCGGCATCCTTTCCTCTTTGCTCAACATTGCATTCGTGCTGTTCATTGCTGACTATATGAACAAACACGTGTCAGACACACAGACAATGTTGCCAAAAGCCTCATTTTGTTTTGCAATCAGCACCTCCTTAATGTTGCTGCTTTCGGATATTTTCCCCGAGTTACCTATGTTAGTACACGCCGGCAAAACTTCCGCTGTAGAAGCGGCTAATCGCTATGCCGCCACCGTGGTAGATCCAAACGAATTGGCACAAATCATTTTGATTGCGATCGGTCTCTTGATTGCTGTTTTTTCTTCGCTCAAATCTATCCCGAAAAAACTTTTTGCCGTTGCTATGATGGTATATATGGCTATCACCGGTGTTCGTACGCAATCCAAGAGTTACGTTATTGCTGTAGTGGCACTATTCGCATTCTTGGCGTTTACGTACATTCGTACGATTGCCAAACGGGAAGGCGTCAACAAGGCGGCTGCCAGGCTGCTTCCTATATTACTGATTACCATCGTGGGTTGCGTACTGTTGATTGTATATGTAGTCATCCCTGTATTTGAAGCGCGAAGCGGTGAAAACACTTCGTTTTTAACAGGACGCGATAATATTTGGACCAAATATCTTGATGCACTGCGTCAACGATTTGATGTAGTACTATTTGGTTGTGGTAGCGGTAACGTGACACACCTTATGAAATTGGTAGGTCGTACCGGTAATGGTGTTCCGCACAATTCCTATCTGGAATATGTAATTCAATTCGGAATCTTAGGACTTATACTGCTTTTTGCAGCGTGGAAGCAAGCTATGACGTCCATAAAAGAAAAAATGAGCACCTACTACGCCATTCCTCTCGTGGCGTTTTTGATCACCGCTTTTGGAATTTCGGTAAATGCAAGCGACTGTCCTTTTATTCTGGCCGCCCTGCTCACCCTACCACTTCCAAATGACGTTGATCAACGTGTAATTCAATCAAATAAAGAACAAATATGATCAGCCACTCTCTTCGCAAATCCCACACAATCATTGAAACATACTAGGTGATTACTATGAATATGGATGAATTTAAGAAATTGCAAAGCGTGCAAATGGAAATTATGGATGAGGTCCATCGTATATGCTGTGAGCATCAGATTGTTTACTACATCATCGGCGGCACTGCTTTGGGCGCAGTACGGCATGGCGGCTTTATCCCGTGGGATATGGATATTGATATTGCGATGCCTCGGGCCGATTACGAGCGCTTTGCCGAAGTATGTCAAACCGCTCTATCCCCACGATACATCTATCGAGACTATAAAAACACACACGACTTTATGCATCCCCACGCCTTGGTATGTATTCGTAATACCTTTTTGTCTACTAAATTTGATTATATGAATCCTTCTGAAGAAAATTTGGGTATCTTTTTGGATGTATTCCCCCTGGATGTCGCGCCGGAACAAAAAGAATTGCAAGAACAACACGTCAAGGATATTGAAAAAGTTAAAAGACGTAAATACCTACGCCGCGGATACATATATCGCGCAGGACTTAAACAGAAAATTGTAAAAAAGGTTATCTCTTCTCTTCTGTTCTTTTACAACATTGATAAACTGAACGAGGATTTTGATGCTGTTTGTCGTCGTTATGAAGATACAGATTCTTCTCTACTATGCTCTATGTCCAGTCACTACCGTTACAGCAAACAGTGTATGCCTGCAACGGTATACGGCACACCCCAACTGGTAGATTTTGAAGATAGACAGTATTATGCCCCTGAACAACTAGACGATTATTTAACCCGCATATTCAAAGACTATATGACTCTCCCGCCAGAAAAAGAGCGACAAGCTAACTTAGGCTATTTTGATAAAGTTATCTTTGACGACTAAGTACGATAGATACGAAGAAAGGTTTATCTATGAAATCCAGAGGTCAAAAAGCGCTACTCAACTCCATCGTATTGGGTGGCTATCAAATAACACATTTTATATGCGGCCTGATACTTCCCCGTTTCTATTTGCTTAATTTCGGTTCCGAATACACCGGCATTGCTTCTTCTATCACACAACTGCTAAGTTTTATAAGTATTCTGCAATTCGGTATTGCCGGATCTTCCCGATTCGCTTTATACAAAGTATTGGCGAACAATGATGTCAAGGGAATCAGCGGTATTGTCAACGCTACTCAAAGCTATATGAGAAAAATAGCGGTGGTACTTTTAGCATATATCGGCATATTAGCCTTTATCTATCCCTACATTGCTGACACTACTTTACCCGCACTTGATGTCTTTTTGCTAGTACTGATTATTGGTGCCAGTTCATTCTCGCGCTATTTCTTTGGCCTTACTTATCAGATCCTATTAACAGCGGATCAGCGATTATACATTTACAACGGAATTGCCATTGTATCCACTATTTTGAATACAGGACTTGCTGTAATATTGATGCAAGCCGGCTACAACATCCATCTTGTGAAATTGGGAAGCGCAACCATTTTTGTGCTGACGCCAATTCTCCTTTCTCTCTATGTGCGCAAAACATATCAGATTGATCGAAAAGTGCCACAAGACAAGTCGGTGTTAAAAAGTCGGTGGGATGTTATGTGGCACTCCATCGCCAACATTGTGCATGATAGCACCGATCTCATTGTCTTAACTATATTTACAAACGTCAAATATGTCTCTGTATATACCGTACACTATTTGGTAATAAACGGCTTATTCCAAATTATGTCTATTTTTACAAACAGCTTAGAGGCCGCGTTTGGCAATATGTTCGCTAAAAACGAACAAGAAACAGCTTATCATAATCTTGAACAATACGAATTCTTCATTGGTTGTTTTGTTTCTGTTATATTCTCTTGCGCTTTAGTTTTGATTGTACCATTTGTACAGCTATATACGGCAGGCGTTACAGATGTTAACTACACAGTTCCCCTATTTGCCACCATTGCTGTCGTTGCGCAGATGGTTATGTGCATCCGTCAACCGTATCTCACAATTGTACGAGCTGCAGGTCACTATAAACAAACCCGTAACGGAGCAATTGCCGAAGCCGTCATCAACATCGTGTTATCCGTCATATTGACCTACTTCTTTGGTATCATTGGTGTAGCAATCGGCACACTGGTAGCTAACATTTTCCGCACACTCCAATTCGCCACATATTTGCGTAAGAATATTATCAATAGACCGCTCAGAAAACCAGTACTAATTATGCTGTGGATAACAATAAACACCATCGTTGTTTGTGCACTTTCACAATTGGTGTTAAATGCAATCGTTATCAATTCTTGGTGGCTATGGATTATAGCAGGGGTGGCCTGTTGCTGTATTGCATTGGTTGTCACAATTTTGTCAGCCTTCATTTTCTATCGTAAACAGTTGTTTGCAACTGTTAATTTTGCTAAACGGTTACTTTTTAAAAGAAAGAAATCATCAGTACAAAGTGAGTGAATAAAATGAAAAAAGTTATCGGCTATACAACCGGTGTCTATGATATGTTTCACATTGGACATCTGAATATTTTAAAGCGAGCAAAAGAACAATGTGATTACCTGATTGTAGGTGTCAGCACTGATGAATTGGTCATGAAAGAAAAAAACAAAACACCCGTTATTCCTTGCGATGAACGGATGGAAATCATACGTTCCATCCGCTATGTCGATGAAGTAGTCATTCAAGAGAACAAAGACAAATTAGGAGCATGGGACAAGTATCATTTTGATAAAATGTTTGTCGGCAGTGATTGGCAAGGAACCCCTCAATGGAACTTATTTGAAGAACAATTCGCTACTAAAGGTGTTGAGATCGTTTACCTTCCTCATACGGATGGAATATCCAGCACCCAATTAACCCATTTCATTAAAAACGAACTTGGCGCCAATGAAGATCAATAAAATGCATATCCATTCAACAAAAAAGTGAGGTAACGAACCATGTCTTCATTTACCAACAAAACACTAATGATCACCGGTGGTACCGGGTCGTTCGGTAATGCGGTGCTGAACCGCTTCCTGCAGACCGACATCGGTGAGATCCGCATCTTCTCCCGCGATGAGAAAAAACAGGACGATATGCGCCACGAATTCCAGGCCAAAATGCCCGAGGTGGCGGACAAGATCAAATTCTACATCGGCGACGTCCGTGACCTGGCCTCTGTCAAGAACGCCATGCACGGCGTGGACTACATCTTCCACGCCGCCGCCCTCAAGCAGGTACCCTCCTGCGAGTTCTTCCCCATCGAGGCAGTGAAAACCAACGTCATCGGCACCGAAAACGTGCTGACCGCCGCCATCGAGGCGGGGGTCAAGAATATCGTCTGCCTGTCCACCGACAAGGCCGCCTATCCCGTCAACGCCATGGGTACCTCCAAGGCCATGATGGAAAAGGTGATCGTCGCCAAATCCCGCACCGTCGCCCCCGACAAGACCAAGATCTGCTGCACCCGCTACGGCAACGTGATGTGCTCCCGCGGATCGGTCATCCCCCTGTGGATCGACCAGATCAAGGCAGGCAACCCCATCACCATCACCGAGCCCTCCATGACCCGCTTCATTATGTCCCTGGACGAGGCGGTGGATCTGGTGCTGTTCGCCTTCGAAAACGGCGTGTCCGGCGATATCCTGGTCCAGAAGGCTCCCGCCTGCACCATTGAGGTGCTGGCTCAGGCGGTGACCGGTCTGTTCGGTCCCGGGCCCCCCATCAAGGTCATCGGCATCCGCCACGGCGAGAAAATGTACGAGACCCTGTTGACCAATGAGGAGTGCGCGGGCGCCATCGATATGGGCGACTTCTACCGCGTTCCCTGCGACAACCGCGGTCTGAACTACGACAAGTACTACAAGGACGGCGACGTGAAGCGCAACCCCCTGACCGAGTTTAACTCCGGCAACACCGAGCTGCTGAACGTGGAGCAGGTAAAGGAAAAGCTGCTCTCCCTGCAGTACATCCGCGACGAACTGGATGCCCAGGGAATCGCCTATTAATATAAAGGTATAATATATTATGAACATACTGATTACCGGTGCCCACGGATTTGTGGGCCGCAACCTGACCGAAAACCTGAAGACCATCCGCGACGGCAAAAACCGCACCCGCGACCTTCAGATCGACAACATCTACGAATACGACCTGGACACCGATCCCGCTCTGCTGGACGTCTGGTGCCGCGAGGCGGACTTTGTGTTCCATCTGGCGGGGGTCAACCGCCCCCAGAACCCCGAGGAGTTTATGCAGGGCAACTTCGGCTTCACCTCCACCCTGCTGGACGCGCTGAAGGCCGCGGGCAACACCTGCCCCGTGATGGTGTCCTCCTCCATCCAGGCCACCCTCATCGGTCGCTACGACAGCGACTACGGTCGCAGCAAAAAGGCCGGCGAGGACCTTCTGTTCGCCTATGGAGAGGAGACCGGCGCCCGCGTGCTGGTGTACCGCTTCCCCAACCTGTTCGGTAAGTGGTGTCGCCCCAACTACAATTCCGCGGTAGCCACCTTCTGCAACAACATCGCCAACGACCTGCCCATTCAGGTCAACGACCGCTCGGTGCAGCTGGAGCTCTTATACATCGACGACCTGGTGGATGAGATGCTGGACGCCCTGGAGGGCAAGGAGCATCACTGTGAATTCGACGGCATCAATACGGTACTGACCGAGGGTGGACGCTACTGTGCCGCCCCCGTGACCCATAAGGTCACCCTGGGCGAGATCGTGGACCTGCTGGAGACCTTTAAGGCACAGCCTACCACCCTGGTGATGCCCGCCATCCCCGGCGGCAGCTTTGCCAAAAAGCTGTACTCCACCTATCTGTCCTATCTGCCGAAAGAGGCCGCCATCTTCGACCTGAAAATGAACGTGGATAATCGCGGCAGCTTCACCGAGCTGCTGCGCACCGTCGACTGCGGTCAGTTCTCGGTGAACATCTCTGCCCCCGGCATCACCAAGGGACAGCACTGGCACAACACCAAATGGGAGTTCTTCATCGTGGTGGCGGGTCGGGCGCTGATTCAGCAGCGTAAGATCGGCTCGGACGAGGTGCTGAACTTCGAGGTGTCCGGCGACAAGATCCAGGCGGTGCATATGCTGCCCGGCTATACTCACAACATTATCAATCTCTCGGACACCGAGAATCTGGTGACCGTTATGTGGGCCAACGAGCCCTTTGACCCCGCAAAGCCCGATACATTCTTTGAGAAAGTGGAGGAGTAACGTATGGCTGCTTTCAAAAACAACGGAAAACTGAAACTGCTGATCGTGGTGGATACCCGCCCCGAGATCGCCCGTCTGGCGGCGGTGATCAACAAGTGCCGCACCTACTTCGACACCATTCTGGCCCACACCGGCCAGAACTACGACTACAACCTCAACGGCGTTTTCTTCAAGGATCTGGGGTTGGCCGACCCCGACGTGTATCTGGAGGCGGTGGGCAACGACCTGGGCGAAACCATCGGCAACATCATCGCCAAGTCCTATCAGCTGATGGTGGAGATTCAGCCCGACGCCGTGCTGGTGCTGGGCGATACCAACTCCTGCCTGTCGGTCATCGGCGCCAAGCGGCTGCACATCCCCATCTTCCATATGGAGGCGGGCAACCGCTGCAAGGATGAGTGCCTGCCGGAGGAGACCAACCGCCGCATCGTGGACATCATCTCGGACGTGAACCTGTGCTATTCCGAGCACGCCCGCCGCTATCTGGCGGACTGCGGTCTGCCCAAGGAGCGCACCTACGTGACCGGCTCCCCCATGGCAGAGGTACTGCACAATAACCTGGACAAGATCGAGGCCTCCGACATCCACGCCCGTCTGGGTCTGGAGAAGGGCAAATACATCCTGCTGTCCGCCCACCGTGAGGAAAACATCGACACCGAAAAGAATTTCACCTCGCTGTTCACCGCCATCAACAAGCTGGCGGAGAAATACGATATGCCCATCCTGTACTCCTGCCACCCTCGCAGCCGCAATCGGCTGGATAAAAGCGGTTTCGTGCTGGACAGCCGGGTGATTCGTCACGAACCTCTGGGCTTCCACGACTACAACTGTCTGCAGATGAACGCCTTTGCGGTGGTGTCCGACAGCGGTACCCTGCCGGAGGAAAGTAGCTTCTTCACCTCTGTCGGCAAACCCTTCCCCGCCGTGTGCATCCGCACCTCCACCGAGCGCCCCGAGGCGCTGGACAAGGGGTGCTTCGTGCTGGCGGGCATTGACGAGGGCAACCTGCTGCAGGCGGTGGACACCGCCGTACAGCTGTGCGCCGACGGGATGCACGGCATCCCCGTGCCCGACTACGTAGACGAAAACGTGTCCACCAAGGTGGTGGGACTCATCCAGTCCTACACCGGTGTGGTGGACCGTATGGTGTGGCGCAAGTATTGATCCGACTCCCCTAGGAAAGGACGCTAAACAATGACTGTTGAATCCCTGTTATTCTCCCTACTCCGCTCGGCTGTGTTCGGCGAGCCGGTGACCGAAAAAATGAAAAAATCCTGCACGCCGGAGATGCTGACCGAGGTCTACGCCCTGGCCAAGAGCCACGACGTGGCTCATCTGGTGGGTAAGGCGCTGGACGGACTGGATCTTCCCGACAGCGAGCCGCTGACCAAGTGCCGCAATAAAATGCTGCAGGCGGTGTATCGGTTCTACCGTCAGGACTACGAATACCAGCAGGTGTGCGCGGTGCTGGCGGCGGCGAATATCCCCTACATCCCGCTGAAGGGCACCGTCCTGCGCCCCTACTACCCCGAGGCGTGGATGCGCACCAGCTGCGACACCGATATCCTCATTCACAAGGAGGATCTAAAGCGGGCACAGGGCATCCTGGAGGACCAGCTGCACTTTGTGGAGCGCCGCGTGTCCCCCCACGACGTGAGCCTCATCTCCCCCAGTAACGAGCTGCTGGAGTTGCACTTCGCCATCATCGAGGACTTTGTGCTGCCCAAAGCGCGGGAGATCCTGGAGCACATCTGGGAATACGCCGTGCCGGTGGAGGGCGCCCCCTGTCAATACGCTTTGCCGGACGACCTGTTCTACTACTACCATATGGTACATATGGCCAAGCACGTGGCCAACGGCGGCTGCAGTATCCGCTTCTTCCTGGATACCTGGATGCTGAATCACAAGATTCCCCACGACAAGGCCGCCCGCGACGCCTTTTTGGAAAAAGGCTACCGTCTGACCTTTGCCAAGGCGGCAGAGCAGCTGTCCGAGATCTGGTTCTCGGGTGTAAAGGAGGATGCCTTGTCACGCCATTTTGCGGACTATATCCTCCGCGGCGGCGACTTTGGTAACCTGACCAACCGCGTGGCGCTGCGGCGGGCCAAGGAGGGCGGTAAATTCCGCTTCCTGATGACCCGCATCATTCTGCCCTATGACCTGATCAAGTACTATTTCCCCATTCTGCAGGAGAAAAAGTGGCTGACCCCCTGGTATCAGATCGTCCGCTGGTGGAACCTGCTGACCAAGGGTGACCTGAACCACTCGGTGTCCGAGGTCCGCGCCGCCACCCAGTTTGATAATTCCGATAACACCCACGCCTCCGCCCTGCTGGAGCATCTTGGTTTGGATGAATAAGCAGTAAAAAAGCCGACCCTCACGGGTCGTCTTTTTATGTTAGTCTTTCGGTTGCCAGGTTGGTTTATCGGTGCAGGCGGCGGGGTCATCGGGGAGATTTTTGATGTTGTAATAGGTGTTGCCCCGATACTTGGCACGAGGGCGCCACTGGATCTCGGTGTCCGGCAGGCGGGCGTAGAAAATATTGCCCTCAAACTCCCAATCATCGCTGTCAAAGGGACCGCGGAACACCTGCACGTTCTCCATACTCAGATAGAAGCGGTTATCGTGGAAGCGGGTGCCGCCATCGTTCTCGTGCACCCAGATCAGACCGTTGCGGTCGTGCTCGCTGACGTTGCCGTAAATGTCGTTGTTACGGGTCTTGTACATCAGCAGCTGGAATCCACCCTCGTTGTGGTGGCTGTAATTATAGCGCACGGTGGTATCGTTGCAGGCGATGTCAATATCAAACGCCTGCCCATCCTGCACGCCGTGGGTGTAGCACACCTCGTTGTACTGGAAGACGGTGCCGTCCGCATTGTGGCACCACACCGCCGCATTGGGGGCGATGCGGTTGTCCTGGCAGCAGTGCTCCACGTAGTTGTGCTCGATCACCGTGCCGATGGTGCTGTTCACCAGAATGCCGTCACCGGCGGTGCGGTAAATTTTGTTTCCGCGGATCACCACGTTGGTACTGCCCAGCCAAGGACCCACCGTGGTGTGGTAGAAGTTATTGGATTCGTAGGGGTTGCCGTGGTACTCGATGCCGCGCCCCTCGGCCCACGCCGACCACACCGAGATGCCGGTACGGTCGATGTCCTCAATGAGATTGCCCTCAATCAGAATGTCGTCAAAATTGGTGGGCGTACCGTCCTCGGTGCCGGTGGACACCACCAGAACACCCTCAGCGCAGAAGCGACTGCACTCACCGTTCACGTCGTGGATGTGGCAGTCCTTAATATGAATGTGGTGACCGGTGCCGTAGTTGTGCCAACGGATCAGCACGCCGTAGCGATAGCGGTTCTCCGGCGATTTCTTAAACACGCTGTGGGTGTGGGGGTGCAGCTCGTGGACGTACTCCTGCTTATAGTAGGGGTTGTGGTTGACGATCTCAAAACCGCTCAATTCCCAGTAATTTACATTATAAAACAGCACCGCCGCACCGTCCACGAAATCCCCCTCAAGGGTACCGTGGGTGCCGCCGGCGTCAATGACCGGCTTTGCCCCGCCGCCGTAGGCACCGATGCAGATGGGCGCCTCGGCGGTGCCGTCGCCCTGGGGGCGCAGCTGTCCCGTATAGGTGCACCCGCTCCTCAGCATGATCTCGTCGCCGGGGCAGAATACGGTGGCGTTGATCTTATCCAGCGTCTTCCACGCCGTCATCGGGGTGTGACCGTCGTTTTGATCGCATCCGTACACGGCATCAACAAAGTATTGCATAGCGGCACCTCCACTCTTTTCTCTATGTTTATTAAACCCCACCCGTCGCCGATTGTCAATAAGAATAATCCACTTTCATAGGAAAAAAGACCATTTGATTTTTGCAGAATATATGATACAATGTGAATAAGCAAAAGCAGAAAGGATGATATCTCTATGAGCACCCTTTCCACCTTCCGACGAACAAAGGATTATCTGGTGTGTGTGGACAGCGACGGCTGTGCCATGGACACCATGGACATCAAGCATATCACCTGCTTCGGTCCCTGTATGGTGACCGAATGGAGTCTGCAGCCGTGGCAGGAGCCGATCCTCGCCCGCTGGAATGAGATCAATCTCTATTCCCTGACCCGCGGTATCAACCGCTTTAAAGGGCTGGCGCTGGCGCTGCAGGAGATCGGCGCACGGTACACCCCCATCGACGGCATCGACGCCCTGACGGAGTGGGTGGAATCCAGCCCCGAGCTGTCCAACGACGCCCTGACCCGCGCCATCGCCGACGGCGGCGACCCCATCCTCCAAAAGGCGCTGAACTGGAGCCGTGCGGTAAACGAGCACATCCACGCCCTGCCCGAGGAAGACATCAAGCCCTATGCGGGCGCGCGGGAGGCGCTGGCCTACGCCCATCAGCGGGCGGATATCGCCATTGTGTCCAGCGCCAACCGTGAGGCGGTGCTGGCCGAGTGGGAGCGCCACGGGCTGCTGGAACACACCGACGTGGTGCTGACCCAGAACGACGGCAGTAAGGCCTATTGCATCAGCCAACTGTTAAGGCAGGGGTACGACCCCGCGCGGGTGCTGATGTGCGGTGACGCACCCGGCGACCTGCAGGCGGCTCAGAACAACGGCGTACTGTACTACCCCATCCTGGTACGGAGGGAGACCGCGTCCTGGCAGGAATTTGTAGCCGAGGGCTTTGATCGACTGATCTCAGGCGACTACGTGGGCGCCTATCAGGAACAAAAGCAAACCGAATTCATCCAAAATCTAGGAGGTTAAGCATATGGTTGATTTGAAAGCACGTCCCTATTATCTGTCCGACGAGGACATCGCCTGGGTGGAGAGCACCATCGCGGGTATGACCGATGAGGAAAAGGTGGGTCAGCTGTTCTTCCAGCTCACCGCCGGTATGAGCGAGGAGTACCTCAAGGAGCTGATGGAGAAATACCATCTGGGCGGCTGCCGCTACAACAATATGCCCGCTCAGGCGGTGCAGATGCAGAACAGCATCCTGCAAAAATACGCCAAGGTGCCGCTGATCATCGCCTGCAACACCGAAAACGGCGGCGCCGGTGCCTGCTCCGACGGCACCTATATCGCCAACGGCATCAAGATCGGTGCCACCGGCAAGACCGAGTACGCCCACGCTCTGGGTCGCCTGTCCAACCAGGAGGCGGCGGCGATGGGCTGCAATATGGCCTTTGCCCCCGTGTGCGATATTCACTATAACTGGGAGAACACCGAGATCGTCAGCCGCGCCTTTGGCAGCGACCCCGTCCGCGTGGCCGAGATGAGCCGTGCCTATCTGGAGGGCGCCCACACCATCGAGGGCTTCGCCTGCGCCGCCAAGCACTTCCCCGGCAACGGTCAGGATTTCCGCGACGCCCACATCTCCAACAACCTCAATAACTTCGGCGAGGAGGAGTGGATGGCCACCTACGGTCACGTGTATAAGACGCTGATCGACGCGGATCTGGACGCCATTATGGGCGGTCACATTATGATGCGGGAGTATATGCGCCAGGTGCGCCCCGACATCACCGACGACGAGCTGCTGCCCGCCACCCTGTGCCCCGAGATCATGACCGGTCTGCTGCGGGACAAGCTGGGCTTTAACGGTATGGTGGTCACCGACGCCAGCCATATGGTGGGTATGACCAATCGTATGACCCGTAAGGAGATGCTGCCCGCCGCCATCAATGCGGGCTGCGATATGTTCCTGTTCTTCAACGATCCCGACGAGGATTTTGCCACCATGCTGGCGGCCTATCGGGACGGCACCATCTCCGAGGCACGTATGACCGCGGCGCTGACCCGCATTCTGGGTCTGAAGGCGCATATGGGTCTGCACAAAAAGGCCGAACTGGTCCCCTCCGCTCCCGCGGTGATGGGCTCCGACGAGGCCAAGGCGACCGCCGAGGCCATCAGCCGTGACGCCATCACGCTGGTCAAGTATAAGGACGCGGACGTGCTGCCCCTCTCCCCCGAGAAGTATAAGCGAGTGATGATCGTGTACGTCAAGGGCGCCCCCAGCCCCATGGATGCACTGATCAAGATGATGATGGGCGGCGGTCCCAACCCCGCCGAGCTCCTGCGGGACAAGCTGATCGAAAAGGGCTTTGACGCCTTTATCTATGAGAGCCCGCTGGATAAGATGCAGGCGCAGATCGCCGCCGGCGAAAAGCCCAGCCTGAACCTGTACTTCGCCGGCAAGAACGCCATCGAGGACTTTAAGGCGGGACAGGATCTGGTCATCACTCTGTGCGACGTGATGAGCGGACGCCCCAGCTTCGGTATGTCTAAGGGCGGCGGCGAGATCCCCTGGTACGTGTATGAGCTGCCGGTGGTGGCCATCAGCGTCAACGCCCCCACCATGCTGGCAGACATCCCTATGGTGCGCACCTACATCAACGCCTACGACAGTAAGCCCCACACCCTGGACGCGCTGGTAGATAACCTGCTGACCGGTCCCGATGCCTTCCGCGGCAACGATCCCATCGACTCCTTCTGCGGTCTGTGGGACGCCCGCATTTAAGGAGCGACTATGAAGAGAATGATCGTATGCGCCGTCACGTTGCTGATGGTGATAACCCTGCTGACCGCCTGCGGCGGTGATCCGCTGGTGGGCACCTGGAGCGCCACCATCGGCGGCGACGCCGGCGAGATGGTGCTCAATGCCGACGGCACCGGCACCATACTCTCCAACGGTGTGACCCGCACCTGCAAGTGGACGGTAGAGGAGGATACTCTGACGGTGGTGCAGTACGTGGACGGCTATCCGTACATATTTCTGGACGAGGTAACCTATTCGATCCAATGGAGGACCCTCACCGTCACCAACCCCGACACCGGCAACACGCTGGAGTTTAAAAAGAAATAACCACGCAGACGGCACCCATTACCGATGGGTGCCGTTTTTTTACCGCTTAACCACGAAGAATGACCGATCACGGATTCCCCATTGTGGGATGCTGTGCAGGATGATATAGTAGGCGTAACAAAGGAGGTATGCGATGATGATAGAAACTATCAATCTCACCAAACGGTATTCAAACGTAATCGCCGTTGACTGCCTGAATCTCACGATTATGTCGGGAGAATTATTCACCCTGCTGGGACTGAACGGTGCCGGCAAAACCACCACCATCAAGATGCTGTCCTGCCTGACTCGACCCACCGACGGCGATGCCCGCGTGGGTGGTCACAGCGTGGTGGATCATCCCGCGGCGGTCAAACGACTAATAGCCGTCTCGCCGCAGGAGACGGCGGTGGCTCCCCTGCTCACGGTGCGGGAAAATTTGGTGCTGATGTGCGGAATCCACGGCTATTCCAAGGCCCAGACTGCCGAAAAAGTAACCGCGCTGACCCAACTTTTCGACCTACAATCGGTGCTGAACCGAAAAGCCGCCACCTTATCCGGTGGCTGGCAGCGGCGGGTCAGCATCGCTATGGCGCTGGTCAGCGACCCCTCCGTGCTGTTTTTGGACGAGCCCACACTGGGACTGGACGTCATCGCCCGCGGCGAATTGTGGGATATCATCCGCGGGCTCAAGGGGCAGGTCACGGTAGTGCTCACCACCCACTATATGGAAGAGGCCGCCGCCCTGTCCGATCGCATTGGCGTTATGCAGGACGGTCGCCTGAGGGCGGTTGGCACGGTGGACGAGCTGAGGGCGCGCACCCAAACCAACACGCTGGAAGAGGCCTTTATTCGCATCGTAAGGGAGGGTGTATGATGAAAACGCTCAAATTCGCTAAGCGGTGCGGCGCAGAAATTCTGCGGGATCCCCTCACCTTGATATTCGGCTTGGGCTTTCCGCTGATATTGCTACTATTGCTCAGTGCCATCCAGTCCAACGTCCCTGTTCCCCTGTTTGAGATCGAAACGTTGACTCCGGGCGTTACGGTGTTTGGTCTTTCGTTTATGACGCTGTTTTCCGCCACGCTGGTGGCCAAGGATCGGGAAAGTGCCTTTTTACAGCGGCTGTACACCACCCCCCTGACCTCCACCGATTTCATCGTGGGGTATCTCCTCCCCCTGCTGCCCATAGCCGTAACCCAAAGCGCCTTGTGCTACGTGGCGGCGACCTTTCTGGGTCTCTCGATCTCAGTAAATATTCTGTATGCCGTGCTGTTCTCTCTCCCCGGGGCGGTGTTTTACGTCGCCTTGGGACTGTTATTCGGCAGTGTGTGCAGCGTTAAACAGGTAGGCGGCATCTGTGGCGCCCTGCTGACCAATCTGTCGGCGTGGCTATCCGGCGTGTGGTTTGATTTAGAACTGGTGGGGGAAACCTTTCACAAGGTTGCCAACCTACTCCCCTTTGTGCATATGGTGGAGTTTGAACGGGATATTCTGGCCGGTCGTTTTGACGCTGCGCGTCCCCACCTGTTCCCTATTCTGGCCTATGCCACCCTTACCGCAGCAGGCGGCGTGTGGCTGTTTCTCCGCCAGATGAAAAAACAATAAGAGCAAAGCCAAAAACGACACGAAAAATCTGCTGTTTTTTGCGAAAATCCCTTGACAAAAGAGAAAAAGAGAGTATAATAAACCTGTTCGCAACAGTGAACGCAATTTTGCGGAATTGTGTAAAGGTAGCACGAGAGTCTCTGAATCTCTTTGTCTAGGTTCGATTCCTAGTTCCGCAGCCAAAACAAAAACAGTCACCCATCGGGTGGCTGTTTTTTGTTTTCTCTGTGTTGGCGAGATTCGAACCTACGAAAAGCCGAACGGCTTTTCACGGGTTTTGCGTAGAAAATGTTGGATAACAGCAAACGCAGGCGCAAAACCAAGGTTCAGATTCCTAGTTCCTCGACATTCGACTGCGTCGAAGTCGGTCCAAACCAAAGCAGCCACCCGTCAGGGTGGCTGTTTTGTTTTTTATTATTAGCGGCATAATTTCATAAAAGCAAAGTCCGGAGGGACACCCCTCCGGACTTTCGGGAAAATGCTTATTTCAGACCGTTCTCGTAAGCCTCCACCATCTTCTTGACCATCTGGCCACCGATGGAGCCGGCCTGCTTGGAGGTCAGGTCACCGTTGTAACCCTGCTTCAGGTTGACGCCCACCTCGTTGGCAGCCTCCTGCTTAAAGCGGTTCAGACCCTCGCGAGCCTCGGGAACCATGTTCTTCTTGCTGTTCATACTGTTCACACCTCACTGTCGCGCGGCGGTTTTGCCGCCGCAAATTCATTTTGCGTTTGCAAACCTATTTTGCGCCGCAAACCACAAAATACAACAGACAATTTGTGACAAAAAAGGAATTTTAATCAAGGTGCTTCATTCCAGATACTGTTTTCTTTCAATCAGTTTTATCGATAATCACCTCGCAAAGACGATATAACACCATTACGCACCAAAATCAACATTATTTTCATTTTCAGCTAACGGAAACCAAAATATAGATTAACCACTTTCAAAAAGATAAACAAATTTCTCGACTGCGTCTGCATTTTTCGTTTCTCTTGAAATCCCTATCTGTCAATAATCAAGTTATGCTTTCTTAACCAGTTAACAACGGTTCCTCTTCGCAACCTCCCCCATCTGAGTAAAACCGCCCCACTGATTGCTCGGCGGGGCGGTTTGTTATTCCTTGATTGAGGAATGATACTTTTAAAGAATATTACCTTATAAAATAAAAACCGTAGAAGCGGCACTTTCTTCTTTCCATATTCGGTTTCCGAAATCGTGCCGCACTCCCAAAGATATCGATTGAAATAATTCAGCCATATATCCTCCGCCATCCGACGCTCCCGCTCCTGAGCCGACAAAGCTTTCTTCATGTTCGCACCTCCTTTCGTCTAGGCGTTTATTCCAGTTTCTGCATACGCCGGGAGATTATGCAAGATAAAATGTAAATTTACGGCAAAGTCTTGCTTTTTTCACGTTGTTGTGATATGGTCAAATTGTATGTATAATCAAAGAATTCCAAAAAAGGGAGAAATTAATTATGCTGCTTTTCTACCTCAGCCTATTAGAAACAGACCATGATAAGGACAAATTTACCACACTTTATTCTAAATATTCCAAACTGCTCAAACATGTCGCTCTGCAGAAACTCAACGACGATCAGCTGGCTGAGGATGCTGTACATAATGCATTTTTGAATATTATCAAAAATTTTCATATGGTTGGCGAAATTGACAGTCACAAAACCAAACGCTTACTCGTTGTAGTAACTGAAAACGCCGCCATTGACATCCGCCGCAAACGTCAAAAATACCCTCAAAACAGTTTTGACGAGTTGGAGCCCGTTCTGGGGTCTTCGCCGGATATGCTGGACGGAATTGCCGTGCGCGAATTGATGGAGATGATCGCAGAATTACCGGACATTTATCGGATCGTTCTGGAAATGCGAGCGTTTCAGGGTATGAGCGAAAAACAAATCGCCGCCATGCTGGACATCAGCTATGAAGCCACCCGCAAGCGTCTGGAACGGGCGCGGGCCATGCTGACGCAACGGATGCGGCGGCGGCAAAAAGGGGAGTCGTATGAACTTTTATAAGCACCCGAAACTGCTGGAAGCGCTGGATCTATACACCCGTGAGCAGGACGAACGGTTACCGGACGAGAAAGAGTTGAAGTCCATCACCTTCTCCGAGGAGTTTTTGGAGCGGATGCGGCGGATGATCGCCCGCCATAGGTGGGGATATTACGCCCTGTTCGGCACCGTCGGACGGCGGGTGGCGTCCATACTGGTGGCTTTGCTGATCGCCGCCACCACCGCCACGGTCAGCGTGGAGGCGTTGCGCGAGCCGGTGCTGCGATTCTTCGCGGAGGTGTTTGAGAAGTTTACCGCCATTTTTGTTGTCAACGACGTTCCCGCTGAACCAACGGCGGAGATGGAACTGTATGCCCCCACTTACGTGCCGGAGGGGTATACGGTGGAAAGCGAAACGAAGACACAGGATGTATATCATGTAACATATACGCGTGCTGACGGGAATAGAATAAAATACTCGCAGCGATGGAACTCAAACGTTAGTCGCACCATCGATACCGAAGGAGTTGACTATTCCAAAATCACAATAGACCAGCATTCTGGAATCTCCTATACTAACAAAAATGTCACTACTGTAGCATTTTGGTTTGATGCATATAACTATACACTCACCGGAGCCGTCCCACAAGAAGAACTAATAAAAATAGCAAAATCTGTAACAAAAATAAAATAACCAGTCACAAAACCTCTTTTTTGTCGTTTGGATAGATGTGGGTGTGAAACTCACTCTAAAACAAGACAGGAAAGAGGTTTTTCGTATGTTCAAAAAAATGCGCGCTTTTATTTGTATGTTGCTGAGCACGGTGTTGCTGCTGTCTATGAATGTATGGGGTGGCGCTATCGTATCGGCAGAGGAAACGGCGGTACAGCCGCGACTGAGTTACACAAATTATGTGGATGCAGCTCTAAATATTACCTCTGCAGGCACCGCTCGTTGCACAGCAGATGTCGAAGGTTATGATGGCATTACCACCTCCATCCACATTAAAATGGAGCTTCAAAAGTACACGGTTTTATGGTGGAGTACTGAATACACCTGGGAAGGCTCTATAAACAGATATTATCATACATTAAGCAAAAGCAGATCCGTAAGTAGCGGCAAATATCGGGTAAAAGTCACCGCTACCGTCTACAGCGGCAGCAATTCCGAAGAGGTTGAGGTCACAACCACGGCCAGGACCTACTCCGGCTGATACTCTACGCAAAACCAGCATGCCGGGCTGGAGAGATCCAGCCCGGCCATCGCTGCCCGCTTTTATATTTTCGACGGAATCCGTAATGCATTCCGTAGACTGTGAGGTTTCCCCTGGGATACAATGAAACAGGGGTCGTACTATGCCGGAAAGGATCGCTTTGGCTCGAAAAATTAAAACCATTCGTGCAGATATGCAGGAATCGCAAATCGATTTCGCGGCCCATTGCGGCATCAGCGCCGAGGCGCTCAGCCTATTGGAACGGGAACGGAGCGATCCCAAATTGAGCACCATTCAAAAGGTGGCGGCCTATGCCGATTACACCGTCTCCGACCTACTACGCACAGAACAGGATGATAACGGATGAAATGCGACTATCAAATGATCGAAACAATAGAACAGGACGCCCTCGGCCACGCCTACGTCGGCTATGGCATCGAGGCGTGGATCGGCTCCGGTACCGAACGGCAACGCCTGCATCGGGTGCCGGACCTTTTTGTTTCCCGCGAGCGCTGTATGCGCTTCGTGGAGATGTGTAACACTGAGCAACTGGCCCCCTTTCACCTACTGGAAGTAATAGACAACACCTTGGCGGAAGAATGGGGCGTGTGAAAGAAAGGACTGTTAATATGACTATCTCGACACATAAACTGTACAAGAAACACAAGAAAACGGCTACATGCAAGGGCCAAGCTTTGCGTTTATCAATGGAGGAATTGACTGATCTTTATCGCGATATGCCTCTTAACGCCGAAGTATATGAACGATATAACACGCTGAAGCGGCGGCTCTATCAAAACTACACCATCCTTCCTCAAATCTTTATTGGTATCGTCGTCGGTTTAGGATCAGGCATCATCGCAAGTCTAATTGAGAACAATTTCACACAGGTAATTATTCTAGGTTTGTTCGTTGTGTTTTATCCAGCTTTTGCCTCTCGTGCTATGTTCAAAAGCCATATCCTGATTCTTAAGGAATATGAAATCTCTCTGATTGAAGAAAAGATTAAGCAGCCTAAACCAAGTTTTCGTAAAGCACCAAACACACAGCAAACAACTATTTGAAAAATAGGGGATATCAAAAATGAATAGCGATCATACTTTCACTCAAAAACTAGGGAAAATTACTAATAACCCTTTTGTAGTTCTCTTCACTTACATTCTTACAATAGCCAGTTTTTTCAATGTGAGTATTGAGAACCTTCTAATATATGTTATCGTCCGTTTGTCTATTTTCCTATACTTAATTGTTTTGACTATTTACATCTGTCAGCGGTACTTTTCCATCAAGCGATTCAAAAATAATCTTGCAGCAAAAGCGAATTCAGATAACGCAAAGATTAATAAGCTTCTCCTTCAGTTTACTAGTGCCTTAGTAGAAAGCTCTTTAAAAGTGCGAAAAAAGAAAACACTAGATTACGACCACTTTAAAAGTATAGTCAAAAATCTTTGTTCCCTCATACAGAAGATTGTTTGTGAAATCAGCGGACATGAATTTAGTGTATGTATTAAAATTTTTAGTCTTAATGAGCTGTTGGAGACTAATTACGCTAATATGTCAACTATAACGATCGCACGTGAATCAAAAGATTATGTTGAAAGATCTACGTACGATAATCGAAAACAGTCCATAGCGTGTAATACCAGTTTTAAAACTCTGCTCGAAACCGGCGAACTATTATGGTCGTGCTCTGATTTGACAAAACTAGACCCTAAAATAGTTGAAGGTTCTTCCTATCAGAATCCAGACGATAATTATCGTAACTTCTACAAATCTACAACCGTTGTTCCAATTCGTGCTAGAATAGAGAATGTAGATCGTAATATTGTAGAGTACGCTAACAACTGTGAGAGAGTAGAATATCACTATTTAGGCTTTCTATGTGTTGACTCAACACAATCTTTCCCCCAGAACGAAGCATTTTTTGCAAAATTATATCCTATACTAATGCTAATGGGTGATGCCCTGTATCCATTATTTGAGAATTATCTTGTCAACAAAATAGAAGGGGTGTAATTATGAAAAGAAACATTTTGAAAAAGCTTTATTGTAAATTCACCTTTAATGAACAATCTTCACACGTTAATAATGACCTAATTATTCATGTTGAGGACGGAATTACCAGAATAAGCGATATCACCCATCGAACTATTACTTCTGCTGTTTCTCCCGTCAATCCAAATCGAACGGTTAGAAGAAGTATTAAAAAAACCATTACGGCGAAAAAAGTCGATATTTGTACATAAATTCAAAAACACTGAAATACGTTTTGACAATCGTGTTTTGCTGTGGTACAGTTTTACACTGCCGCGTTTGGGACGGGCACAAAAAACGTGCATTTTACTCAAGTAAGCGCTTTTAAACCTGCAGAATACGCGGATTAGAGATAAACAACAAAACAGTTTTTAATAAAATAGAGCAACCCCCGGAGGATTTTACTCTCCGGGGGTTGTTTAAATTTAGTGTCTGGGGCTAATGTTGTTCCAACACAAGAGAACCGTCTCTATGTCCCTTTGACTTATTGCATTGTTATGCCCCACTTATTTATTTGGTTTCTAAAAAATGATTCATCTATTTCGTATACTTTGAGGTCATGTTTTGGACACCGTTTAGTAGGTGTAAAACACACAAAAACAAATGAAAAAGGGTGAAAAAAAGAATACAAACTAAATGGAGAAACGTTGGTATTATTGGTTCGCAATGAGAATACGGCTCCCGAGGTATAAGTAAGAAGATATCCATTGGGCCGAGAAAATTTAAAATAGCGAGCAGTATGTAGTTCTTCCCAAAGGCACTCCTTTTTCCACCACAAAAACTTAATAGAGCACCCTTTCTCTGTGAAAACAACTAACCTACCCAACCACATCCAACACAAGAAAACTATGGCACACCAAATCAGGCATATAGCAAACACAATCCATAATTGACCATAGAATAGTATGGGCCACAGTATAACCAGCAACCAAAGCAAAGCTATTATTTCTATATAGCCACTACTCTTAATTCTCATATCATGCCTCCGTTTCAGCTTATTTGGTTCTCCAGTAAACATCTCTCGAGATTCGAATTGGTTTTGGTTCTATCGCCGCTTTGTGTACCATCGTTTTTGATTTTGACGTTTTCGCATCATTTTTATTAGCAGTAGAGGTAACGGCTCTATAAGTGGCTGCTGATATAGTATTGTAGCCAGTGCCAAAAACGACATCCGCGGCAGCCGTAGTTGCCAAATCCAAAGTAGGTTCGAGAGATGCCGAAATATTACTAATACTCGCAGTTGTACATACAGCAGAGACCGTCCCACACAATACAGCTCCTTCAATGCTGGCACCATTTCGATAACTGGTGTATCCTGCGTACGCACCCGTAATAGCACCGCTTATATAAGGCCCGCACCCCGGAATAGCATTACAAGCGCCAGCAGCAAAGGCTACGCCAGCATCCATCCAAGTGTATTCCTGGCCTGTAATTTGAGCGGCTATATAGGATGTAGCAAGATTGACTACACCCCCTACAGCGGCGGCAATTACGAAGTTCCATATTCTTCCCCCATTGTCAGAGCGCGTTATTGGATTATTATCACAATATGAATAAAGATTTTTATCCCAACTCGCATTATCCGTTGATGCTGTTATAACGGTTGTATCATCCGCATTAATGAACCGTCCTGTCTGCGGGTCGTAGTAGCGGCTGGAGAGGTAGTAGAGGTCGGTTTCGGTATCGTAATAGTACCCACGATAACGAATGGGGTTGATGGTGGCGATGCCGATGCCGGTGGTATCGGTCATAGAAATGACATTGCCCCAAGCATCGTACTCGTAAGAGGCGACCTTGGTGCCGTTGGCGTTATGCAAACTAACCACGTCACCAAACACGTTGGTCATTACGTAGAAGACATTGTAATCCGTGTCGTTCTTGTAGTATTTAATGACTGACAAATTACCGTAACTGTCGTACGAGTAATGAATGTGATGTCCGTCACGAACTTCACCGTGGAGCTTGCCGTCCAGATACAGATAGGTGCTCTCCACACCATTGACGGTCTTGCTGGTACGCATACCCGCGTCATCGTAAGTATATGCTACCGAGACATCGTCATTCACATAGCGCTTGAGCTGACGACCATTAGTCCAAGTGAGGTCAGCACCCATATAGTATTCAGGGTTGCCGATTTCATCGTAATTGATGTTTTTGCCATCATAGGACTTGAGCAATCTCGACCATCCGGCATCCGCGTCCGTGCCGTAGGTGTAATTAACCGTGTCGATGCTTCCATCGGGTGTTTCAACAGACCGCGACAGAATGTTGCCGTATGCATCGTAGCTGTATCTAACGATTTCAGCCACCTCGCCGGAAGCGTTGTAGGCCTTTTCTACCTTCAACTGTCCCAAATCGTCGTAGGCATACCGACGGTAATCTAACAGATTGTTTTCCGTCGTTCCTGTTTGGATTTTGGTGATATTTCCGGACACATCGTAGGTGTACCGGTAAATTATACCATTAATCGTCTCGGTTTTCAAGAGGGAGGTGAAATACACGATGTCACCGGACTGTTCACGCAACGAGGGGTAGTACTCGTAGGTGTTGGTCAAGGGCGTTTCAGTGGTGAAGGTGCGGGACGCCAGCATATTCAGCGAGGTGTACGTGTAATTGGCCATGCGATCACCGGAATAGCGGTACTGGGTGGGCAGATTATCCGCCGCGTAACGTGCCGTGCCCGCTTTATCGGTTATAGCCGTATACAGATACCGCGCGGTATGGGTGTGGCCGCCAAAATCCACCGCTAAACGGTTAACGTTGTTGCGGTCGTCGTAACCGTATTCCACCGCGCCGATGTGGTCGCCCTCTAACGTTTGTAGCGTTTGCCGCACGGGGCGGTCCAGGGAATCCTGCACGTACAACGTCTTGCGACCGGCCAGGTTGTCGATGAACTCGGTTAGGGCGCCGTTCAGGTCGTAGACATAGCGGTACAAGGCATGTTCGCCATTGCCGATGGCCAGCGTCTGCCCCCGCCAGTTATAGGTATAGGTGCGGACGTCGCCGGTACGGTAGGTGACGTAGTCCAGCTTGCCGTTACGGGCGGCGTAGGTATTCACGGACAGCAATTTGCCGTTGATGGAGGTGGAACGAGCGTTGCCAAAGCGGTCCACCTCAAAGGTGTAGGTATCGTCACCGTAGGTGAGGGATTCCAGGCGGTTGCCGTCGTATTCGTAGGACACGTGACCCAGTACGTCGTCGCCGTGTTTTGCCCAAACGTCGTCTACTCGGTCATTGGAATCGGACACGTAGGAATACACGGTGGAATTCCCGTCGGGGGTCGTAACGGTGGACAAGCGCTCACGATGATCATAAGTGTAATTGGTGGCGCGACCGTTCTGGTCGGTCACCTTGACGGTGTGGGCACCCGCCTCGATACTGCCGTCCTTTTCCGAATAGGTAATGACCTCCTTTAATCCGCGGTCACCTCTGTTATTTATCACCGATACGGCACGGGGTTGACCCGCCGTATTATAGGTGAACTTGGTGGTGACGTTGCCGGCGGATTCAGCGGCGGTGACGTTGTGCTTATCGTCGTAGGTGTAGGTATAATCATAGCCGGCGTTGTCGGTGACCGAGGTCAGGTCGGAGCCGCTGTATTCCATCGTGGATTTCTGCTCTGCATTGGCGGCGGTGGATATCAGGTTGCCCTCGCTGTCATAGGTGTAGGTGTTGGCATTGTCCCGCAACAGCTGCAGTCTGTCAAAATACACCGAATTGGCTTGATGGGCAAACCGCACCTTGACCGTGATGCTGACAGGGGTATCCTTATCGTTCTCCTTAGACACCAGCGCGAAGGTGGAGGCGGCATACTGCCAACCGGATACGGTGGGGTTAAATACCGCGGCGGGTTTGTTTTCGCTGCGGTAGGTGCCGTCGGATTGTTTGTATTTCACCGATACGGAAATCTCGTATTTGGCGTTGCTGTGATGGGTCGAGGGAACGGCCTTGCCGTTGGCCCAACCGCTGACGATGTATGTTTCGTTGGGGTTGCCGGATACATGGACGGTCTGAGAAACATACTTATCTATGCCGGCGTTTCCCACAATACGGAGCGAGTGACCGCCGTCCTGGCTGTAGGCATCGGTCACGCCCTGAGTAACGGTGCCGGAAGAGGTAGTGTAGTTGACATTTGTCGCCGTCCAAGAGGTGGGCAGACCGGAGGAGGCTTTATCAAAGCCGGAATTCTCCAGCAGGTTGACGGGATGGGCGTATTTATCCTTTTCCAGCTGGGCGCCGTCGGCGTACACCGTGCCGGTCATATTGCGCAGCTGGATATACGCCCGCAGCTTTGTACAGTCGTCGGGCAGGGTGATGGTGGCGGTTAGCCGTTTCCATCCATTGTCAAACGCTGTGTCGGTGTCTTCGGCAATACACTCCGAATAGACGCCGAATTCGTCGTTGGTATCTAGCGTGAGCAAACGGATAAAAGCACCGTCGTGAGAGCCCTCGTAGATGCGAGACAGATTCTCCGTTTTAACATACGCCGAGAAGGTGTACGTTCCGCCGGGAGTAAGACCGGTAATGTCTTGCGTCAGCATAGCACGACCCGACAAGGCCGATACGGCGCTGACCGATATTTTGGCGGATTTCTTTCCGAAATACGAATCGTCGGAGGATGCAGAGTAGGTGGCGGTCGCATCTGGGTCCGAATCCGTCCACTCGGACCAACCCGATTCAAAATCGGAGTTGGTAATATAATCAAACGTATTCCGCCCGAACGACGCGGAGCTTAACAGGCGGTTTTGCTTTTTTAAAGCGGTTATGCTGGACGTGGAACTGTCCGCGGAAGCGGAAGTGAAACGGGACATGCCCGCCCCCGCAAACGTGCCGGAGGCGGTTTTGGTGTACGAGGAAGTAAGCCGGCCGGCATTGTCAAAATGACACACGGTCAGCATATCGTCATCGGTATCGTATTCATCGTCGGCGCCGTTCGCACGGATAACGGTGGTGTTGTATTTGCTACGGTCAAAGGAAACCGTTTGTCCGAGCGCGCGCGAATCCGAATCCTCCAAGGCGCTGTATTCTCGAATTTTAGATACACGTTTACCTTTTGCTTCCGAGGTATAGTCAAACTTTAACCGATAGTCGGCATCATCCACCACCGTCAGCATGGAATACGGAGAAGAATCCTCATAGGTGAAGGTGGATTCAGTGCCATCGGGATAGCGAATCTCAGTAAGAACGCCGGAGGACGCGCGAATCAACTGTACCTGACGGCCGTAGCGGTCGGTAATTGATTGTACGTTGTCGCTTGCGGGTTTATCGTCATTATAGTGGAACGTATACTTGTGGTCGGTGCCATCAGCAACATAATCAATACGCTTGCCGGCGTCGTAGTCGTCGGTGGCTTCTTTGTAGACGATGGCAATACGGTTGCCGTTGGCATCTTCGATACGGCGCAGATTGCCGACAGAGTTAAACATCATTTTGTTATCGTCTTTGTCGGTTACTTGATAACGGAAATCTGTCGTGTCGCCAATGGTCAATGTTAAGCCGAGACCGTCTTCGTCTATATATGTAGTCTTTCCGTCTGTAGTTTTCTTGACAAAGTAGTGGTCTGTGCCATCCGCATCGGTGTACACGTACGGATAGTGCTCCAACGATTCACCGGATAGGCCAAATTTGTCCGAGGTCAACAATGTTTGCTGGACGTTCAGACGCCATCCTCTGGCAACGGTGGTTCTGGAAGAGGAACTCATGCCGGCTACATGTAAAAGGTCAGATGCATAGCCGTTATGCACGGCGTACAAGGACAGGGGCATCCGTTCGCTGGGAGAGGTGAACAGTGGGGCCACAAACACCGGATTGCCGGTGTAGTCGTTCACGTGCATAGTGCCGGCGCTTCCCGCCGAGGCGCTGGTGTAGGTCCAGTAATCCTCAAGGCCGTTGTTGTTGCGATAGTCGATGAGGATAATCGGATAACGATAGTCAAAATCCTCCGAAGCCACATATCGCTCCGAATTAAACCAGCAGCGGGCATAGGCGGTCTCGTCATCCGCTTTGACAAGGATACCGTTATTGACCTCTCCTTCAACCCACCCCTTAACGGCGCCGGTGATGTCGAAGTAGGTCCACTTGGCTGTGCTCTTGTCAATATCTTCTTCGGGGATGAACTGATAATCGGATACGGTGGAATTATATGCAGGTTGATTGTTCCAGGTGACAGATGTGGCGCTCCAAGCTTCGGAAATCTGATGTGCAGAAATCTGAACGTCTGCATTGGTGCCGTTACTGCTGTCCCACATTAAGAATGCCAAATCTGCACCGATGACCATATTGCCTTTGGCCATTTCGGGGAGGTCAAACTTAATGAGCGTGCGGGTCTTTTCCGGACCGGCTGAATCGCGTCCCACAGAAAGAAGGCTGCGATTACTACCTCCGAAATTGTCACCGGGGTCACCGGAAGCCACAAACGCAGAATCAATATCCGCTTTATCGCGTTCAGTTGTAATGACCGGGTCAATTGTTACCGGGAACACCGTTTCTTCGCTGTTAATCCAGTTCGCGTCGGCTGTAACGGTTAGTGTGGCTTTGTTCTTTTTGACGTTGCTTAGGGTATAGGTAACGTCCTCAGAATACCGTCCTTCAGCATCCGTCATAAAGGGTTTAGGAATGATGAAGACGACTTCGTTGGTATCGTTAGCTATCACTTCAATACTGCCATCTTCGCATTGCTTGAGGGAAACGCCTTTGGCTTTGAACTCGAATGTGTAAGTGTATGTATCAGCGGCAGAATGAACAATAATGTTCTCTTTCACGCCGGTGGGGTTGACTTCATATTGCAACGAGGAATTTTCCTCAACATAGTCGTAAGTGATAGTGGAAGAAGCGTTGGCAACCGCGTCAAGTGCCGCATCATTCGTGGCTACCTTTGCTTTCACGTTGCCGTTGGCATTACGCTTAGTGGAGGATTGATACGCCCAGGAAAGGCGATAGCCGTCCTTATCAATGCGGACCAACTTACTGCTGTTAACGTTGTTGGCGAATTTGACTTTAAAGGGACCGTCTGTTGTAATCTGACCGGAGAAATCTTCGTCAGACGAGGCGGCCTGTGCCGTCAACGTGTTGTCAATATCCACCCATTTGCCGTCTTTTTGATAGTGAACAGGGGTGGAGTAAACCACAGCCCGATAGGTGTGGTTGCTCATAAGGAAGCGCTTTACGTTCTCTTCGCGTAATGATTCGTCCTCGCACAGAATGGAAGGAGTAGTGGCTTCTGACACCATTTCAGCGGAAGTAGCAGTTACATCCGGAGAAGTTTCAGCCAACACAGTCATACCATGTAAGGGTAAAAAGTATATGACCAAAATAAAACTCATAACCAATGCGATGGATTTAATAACCTTTTTTGCGTTTGTACTCACAGTAACAACTCCTTAACTTTGATTTATTCAACACTAGAAATGCACTCAATTCATCGTTTTCACCTCTCAACTAATATTGGCGTATGCTTATTAAAACGAAACAAATCATATCTTTGTGACGGCTATACAGTCAACGCCTTGTTCGGAACAATTCAAATTATGTAAGTCAGGTTCCCCTAAGAGGAGGAACTTGAAAAAGCCTAGAAGGTTATGAAAAAAGCCAGCGCCTAAATGACGCTGGCTTTCACTTTGTTCAAGCCACGGTGTATGATTACTTGCTACCCTTGAAGACATATTATTGCTATTATAGACCAAAATCAACTTTTTCGTTTTTGGCTAATAGGAAGTTTTCTATATACCTTACTTTGGGAAAAATTATATTATGAGTAGGAAATGCCAAATAAAAATATATTGTGGAATCTTGTCACAATCCGATACTTTACACGTTTATATGTCATAACGTAGTTAATTGTTGAACAGAGTCGAAAAAGACATTGGATAACAGTAATAGTAAACCGAGTGTACCATCATTACTATTGTGTATTTTAGGTTTTTCTCTAACATCTTTACCGCTTCAATTTTTGAACAAGCAATAGATAATTACTAAAAATTTTTACAAATATCAGGAGTGTAATTATTATGCAAAACTTTCTTCTTCGCCCGAGAATTCGTGTAATTATCACGGGTATACTAACAACAGTTGTCAGCATATTATCAGCTATTCTCGGAAATTGGGATCCAAATCAAAACTACTACACTCTTAAAATCATCATGTTTTTTGTAGCTACAGGCACTGAAATTCTATACTTAGTCTTATGTGCTGCACAAGAAGTAAAAGAAAAGCTTTTGCTTTCTGAATGCAAACGTCAATTGATCGCCTACGAAACGGCTCTAACTGGTATAACATGTATCAGTCAATCCAATGCATCAGACTTAAATACTTGCATCCACCGCTTTGGGGAAAATCACAATATTCCAAATGATGTTTGGAACTATAAAAAAGTTTGTTATGAACTTTGCCGTGTTATTTATAATTTTGCCTGTGAACTAACTGATAATCAAGAGTGTGAAGTTGCTTATGTTAAATTGAACGAGCAAGTTGATGGTGAAATTTCTATGTTTGCTTATGCAAATCTTAATAACCAAACTCCTGTTTTATTGAATGTAAAAAGAAACTTTAAAGATCAAACTTCTTCACAAATACAGTACTATGATATGCATCTTTTCAAAGAACACGTTAATCAAACAAAAATTTTGTTTGGTAGCGACAAAATAAATAATCTCTTCTATCGAACCCCGGAAGAACGAGAAAAGTTTCCCAACAAGTATAATCAGTTTGTAGGGATTCCTGTTTTTTGTGATGACCAAAAAATGGTGGGCTTATTGGAGATTTCTTGTTTTAACAAATGCTCTTTGGGGAAAAATGATGAAGTAATCAGAGATATTGCAAATCGTTATTTCGTACCTTTTTCTAAACTCTTTCTCTTATTGCACAAGACAAATAAAGCTCTTCATTTGGGAGTAGATTAATGTGAAGGGAGTGGTTGTGTAATGGCTGAAAAAAAACGTTTAAATTCACAAAAATTGCCAGACAAGGCTCTTCAAAAATACCGTGTACAAAAGAAAACAACTCTTTTTTTCGACGACTTAAAAGTCGAAGAGTATGAGTTAATTGTCGAAGCATTAATTAAAGCAATGGATTCAACGCAAAAAAAATATTATTCGCAAAATTTGCCGCTGAAACAAATTAAACAACTATCACTATTTTCAATCATTCGTTCAAAGCTGTTTCAAAAACCCACATGGAAAACTACTACTCTTTTCCACAGTGACAAAGAAGAGACCGATAATTAACGAACTTTATTATCAATACAATTTATCTAGATCGCAATGCAAACAATAAATTGAATAAAACATGTCGCTCCACCAGTGAAACACTTCATTGCACAATATGAAAGTTTAGCATTAGTATCTGTAACGCTATGTACGACATCAAATTTGTAACACCATAACCAAAAATTAACACTGTTGTTTTAAAAAAAGGCAGGGCAAAATGCCCTGCCTTTTTCTACATCTCTCCCCTCACACTGCAAAGGAAAACGCGTATTTCACCGTAGTCTTATGTCTGTTTAACCAGCGGTATTGGCGATCAAAATGTAAAGTTTGTGTGGGTGTCATTATGTTGAACGGGTTGGAAATATATGACAATCCGATTTTACATCTATCACTATCATTTCTAATAACTAACCACACACTCCATATCTAATCTCAAGAATCGTGCCCTCTCTAAATATATCTTAGAGAGGGCACTCACTCACACTGATGTTATACTTTTTTCATTAATATCCGAGTATGTAATGATCTTTTCACCCTTGTGATAATACAAATTGCTCACAATCTCTTCACTAACAAACAGCGCTGAATGAACAGACCATTCTCCTTTTTGCAAGCCAAAATGCTCAACTACATCATTGACATGTGCTTGAACCCAAGACACTCTTCGATTGTGTTTTGTAATATAACACGCTTTATCTGCCTCATCCACAAAAATCTTTTTGTATTCTTGATTCATCTCATACGGATTTTTAGCATATGAAAAATCTTTAACTTCTCCAACAACAATCTTACAACATGCAGGTATAACATATAGGATATCAATATCACCAAGAGTATTTCCATCATCCGAAGCAATCTTTATACCATTGATTTTTGTAACTGTTTTTTGAACAAGCACACTTGGAACTGTCGCAATCTTTTGATAAACCGCGGTATTAAAATCCGCACCACGCTTGTTACTGATTTTACTTATCAATTGTATAAGCCGTTTATTTCTCCCCTTATATTTTCCTTCGGTGATTAAATCGATAACATATCTCCACATATGGTGCAATTGACGATTTCCCCAAATAAGATCTTCTCCACACTGTATTATGGGCCGTCGTGTAAACGAAAGTTCTCTATTAAACCGCCAAGGATAAACATCATACTTGGTGAAAGGAGCTGGAGGGATCAAAAAGTTTTCTCTAGCGGTCAAACTTATTTGATCTACTATTTTTGACATAGTAATCTCACTAATTTCGGAAGACTTAGACACTTCTTGAATTAACACTTTGCGATTAACACGTTTAACGTCACCTTTAATGCCTTCCCCACATGTACAAATGGCCAATACGCCTTTAATAAACTCTTCAAAACTAAATCCATATTCAGCAATAAACGCTTCATCGAGTTCCTGATCAAAATCATTTATTAACCCAAAAGGCGAATATACCATTGTACCTGGGTGAGATAAATCTTCCAGGCGACGAACACGTGATGTTGCATTAATGTTAGCTAGCCGTTCTTCATCAATCCGAGCCATACCTATACGACCAGACGGCAAGAAACTAATAGGGACATTGATGATATCGTAAACAAACAAATCATTTCTATATGCCCAATCAACAATAAGGTGACAAATTGCCAAAATACGATTGTACTGCATCTCGCCAATAGGCTTTTCACCTGTAGGAGGAATTGCGGCAATATACTCCCCCAAAAACTTCAATGCCACCGATACCTTGTTTGCTTCATTATACTGCTCAATAATTAACGCTTTCTTCTCCGGGTAACATGCCACATCATAGGCATACCGTTTATGGCACGTCATAATCGCACACATAACCGCTTCTAAATCAAAGCAAACACGTTCGTATATCCCTACTGAATTAATTGAAGATACCTCCGCTTGTAAAAGTGCGTACAAATAAGAAACCACATCGTTCCCGAGTGTTGTACGTTTATCATCCGGTACGGTTCCACGTGTGTATTTACCAGTTTCCAAAAAATGAAGCCCTATCTCATCAAGCAACTGATTCTCATCTTCTATAGAAACCACTTGCATATCTCCTCTAATAGGAACCGCACACGGCATACTATATGTGTCAATTTCAAACACTTTTTTCTTTAGAGGATTGCCGAAAACATCTTCTAGTAATAGCAAGTTTGTAGATACACAGCTGAATTTCTGAATTTCTAAAAGTAAAGAGGCAATAAGCAACTTTTCTACATTGGATTTGCTACCTAGTTGGCGATAAGAATTAGAATCCCATATCATCACAATTGTGTTTGACTCGCAGTAATAGCTAATGCCATCCAAAAATTCTGTATCTTTATCTCTCATTTTAAAATACTCGTCTATGGAGTCTTTAAGCCGGATTTTTACACAAATACTTTCTTTAGTAAATTGCATCTCGTTTATGTTCGTCTTACATTCCGCCAACCAATAAGAAATCAAATCCATTAGCGTGGCGTTAATTTGCATTTCATTAACAGAAGTTGGTGTATCCGTTGACACACAAATAGCTACTTCATCAAATTCGACTACAAATTCCGGAGGATTCATTCCGCAACTATGCGTAAAATATATTTCTCTTACAGGGTCATTTAACACTACGTCTGCATAATGAACATCATCGTAATGACTAATCAAATGGCGTTTTTCTTTCAAAAAGGCGCGAATAACATAATCCAGTGAATCCCCAAAGCCAAAATCAAGACGCATTGTCTTGGGATCAAAATCATCTGACAAATAAAAAGTGTAGCCATTATGAGTGTACATTTCTATACAATTAAGCTCACTACATGCCCCTGTCGGCAACAAGGTGTTAATGCGCGATTTGGCACTTATATATTTCGGCAAAAAATTAGGTCGTGTGCACTCATTGATGGCAATACAATTCAATTCAAAAGGCGTTAAAACGATTTCTCGATGCACCTCACTTCTATAAAACGCGCCGCCAACTGTACGTCCAAAACCATTAATTACAACCACGCTATATATGTTTTCTGATGAACTACTCGGCAAACGCTCTCGGAAATAACTATTCCTTTCTTCAATGGACGGCATATCTTCTGCAAGATTAATAGTTCCGAACATTGAATCCTCTCCATATTCAAAGCCTGGATCGCATAGAAAATATAAAAACAGCAATTGGTTATTACCAACCATCAAGATTTCTTCTTTGAAAATGGAATTATTAACTAATTCAATTCCATATGCTTTTTCATCTATTTTCTTATGACCAAGTCTCCTAACACTTTCCTTGCATCTTTTCCAAATTACATCGTTATACCCATCAATCAATTGACTTTGAATTCCATATTCGTTAGACCAGACAACTATCTGGTGAATTGCGAATGGAATAAGAACTGACGGATTTAACAATATTACAGAACCACTAGGTGTTTTAATAAATGGGTGTTTAAAAAATCCTTGTTTAACATTATTTACGGCGGTAGCAAGAGCGCCATTTTCAAACGAAGAAAACAGGCATGCTTGCAAATCTTGTGAAGGTACATAATGCTCTATCAGTGTGGCATCTAACACTACACAATCTTTCAAACAGTCACACTGTTTCGAACTTGGCACATTAATTTCGCTAGTTTCGACATGCCGCAGACATTTTTCATCATAATTAAGTGTTCTGGCTATCGAATCTGAAATGTGTAAAACAAAATTAATCAACATGTGTGCTTTACGCATAAAATCAGGAGCAAAACTGGGATGCCCAAAATTCAAAAAATCCAAGAATCCTTGCATGCAAAAACTGGGAGAAGAATTAATTCCCGGAAAAATCCAATAATTACCATGATACCGCACTCTCTCAATAAATGTATTCTCTGCGGGGTCAACCGCAAGATACAAGGAGAGTTCAGACAATTTCGCAACTATCTTTTTAAATTTACCACTGCTCATTTTTGCAGTTCCGGTATAGGATGATTGGTTTCTCAAAAGCAAACTGGAGATTAACGCATCAAAAACGATACTTTTGTTTTGATTTTCAATTAGTAGGTTAAGCGACGAAATTCTCGCTATAAAATCATAAACATCATAATGCGCAATATCATCAATTAAAGCCTCCAACACTGATTCGTCACCCAAACCGAAATGTAACGGGCTATCCCCAAGAACACTTTCATCTTCAAACATTTTTAGAAAATCTTCTAACATATCCACGACCTCCTATCACCATAACTACTCCGCAAGTTATTATACCGAAAACTAGCGAACATCGCAAGATATAATGACATTCTTTATTCTGCCCTAAGGAAAGAGGCAGGGATCACTTCCCTGCCTCTTTCTCTATTCAACCGTATATTATCCCTCACACAGCAAAAGCAAATGCATACTGCACAGTCGCTGTATGCCCCGGTGTAATGCGGGTATGACGCACGAATTGTAAAGTTCGTGTGGGTGTCATTATGTTGACCATCTGGCCACCGATGGAGCCGGCCTGCTTGGAGGTCAGGTCACCGTTGTAACCCTGCTTCAAGTTGACGCCCACCTCGTTGTCGGCCTCCTGCTTAAAGCGGTTCAGACCCTCGCGAGCCTCGGGAACCATATTCTTCTTGCTGTTCATACTGTTCACACCTCACTGTCGCGCGGCGGTTTTGCCGCCGCAAATTCATTTTGCGTTTGCAAACCTATTGTGTGCCGCCCGACCATAAATACACCAGACAATTTGTGACAAAACAACGCATTTTTACCATCAAAAACGATGCCCCTCTGCCCCACTGACTCCAAAAGAAGACACCCCCACGGAAAACCGTGGGGGTGTCCTTATTCATTGGGTTTTGCTATAACGTCGTCTTACGATTACCTGCTCAAAACACCGTTGTAGGTAGCAGACGTTTCCTCGCCGTAGACGGTGAACTGCTCGCCGGCCTCGTTTTCATAGATGAAATAGGATCGAGCAGTAATCACCCTGTCGAAATAAGCCTCGGGGATATTCACAACACGGATGGCGAAGAAAGGAGCATCCTCGCCTTCTTTAACTACCTTCTCAGCCACGGCATTCAACACATGCATGCCATTCACATTGTCGAGATAGGTGTCACTACCGTTGTTGGAAAGCACGGCGCCCATTCTCACCAACTTGTAAGTGGTGGAATTGGAAGTCAAGGTGCAGTTGCCGTAATCGATATACAGATTAGAACCGGCGTTCCAGTTCAAATCCGCGTACTCGTCGTTCACCAGGAAACGGAAAGCCAATCCGCGAACGTCCACAGAAACGGAGTTTCCGCCAAAGGTGATGGGATAGACCGCCTCACGAATAGCGCCGCACCGGTTGCAATCCACGTCAAACTCGCTATCGTAGATATGATCAACCATCGGCAGCACAACGTCCATCAAGTCCACGCTCACGGCACACTCGGCATCCAGCCAAGCCAGATCGCAAACGGCACAGTACCAGTGCTCCACGTTGCCGTCCTCGGTGCAGGTGGCATCCTTGGCGGTCACGTGAGTCAGGTGATCTTTGCAGTTATGCACAACGCCGGTTTGCAATTCAACCGTCAGGGTGATACCGGTACGTGCGTGGGTCAGGACCAGCACGGTATCGCTCTCTCCCAGAGTATCGCCGTGATTCAGATTCATCGTGATACCATAGGAGGCCAGCTTCTCGTAGCCTACCGTGGAGACCGTATCATCGCTGAGGGCGATGCCGATCCGCATAGCAGACAGATCCAGAATCTCGCCGGCTTTGGCTGTCGCGGGCGCGGTATGGAGGGTCAGACCGGTGACCTCGGTGACGGGGATGTTGCGGGTCGCCGTTACCGGACTGCCGGTAGCCACCCATCGGCCACCGGTATAGACGTACTTCTGATAGTCGATCTCGCCGGTCAGCGTGCCGAGAGCGGTGGGCGTATAGATGATCTTGAGGGAGGTTTCGCTGTCAGCAACGAGTCCCTCTGCCGTAACGACACCGTTTTCCTTAACACGCCATGCGGTGGGCATATACTTCTCGTCGCCGTCCATAGGATCATCCAAATGGTAGTTGGCGGCGGAGCTCCACATATAACAGGCCTTGCCCAGCACCAGGTTCAGGTCGCGGCAGAACTTGACGTCATTGTCGGCCGCGTCTGCCAGGATGGGTGCCCGCGTTACGCTGACGCCGAAGACGATGGTATGGCCGTCGAATTCACCGATGATGGAGGCAATGCCGCCACCCACAGCGGTGATCTTACCCGTTTCGTCCACAGTAGCCACCGATTCATCGTTGCTGTACCACCGGATAGCGATGTCCGTGCGTTTATCCTCGGCACCGAAGCCGTCGCTGAAAACGGCGTACCAGTCTTCCCCATTCAGGGTATAGCTGTCACCGATATTGAGATAGATGCCGTCCTCACGGATGCGCTCCACAGACACCAGGGTCATGGTGTCTTCCTGCTCGGGCACGGTCAGTCGGTCGGACCAGCCGCTCAGCATAGGCAGACCGTTGTAGCCCAGAACGCTTCCGTCCACGGCGACCTCCACGGTCATACCCGCCAGGAGGGTGTCGTCGGGCACGAAGCGGAACACATCGGCTACCTCCAGCCCGGGCTGAATATTGGTGCTCAGAGCCGCCTGCTTGACGCCCAGGGCGGTGGCCGTCGGATCCACCGCCTCCAGCGTGCCGGTGAGCACCGCGCTGCCCAGCGTCACGGTGACGGCGTTATTCAGAACGCTCTCGGTGGTCATCAGATGGTCAAACTTAATGTAAATGCTGCCATCCTCCTTGACGACCACATCCGAAATCTGAGGATTGCGGGTGCTGGTCATGGCGATGTCCACGTCCAGATGGGGAGGCGGCACATCCAGCACGATGCTTTCGGCGCGGGCGTAGCCTTCGCCCTCGAAGATCACCTTCCACTTACCGTCCAAAACATCCCAACCGTAATAGCCGTCTGCTCTACTGATATAGGGATTAGGCGGCTCGCCGTAATCCTCGCTGTTCCACAGCGTCCAGGTCTCGCCGTCCTCGTCCAGATAATACAGATATGCCTTCACGCCCTCTACGGGATAAGCGGGTGCGCCCGCATAGAGGTAACCGGAGGGGTCGGTACTTCTGTAAGTAACGAAGAACTCCCGATAGCCATGCTTTTGGTTTTTCTTGTCTTTGTCCTTGTCGGGGTCTTTCTTCGGATTACAGGGGTCTGCGGGCTCGTCGGCAAAGGCGTCCTCGTCTGCCTCATCCAGAATATCGTCGATCTGGTGAATACGCTGCTTCTGCATCTCGAACATAGCGTGCATAACGCTGCCATCCTTAGTGAGATGTCTACCAAACATAGTGGTACCCAGACCCATAGCGCCGCCGGCCTGGCTGATACCGCTGGCAACAGCCTTGGAGGCCTCCCAACCTTCGTCAAACATTTCGTCGATCTGCTGACGCCGCTGCTCACGGGTCTGTCCGCCGATGCCGGTTTCACTGTCGTTGCCGCAGGGATCGCCGGAATCATTGGCTCCGGGGTCTTCGGGATCCTTGTTCAGTTCCTCTTTCAGTCCCTGTCCGATCCATTTATACTTATTGTACTTCTGTTTGACCTTCATGGCATCTCGCCAATGGCGCTTGACCAGGCGTCCTACACCACCGATCAGGCTGCCGGCGGCGGTCATCACGGCCTCGTCCTCCTCCGCCACGGCGGGGATGAACAGATCGCCCAGACCGTAGTAGCAGATATATAGGTCATCGCCGTCCGCCTCGAACTCTATCAGGACCTTCCGCTCCTCACCGTTGACCATCACCGTGAAGGCTTCATCGGAGGACAGCTTGGCTGCCACGGCGTCCGGGTCATAGCCGTAATTCATAGAGAAGTGGTCCTCTCCGTCGGTGACGGCGGGCAGCTCCCACACACCGTCATCGCCGAACAGCTCGTTCAGCGCGGCAATGGTGTCCTCCTCCTCCATCTCATACAGACCGCCATGGACCAGATTGATGTATTTTTGCCAGTCGGAGATAGCCTGCTCCTGCACCGCCTCGCCCAGATCGGGGTCGGGGGCGTAGGTATAGGGATTGTCGGGATTTTCCTCCGGCGTGTAAGTCAACTCGTAATCCACCGAGAATTCACCCTGCACCGCATTAGAAGTCTCAACTATGGTCTGCGATGTTTCCTCAAACTCGATCCAAAGGGCCGTGAAGGGGTTAAACGTACTACCCAATTGTCCCACACCATAGTAGGCATTGCGATCGGGATCCCAGGACAGCTCAAGACGGTCAAAGATGCTTTTGGTCTCACCGCACAGCCACACACGTTTCACCTTTTCCGAATGGGAGAAGGTGGCTTCGCAAGAGACGTTAACCGTCTGATTGCTGGCGTAAATCGTTACCATATCTTCCCTGAGTAGATCGCCGAAGGGTTTGTTTTGCATGGAAATCTCTGCCGACAGCAGGACAGGTCGTCCATCCTCCACTGCCTCAAAGACGATCTCTCGGGTCAGCGTAAAGCCGTCGTCTGCGGTGTACACCACACGAACGGTGTGCTCACCCAGAGTGGCAAAGGGATGAATCTGCAGCGAATACTTTCTCTGTTGTGCCTTTGTAGCACAGGAAGCCAGCAGGGTCTCCCCCTCATACAATTCCAGAATACCCTTTTGTACACAAGGAATGCTGACCTTTGCAGCAATACCATTGACGCTCAAATCGCTTCTGGCAATGCGACCCGCTATCTCTGCGGACATGAGGTAATCCGCGATAACAAAGTTGTCCCACTCTCGCAGGTAGGTCACGCCGTCATAGGTGTACGTGGTATACTGCCGGATTTCAGCGGTATCGGTGACCGCGTCCATCGGCAGGGAGAATGTAATCTGACCCACGTTATCCACTTTCATTTTTGACAGATCTCTGGTAAACCGCAGAACACCGGTAGCCTCGTCAAACTCGGTATTGCCCAGAGTATAGTGTACGTTCTGCACTCCCTTGGGCAGTATGACCTCGTTATATACATCCGTCAAAGCAGGATTTTCCACCCTGCTTTCTATCATATAGATTTCTCCCTGCAGCATGCCGTCCGAATCGATCCGGACATCAAAGAGATCCAAACCGTTGCTCCATAAAAATGCGTTGCTGAACAACGTTTCTTCCAAACTGTTCCATCCCAACGACATGGATACCTGCAGACCCTCTGCTACCGTGGCATAAGTTTGGACAGAAACGTACTTCGGATCAAAGGGCTTCGGAGTGCGACCCCAGTTGCCCATGAAGTAATAGGACTCTCCCACTGCAAGAGATACCGTAGCAGAAGCATCATAGGTGCTGACAGACGTCACCAGCTCGTCACGTTTGTCATAAACGGCAAAGTAACGCTTCTTACCCTTCAGCACGTCGCCGTTGTCGGTCAAGGTAAGGGTCACGTTCACGTTTTTCTTCAGGTCAATCTCCACCGACTGGCCGGGATAATCGGGATCCAGCCAACCATTGGCTTTACCGGAGCAGACCTGGCCGTCAACAGTACCGCGGGCGGTCACGGTAAACAGCTGGTTTCTCCGCCAGTAGGTTTCGGTGGCGGTGAGGCTCAGCAGCCCATCCTTCAGCTGTACCGACTGTCCGTTGATGGTATAGGTGAAGTCATCCGGATTCACATCCGTATCCACACCCCAATTCAGAACGGGGCGGACCAGGATCCGGTCGTACATTTGGGTGGGTTCCAGCACCGCAGAACTGCCGAATACAGGAATGCTGAGGTAGGTCCAGATGCGGTTCCGGTCATCCCGCTGCTGTTGCATGGAGATCATGGGGGTATTGTCCTTACGATTGACAAAGGTAAAGACACAGGTGCCGTCCGCACCGGTGGTTTTCGTTTCGGCGTAATGGTAGCCCACCATGCGAACCTCAATGCCGGAAACACCCTCGTTTTGCTCGTCCAGAACGGTCACGGGGATGGTGACCATCTCGTAGCCCAGCGCCTCCGGCTGAACGGTCTTCTGGTTGACCACCTTATCAAAGGTGAGCTCCTCGCTGTATTCCAGCTCGGGAATGCGCACGGTACCACTGCTGCCCACCGGCAGGAATCGTCCGCCGCTGCTCCACACCGCCGTGCCGTTCTCGTCCAGCTTACCGCTGACCATCTTGCCGTCAAAGGTGACGGTGACCGCGAGACCGGCATAGCCGCCCTCCACCGTCAACTGCAGGAAGCGGGCATCCTCGGCGCCCAGGGTGATCTGCGCATCCGCAGAAAGATCCACCTGACGCGTCAGAATCACGTTGCCGCTGTCGTCCGCCAGCGTCAGCTGATAGGCATCGTCAGCGATCACGTCCTCTGCCACGGTGCCCATCATATTATTAATAGGATAAGAATAGGCATATCCCACGGAGGGGGCGTACAGGGTCAGCACGGCAGAGGGATACAGCGCCGCCGCGTCGGCCAGGTCCACCGTAACCTCCACGTGGGAGGAACAGCGGAGAATGGGGGCGTCCAGACAATCGTAGTCGTCACCGCCGCCTGTTACCGTTATCTGATTCAACTGCACGAAATCATCGGGCAGAGAAACGGTCACGGCAAAATTGCCGCCAAAGCCCGTCACGTCGGGAGTCAGCGTACCGATAACGCCATTGCTGTCCGTGTATTCCACCGCAACGGACACGCTGTCCAGATCGGCGGTGGTCTTCACCTGAATGGATACGGTCTTACCGGTCATATAGCCCAGACGGTTGCGGGCATAATCCAGAGAAACGCCCAAAATGCCGCTCTCTATCGATACGGCTTCGGCATCCAACGCGTCCGACACGTTACCGGCGCCGTCCACGGCCTTTACGGAAAATACGTAGTTTACTCCGGGGCGAACGGTGGAACAGGTATACCGTCTTGTAAACACCTGGGCGATCTCCTCGCCATTACAGAACAGCAGATAGCTGGTCACGCCGCTGTCCGTATCTCGGGCGCGATCCCAGCTGAGGTTCACGCCGCCGTCGCCCACCTGGGCGATCAGCTCGGCATCACTGCCCCAAACAGGCGCCGTCACGTCGGCGCCGGCAGAAATGCCCACGCCGACCGTCACCGCTTCACTCTTGCGGCCTTGCTCATCGATGGCGTAGAGGGTGTACATATAGTAACTGCCACCCACCACGTCATTGTCAACGTAAGTCAAGGCATCGCCGTTGAGCCCAGCCAAGGTCTCACCGTCACGCAGCAGCAGATAGTCGGCGCAACCGTTGACGGGCGCCGCCCAACTGAGGTTCACCGCACCGTCGGCAACCGCCGCACGGAAGGCGGTGGGAACCTGCAGCATCGGAATGACCGGAGGCTCTTCGCCGCCTGCACCGATGGTAAAGTTCACCTGCTCGCCGGTCAGGTCGATGTCACTGCTTCGCCACACGATGGTGGCGGCATAGGCACCTTCGCCCAGCCCGTCCACGGTGACCGGCAGGAAGGCGGTGTTTTTCGTAAACACCGTATCGCCGTCACTGTTATAGACCGTAATCACGGGATAGACCATAGTCGGCTTAACCACGGGGTTTTCGCCATCAACGATACCGCCGCCGCCCTCCACATCGCCGTAACGGGAGGTATAGGTCGCGCCCATCACTTCGTGTCCGTAAGCGTCGGTGATCACAGGGGTGAGAATAGCACCGTCCGCTTCCGTCTCAACCGTGAGGGCTATCGTTTTGGGAAGTCCCACCTGCAGCGTGGAAGCCTCCGACAGATCCACCGCATGCTTCATGATGAATACGGGGGGATATTCGTAGTTCTCCAAATCATTGTCCGACATAACGTCCAGATACAGCTCGGTCTGAGCCAAACCGGAAGCATACAGAGTCTCAATATGTCCGTTGGTTCCGGCACCCGCCAGCTTGTAGGCGGGGAAATCCGCAAAGGGAGTCAAGGCCAGATTCCGCACGTTGAAATAGCTGCCATCCTCCGACGACCAGGGAATCTGATGGGAAAACCAGCCGTCGTCTGCGGCGGTCGACACCGACACCTCGTCGCCGTCAGCCGCTCCCGTCAGATCCACCGTACAGGTGGTCAGATAGGCCGTGGAATAGTCCAGTGCCAGCACAGTCAGAGTATAGCTGTTGCCGATGGGCAGCTTGATAATCGCCTCATCACGGGACTCGGAGGTATAGGCCTCACGGACGATGTCATTGCCCTCGGCGTCCTTCAGCACCGTGGCCGCAGACACGCCGTATACGTTGTAGCCATAGGAATCCAGCAGAGAGAGCCGCACCGTAGCCGCGGGTCGGGTCTCCTGAGGAACCAGGGAAAATTCTGCCGTTGCATCGGCCACGGTCAGACCGCTGATGAAGCCTTCTCCACAGAAGACAATGCGCCGCAGACCGGGCTGGGTACCCAACTGGGCGCCGGCGGCGGTAGCGGTACCGGGAATCTGGTTCAGATTGATTTGATTGATCTGATTCCAGGTCTCGCTCTCGGCATCGTATTCCTCGATATTCAAATAATTGTAGCGATATTTCTCACGATAGGAGCATTCCGCATCGCTGCTGCCCAGCTCGGTGATGGCGTTGCCACAGCTGTCGGTAAAACTCAGGGTAGCGGACACAGACTGTCCCTCGGTCACCGTTTCGGCATCCACCGACACGGCGGCCACCGGCGCACCGCTGCCCAGAGTGAGGGTCAACCCCTCCCCTGTCACACGCTGTGTACCCAGTTCCATCTTGGCATAGTTGGAGTAGTAATTCCCATCACACCAATACACGTAGCCGGTAACGGAATACTCACCGGGGCTCACCAGAATGGTGCCGCCGTCGGCATCCATCAGCTGCTCGCCGAAGCCGCCGATCTCCAGACCGAGACGGCGCACCGTCCCGCTATCTCCCTCGGCGGGAGCCTTTTCATCGTGGGTCAGGGTGAGGGAGGCGGTTTCAGCACTGTCCAGATCCCATACCACGTCCTCTCCGGACAGATCCACCGTCTCGGAGAGGAACACGCCCGCACCGACTATCGCAAAGGTGATAGGGCTGTCGGTATCCACCCACAGCTCGGTCTCGCCATCGGTGACGGTACCCACCTCGTACTTCTTGCCGTCGGGCATCGCCGCATAGATGGCGGCGCCCTCTGCCGCCGCAAGAACGTCACCGCTGCAGCGGATGGTCAACAAAGCGGGATCGTTGCCGAAAGAATAGCGGTTGCCCGCAGGATACGGCGCCAGCTTGCGCCAGACCATCAGCTCTTCACCCACCACAAAAAGGGAGGATCGTCCATCAGCGGCGCTGACGGGCAGGTCGATCTCGCCCGTTCCGTTGGTCCGGTACGGCTCAGCCGTTCCGCCACGGAACAGCCAGCCTTTGGCGCCCACCAGCGGAGCACCGCCGGAGGTGATCTTTACGATACAGCACTCACTGCCGTTATCGATGTCAAAGCCACGGTTGATCTCGATCTCTTCCTCGGTGCCATCCTCCAGCATACCCTTAAGGGTGATGGTGGAGTAGTAGTAGCCGTCCGCAAAGGCGGTGGTATCCATTGTAAAGGATACGTGCTGCTTGGCACTATCCGTTCTTTCAACGGTACCCACCAGCTTGCCGTCAAAGAAAAGGCTGACCGCTTTATAGCGGCAGGCAGGGTCGTTCAGGAGACCGGACAGAACAACGGTCCCTCTGAGCGGACTGGGCAGATGTCCGTCAAATTCAAACCGCACGTCGCCGGAGGTGTAACCTGCCACCAGCGCATCCGCCATGGTCTTGTACTCCTGATAGTACAGACCGCCCAGATAGGAATACTTGTTGTAGGAAAGATAGTTTTCCACCGACGGCCGACCGGTGGTATCGGCGCAGGATTTCAGCGCCGCCAGCATACCGGAGAACAACGCCGCAGAGGCGCTGGTGCCGGAAAATTCCTCGTAGGAATTGTCGGCAGAGGTGGTCAGCAGATCCTCACCGGGGGTATAGAAAAAGGTCTTTCCGCATTCCGTTTCATACGAGGGATGGTTGGAAAACTCCGCCCGCTGTACATAGTTGTTGTAATTTCCGTAGCTACTACCCAGCGCCTTAGCGGTGCTGCCTACGGGGAGCACGCCGTCCAGCACGGCAGGATAGTAGCTGTAATCGTCGGATTTATAGTACTCACCGTCGTTGCCGGCGGCGGCTACTACGATGACCCCCTGCTCCACCGCGTGGAGCACGGCCGTCTGCAGAGCGGTGGGTACCGACCGCGCGGTCTGACCGAAGGACAGATTCAGAATGTCGGCGTTGCCTTCATCCACCGCCCAGTAGATGGCAGACACCACGTCGGCGATGGTACCCTTGTTTCTGCTGTTCAGAACACGCACGGGAACCAATTCCACCGGGAAGGTCCAGGCCGCGCCCACCATACCGACGCCGTTGTCCGACGCCGCACCGATCAGACCCGCCACCTTGGTACCGTGGGAGTCGGAAGAGACGTCGCTGTTCACACCCGCTCCGATGGCGGTGTGGTTGACTGCGTCCCAACCGGCGGTGACCCGCTCGGTCAGATCCTCGTGGGTGGCATCGATACCGCTGTCCAGCACAGCCACACGCACCGTGTCGCAGTCTGCCGGCGTGAGCGGAGTCGTCTGACCGGCCAAAAAGCTCTCCAGCGACGACCAGGCATCCTGGGCATACCAGGACTTATGGGTCAGGATGTACTGATCCGACGCTTTGGCATCGGAGGGCTGAGTAACGCTGCTGCCCTCCACCTTACTGTTCTCGGTCAAAGACAGGATGGGATAGTCGCCCAACTCATCTTTACTGACCTGCAACAGCGCAAAGGGACCACCCAGGTAGGTACCCCCTGCCTCGTCGGCATAGCGCTGTGCCGTGGCACTGTCTGCAAACTTGGCGATCCACTCCTGAGGCATAGCGGCTAACACCGAAATCGGCAGCAGCTGCATCATCAGAAGAAAAGACAAGGCAAATGCCAGCAGTTGCTTACATCGCATTTTCGTTGTCTTCATACGCACATCTCCTTTCACACGATCGCCATCCGTCCTTACTTCATTTTCAGCTTGACAGTGGCGGTCTTGACGGTCTTGCCGTACTTGTCGGTCACCACACAGTAGACCAGACGATCCTTCACTTTAGAAGTCATCGTCACGGAATAGGTGGACTTGGTGATGGAAGACTTGGAGTACTTGGAAGCACCCGCGTTCTTCACATACCACGTATATTTCAGACCGTCGCCGCTGGCCTTAACGGTCACCTTGGCGGTGGTGTTCTTCTTAACGGTTACCGTCTTGGGCTGGGTCACGATGGACACCGCCTCACGCAGCACGAAGGTCTTGGACTGCACTGTCTTTCCGTACTTGTCGGTCACCACACAGTACACCTTGCGGCCCTTCACCTTGCTGCTCATGGTGGCAGAATAGGTGGCGGAGGTCACAGAGGACTTGCTGTAAGAGGTCTTTCCCTCGTTCTTAATGTACCAGGTGTATTTCAGCCCGTCGCCTTTGGCCGTGATCTTGACGGATGCCTTAGCTCCCAGCTGCGCATAAGCGGCAGCAGACGGTTCTTTGGTGATGGACGCCTGACGGCGGATCACAACGGTCTTGGTCTTAACGCTGTCACCGTGCTCATCCGTCACCACGCAATAGACGTAGCGACCGTGGCTGGCGTCACTGATCTTCACGGAATAGGTAGCGGAGGTGACCGAGGACTTGGAGTACTTGGTCTTGCCCGCATTCTTGATGTACCAGGTGTATTTCAGCCCGTCGCCGCTGGCCTTGACCGTCACCTTGGCGGTGGCGCCCTCCTTGGCGTAGGTGTTCTTGGGCTGGGTGGTGATGGCAGGTCCCGACGCCGCCATACTCAGCGTGACGGTATCGGTCATCACGTAATTGCCGTTTCCATCGGTCACCACGCAGTAGACCTGCCGTCCGTCGCGGCTCTCGTTCATCTCCACAGAATAGGTGGGACCGGTAAAGGAGTCGGTCTTGGAAAATTCTGCCGCGCCCTTATTCTTGTAATACCAGGCATAGGTCAGGTCGTCACCGGTGGCGGTCAAGGACACAGATGCCGTCTCGCCCTCATCCACCTCCACCGAGGTGGGCGCGGTGACCAGCCTGACCTTTTCTCCGGTGGGAGGACACAGATAGGTGAAATAGATGCTGCTTCCGGTCCACCCATCCCAATTCACCGAGAGCACGGTGGCGGGTCGGCCGTTGACCGTCACGACGGTGTTCTCGTCAAACTCGCACTGAAAGTGGCCGTCCACCATCTGGGTGACCAGATAGAAGCCGATCTCGTATTGATGACCCGGCACGAATGCGCCGTAGTGAGCCTCATCCAGCGTCAGGTCGTGCCAACTGAACTCATCCACGCAGAAGAGATCCGAATTGGTTTCCGCGTACCAATCCACTTCCGTCTCCTCCCAGGGATTCTGCACACCGGTCAGGTGGATCTCACGAACCCGTGCGGTGGGCACTTGGTATTCATACGATACCACCGCCATCCGGTTGTTGTCGTAGAGCTCCACCGTGGCCGGCTGACCGTTGACGGTGGCGACGGCTCCGGGGGCAAAGACCCGACCCTCCTCGGCGATCAGGGTGATGCGGCACTGGTACGTATAGCCGGCAATAAAGGTGCCGTCCACGTGCATGGCCTCCATGTCATTGGCCCGCTTCCACGCAACACCCTTTTTGCTGTACAGGGTAGACCCCGTATCCTGCTTGTAGCCGTCGGTGTCCAGCCCTATCTCATAGTCCGGCTTCTGCCCGGCGATGGGCTGATCCACACCGGAAACGGCGATCTCGCCGATCTCCTGCGGCTGGCAGTAATAGGGAGTATCCATCGTCAGGGTAGCGTAATTCTTGTGCGACAGACTGCCCGTCTGAAGCAATTTGCCTCGTTTATCATAGGTCCACAGCCACACGGTATGCGTGGTTGCAGGATAGTTATAGGTGGAGAATTCCCGCCCGCTGATGGTGGCCACATCCACCTCCACGTTGTAGTATTTGCCGGCCTTGAAGGTGTCGGTGGCGCTCATCAGCCGCCAACCGTCCACGCCGTTGTCCGACTCGTACCAACGGCGGTAGGTGCGGTCGATACCGTTGCCGCGGATGTAGCAGGCAGAGATGTCCACCGTCATATTATAGTCCGGCTTCTGGCCCACTGCCGGCTGGGTATAGTTGAGTCTGAGCTCGTCAATATAACTAATGTAGTAGCAAATATCGCACTGGAAATCCTTGTCCGCATCGATGTGGGCGCTCAGGCGGGATACCTTGCCGCATTCTTCGCCCACGCACACCGCCACGTGACCGACCTCTTTCCGCTTGGCCTCTTCGTATTTGCCGGTCTGGCTGTGGTAGTATTCGTAATACTGATAATTGTGCTTACCTTCCAGCCGCACCGTGATGGTTTTGGCCTCGTTACCATCTTCATCGGTGATGATGCAATAGAAGGATTGTGAACCACTGGTGCACGCGTCGGTGGCGGCCAGCACCCGCAGGGTGGGACCGTCAAAGCATTCATCGTAACTCGGCTCGGTCAGAGGCACGTAACCCCATTGGCCGACGGTAATGTTCTGATAGCGGTACCAGGTATAGGTCAATTCGCTCTTGCCCTCTGCCTTAACGGTGAAGGTAGCATAGTTGCCGGGCAAGGGCTCTTCGTCAGGGCTGGTGACCAGTACGCCTCTGGCGTCTTTGGGCTGTTGGGTGATCAAGATTTTCGGCATATCCCGACGACAGATATCGCACTCGTCATCCTCATTCTCGTCCTCGTGAGGACGGATACTGACCGTCTTTTCGCACCCCTCGCCAACACACTGGAGATTGTGATAGTTGGGGGCGGTGGCGGCGTTTTCGTAGGGGTCACTGGGATAGTCTCCCTGATAATATTTGAAATACTGATAGTTATGCTGTCCCTGCAGCATCACTTCGACGGTGCGGGCCTGGTTCCCCTCTTCATCGATGATGATACACATATAATACCTGGTTGTGTAGCAGGCATCGGTGCCGGCATAGATATACAGATCGGGACCGGTGAATTTCTCACCCATATCCGGATTTTTCAGCGGCACGTATTCCCACTCGTTGACACCGATATAGTGTCTTTCATACCAGGTATAGGTCAGCTCGCTCTTGCCCACCGCCTGAACGCTGAAATGGGCCAGATTGCTGCCGTCGCAATCCTCATAGGGACTGCGCACCTTAACGTTCTTCACATCTTGAGGCTGCTTGAGGATCTGGATATTGGAATTTTTGGCATAGTTACAGACGGTACACATACCCCGTTTGTCATAGGTATGGGCAAATCGGTTGCTGTAGTGGTCGCTGTCGTCGCACAGCAGACACTTCTGCCAGTGCCAGTTTTCGTCCCAGGACCAACTCTTGACCGGTCGGGCGGTGTGTCCATCCGTAAAAGTCTCCGCGTGCTCTTGGTCAAAGTGCTCCTGCCAGTCGCCGTTTTCCACACACACCGGGTCGGCGCAATCACAGCCCTCAAAGGCAGCGATATCCGCACAGCACACCAGGCAGAATTCGCAATCGTCGCAAAGGTCCTCACAGTCGGAGCAATACTCGCCGCAGTTGGGGCAGATCTCGGCGCACTCAGAACAAGCGCCGCAAGAGGGACACACCTGCACACAGTTGCTGCACAGACCGCAACTCTCGCAGAAGTCGTCGGCACACTCACGGCAGGCATCACCGCACCCCACGCAAATGGGCTCGTCCTCACAACACCCTCCGCAAGCGGGGCAATGATAGCCGTTGTCGATGGCGCAATACAAACACAAATCATAGGCGTCGCAGTATTCCACGCAGTTGGCGCAGATACCGCACTCACTGCAATATTCCCAGTTGCTCTCGTCGTAGCAATTGGTGCAATCGGGGCAATGCAGACCGGCATCGATGGCGCAGGCCTGGCAGATATTCACACCCACTTCCGAGGTGCAGGGCCCACAGTACTCAGAGCAGTTTTCACACAGCTTACACTCATCACACCAGAGCACCCCAAAATAGCATTCTCCGCAACCGGGGCAATGGCTTTCCTCGGCGCAATCCACACAGAGCGTACCCTCCCCCATGTAAACACTACAGGCGTCGCAGATGTCTGTGCAATTTTTGCACAGACCGCACGAGTCGCACCACAAAAGCTCTTTCAAATAGCACTCGTAACAATCGGGGCAATGGTACCCCTTGTCGATGGCGCAGTCCACGCAAATGGGTCCATCATCGCCGCAGTTCTCTCCGCAAATCTCCCAACCGGAGCAGTCGGCACAGATACCGCATTCCAGACAGAGTTCACAACACTCGGCGCACTCGTAGCAATATTCGCAATAGGGCGACCCGTCAATCCATTCGTCACAGTTTGGGCAAACGTGACCTGCATACACCGGCAATGCCGCCAGCGGCATCAGCCCCATCAGCAGGGTCAGCACCGAAAGAATACTAAGTAATCGTTTCATCGTTCATTCCTCCTTGTTCAAGATGGAGTGGTGGGTTATCCCTGTACTACCCACGCCGTATCGCTGTACACCACGTTACCGCCGGCATCGGTGATAACACAACGGTATTGGTAATGATAAGTGAACTCGCTGTCATCAATACCGAAGGAAATGGTAGCCGTCCCCATACCGTCGGCCCAATCACCGACGATCGGCGTCCAATCAACTCCGTCCCTCCGATACTGCCACTCATAGGTATAGGGAGCCTTGCCGCCCTCCACCGCGACAGAAAAGGACACGCGATCAAACGCCTGCGCCGTCACGTTCTGAGGCTGGGTAACAATCAAAAACGGATCCAGAAGCTCCACCGGACGCATGGGATCGGACATCACCTCGTCGCCCTCGGCATCGGTGATGACACAGCGGTACTGATAGTGGTTATCAAAATGGGTGCTCTGGATGGTGAGCGCAAGGGTATCCGACTCCACGTCACAATCCTGCCACATATCCATTCCGTCACAGAGATACTGCCAACGGTAGCTATAGGGCTCGGTGCCGCCGGATACACCCACGGCAAACTCCATACGGTCCCCCTCGCTGATGGCCAGATCAGGGGTCTGCCAGTCGATGGTCAGAGGCTCAGCCGACTCCTGCTCTTCGATCCACACCACATTGGTGGTCACCTCATTACCCTCGGCATCGGTGACGAAGCAGCAGAACAGATACTGCTTATCAAAGTGCTTCTGCTCCACCGAGAAGGACAGCATATTCTGGTTGCCCAGAGTCAGTATCTCGCCCTCGGCGTCGGTCCACTGGGTCACGCCGTCGCAAACGTACACCCAGCGATAGGTGTAGGGGGCGACGCCGCCCTCCGCCACCACACCGAAGCCTACCTCGTCGCCCACGGCGGCGGCCGTATTCTCAGGCTGCATGGTGATGGTCAGGTCTGCGACCTGTCTTTCAATATATGCCACGTTGGAGATGACCTTATTGCCGGCGGCATCGGTGACGATGCAACGGACACGGAACTCGTATTTAAAAGCCACTTCGGACGCGGTCAAAACAGCAGAAACCATATCACCGGTGACAATCACGGCCTTATCAGGGACCTTCGCCCATTCGCCCATCTTGTTATCGGTGTACTGCCATTGATAGGTATAGGGCTTGACGCCGCCCTTGACCACGATACCAAAGCCTACCTCATCACCCACGGCGGCGGTGACATTCTCGGGTTGCATGGTGATGGTCAGGGGAGTGCTGTTCTGCTTGAGCACCACCGTCTTGGATCTCTCGGTCTTACCGTACTTATCGGTGACGATGCAGTAAACGTAGCGTCCGTTAACGCTGTCGCTCATCTTCACCGAATAGGTGGACTTGGTGATCGAGGACTTGGAATACTTGCTGCCGCCCGCATTCTTGATGTACCACTGGTAGGTCAAGCCGTCGCCTGCCGCCTTGACCGTCACCTTGGCGGTCTCGCCCTTGGCGACGGTTACGTTCTTGGGCTGGGTCACGATGGTGGCCTGCTGACGCAGCACCACCGTCTTGGACTTATCGGTCTTGCCGTACTTATCGGTGACCACACAATAGACGTAACGGCCGTGGACCTTATCACTCATAGTCGCGGAATAGGTGGATTTCGTCACAGAGGATTTCGAGTATTTGGTCTTGCCCGCATTCTTAATGTACCAAGTGTACTTCAGCCCGTCGCCCTTGGCCTTGACGGTCAATTTGGCGGTGGCACCCTGCTTGGCATAGGTGGTCTTGGGCTCGGTGGTGATGGTGGCCTTCATCCGCAGGATGGCGGTGGAAGATTTCACCGACTTACCCTTCTTGTCCTTCACCACGCAGTAGACGTACCGACCCTTGGTGGTGTCGGTCATCTTCACCGAATAGGTGGACTTGGTGATGGAAGATTTCGAGTACTTGGAAGCACCGGCATTCTTAACGTACCAGGTGTACTTCAGTCCGTCACCGCTGGCCTTGACGGTGGCCTTGGCGGTGGCGCCATACGCGGTGTAGCTGGTCTTGGGTTGGGTGGTGATCTTCAGCGCAGCCGCCGATACCGACAGCGGCAGGACACTCACCAGCATCAACAGCGCCAGCAGAATGCTCAACAATTTCGTACAATGTTTCATACAAATTCCTCCTTTATTAAAACGCGCGTGATGTATTTCTACACCATAATTATAAATCACCCCTGCTTTTCTTTCTATCACCCCTGAGGGGTGAAAATGGTAAAAGCAGGGGTGAAGGAGGGGTGAATTTTTGCAAAAAGTAAAAAGCCTGTGGCTCGCGCCACAGGCTTTTTGGTGATTATTGCACCAGTTCATACAATTCGTCCCGATTACTGACTCCCAGTTTTTTATAGAGATTACGGGTGTAGGTCTTGACGGTGTTCTCCGACAGATTCAGCTCCTCGGCAATATCCCGACGCTTTTTATTGTCCAGAATGGCGCGCAGAACCTCCTCCTCACGGGGGTGGAGGGTGACCCCCTCCGGCAGGCGCTCCATCAGCACCGCCGCCCGATCCTCCTGCACCAGGGTGGACACGTGGACGTAATCCTGCATCATCCAGTACAGACCCAGCAGGATCACCTCGCTGAACAGATAGGACACGGCCAAAAACTCAAAATCCAACTCCACAAACTTCTCCACCAACCAGAAGGCAATATTGCCGAACACGATGGCCGCCATCAGGCTGGCGTACTTGTGGGAAACGGTCTGCTGTCGCAGCATAGAGCGGAAGATGGTGACGATCATCGCCACAAAGTATCCGACGAGATACAAGGCGTACACGTTGTGGAGGGGGCCGTACACCTTGATGAGACCGTCCGCCGCGGTAAAGCCGGTGGCGGCATAGTCGTAATACCAAGGACTGCACACAACGGCAAACATCAGTAGCGCCAGCGCGACCAGGAATATCGGCAACCGCCGACGATAGGTGCCGCCGCACAGCTGCAGGATCACCATATACATACACAGCGAGAGGAACACCGAGCCGAGATACACCACACCGTTGGCAACCAGCGCAAAGGTCTTGGTCTGAGCCAGGGACAGCAGCAGATAGCCCAGATTGATCACCGGCACACAGCAGAACAGAAACAGCATCCAGGGCTGTTTCTTCTTCACCAGCACAACGTACGCTATCAACAGAAACAGCGCCACGGTGGCGGTGATTGAGTACACGACCGACATCATGTTCCCTCCCCTCTACGATAATGGTAACAACAATATACCATATTAACCGACAGAAATCAAGAGATGGCTTTTAATCATTTTTGGATAGCGTCGCGGCGCATGGGCACCGCCATGGTTTTCACTTGCAAGAAAAAGAACATAAATTTTGACAATCCCTCCGTCATTTGCTTCGCAAATGCCACCTCCCTTTACACAAGGGAGGCTCCCTCTCCGTCGCCTGTGGCGACACCTCTCCCAAAGGGAGAGGCAAGGAATGCTGAAAGCTATATGGAATCCCCGGCACAGCCGAGGGTTTTCGCTTACAAGAAAACCACCCCGCGGGAGTATTCCGCGGGGTGGTGTTAGGCATTAAGAGAAGTTATTGTACGAGGCGGTGCGGGTCTCACCGTAGACGGTGCGCTGCACGCCGTCCACCTCTATGACAAAATAGGGAGTGGACGTGATCGGAACGTCGTATTTGTCGGTGGGAATCTCAATGACGCGCACCGCGTAGGCGATGGCATCCTCCGCCCAATCGCACAGGTAGACGCAGGGGACGTCGACGGTGCTCTTGCTGTTGGAGACGATAGCGCCCATGGCAACCAGCTTATAGCCGTGGATGGTGGCGTTATCGTAGATGGCGGTGGTGCGGTCGACGGTCATACCCAGAATATCCATGCTGAACTTAAAGGCCAGACCGCTGACGTCCTCGGACACGGAGTTGCCGCCGAAGTCCACGGGCGTTTCAGCCATCTCGCGGACGGCGCCGCACTCGTTGCAGTCCACGTCAAACTCGTGGTCGTAGACGTGGTCGGCGGGGGTGCGACCGGCGCCGCAGCCGTTGCAGGCGGCGTCGCAGGCGTTATCATAGGTGTGGGGTGCCACGCGCAGGTCGCCGCAGCCGTTGCAGTCCGCGTCGCAGTTGTCGTCGTAGGTGTGCTCGTGACAGTGCCAGGTGGCGTTGAGAAGTTTCTCGTTATCGCTACCGATAGCGATATTGTCACGATCCTCCACAGTACCGCCGTAATACACGTCGGAGAGGGCATAGCACTGATAGAATGCACCCTCCACGACCTCGGTAAGGTCAGCAGGAATGGTGATAGAGGTCAAATTTTTGCAATAGTTAAATGCCCATTCGCCAATAGAGGTCACGTTGTCGGGAATGACAACAGAGGTCAAGGAGATGTTATCGCGAAATGCGAATTTGCTAATGGTGGTAATACCGCTGCCGATAGATATCGAAGTCACGGAAGGACAATTGCGGAAAGCACCCGTTTCCAACGTGGTCACGCTGTCAGGAATCACAATCGAGGTCAATGCTTTGCATCCGTAAAATGCTTCGTAGCCAATGGTGGTGACGCTATCGCTGATGGTCAACGAAGTTAAATTACTACATTCGGAAAAAGCTTCATCGCCAATGGTGGTGATGTTTTTACCGATAATCAACTTTTTTAGTCGAGTGCATCTGTAAAACGCATCGTTTTTGATAGCCGTAACGGGATAGCCTTCAATAGAGGTAGGAATGGTAACGGTGTCGGATAAAGAAGATGTATAACCGGTAATGGTCACCTCATCATTTACAATCTCATACAGCAGACCGGCAGGACTGTCCGGAACATAATGCCAGGTGGCGTTGAGCAGAGGGTCGTTATACGACGAACCAATGGTCATATTGGCGCGATCCGCCTCGGTACCGCCGTAATACACATCAGTCAGTCCTGTACAGCCATTGAAGGCATAACTTTCAATTTCACTTATACTGTCAGGGAGAGTAACCCACGTCAGACCGGACGCCCAGTTGAATGCATACTTCTTAATTGTGGTGACTGTACTAGGAATCACTAGATGAGTGACTAGATTGCCATTCAGATAAAGATTTTCTGCGCGGCGGAGAGGATTTGAATACACGGAGCTGAATTGAATTGCACACCAACCGGCAACATCGCTAATATGTACACTTGCCAGAGAACTACAGGAAAAAGCATTATATCCAACATCCGTAATCCCTTTACCAAAGGTGACAGACGTTAAGCCACTCGCGCAGAATGCTTCCTGACCAACCGAAGTGACTTTATCCGGTATTGTGATAGAAGTGAGAGCTGTACAATCGTAAAATGCATAATCTCCAATGGAAGTAACGCTATTCGGTATAGTTATGGAAGAAAGGGCTCTACATTCGCGGAATGCAGCATTTCCAATAGAAGCTATACTATTAGAAAGAATGTCTACCGAAACCAACTGAGAGCAGCCACGAAACAATAAAGATTCAATTGCCGCGATACCTTTACCAAGAGTGGCAGATGTCATCCGAAAACATCCCGAAAATGCGCCGCTACCGAGAGATGTCACACTATCTGGGATGACGATTGACGTCAGCTTGGTGCACTCCATAAAAGCGTTCTCACCAATAGTGGTAACGCTGTTGGGGATATCTATTGAAGTCAATTTGCCGCATGCATTAAATGCATTATTGCCGATGTACTCGACACTGTTGGGGATATCTATTGAGATCAGAGCTGTACAATAGCAAAATGCTTTTCTGTTAATGGAGGTAACACTAGTGGGGATGGTCACAGATTCAAGAGCTTGACAGAAATAGAATGCATTGCTTCCAATAGAGGTGACACCCGACTGAATAACAACAGAAGTTATATTCTCACCCCAAGGACCGCACTCGGCGGTACCATAATCCGCCATACTACCGTTGCCGGAGATGGTCAGGGCGGTGCCGTTTAGCACCCACGTACAGCTGCCGGTAGTGCCGCTGGTGGCGGCGGATACGTTCACCGCTCCCAACGGGATGGCGGCGGCCAGCAGCAGAACTGCCAGCAGGACGGACAGACATTTTCTCATAAAAAACACACTCCTTTAAAACAGTTACCCTAATTGTACCACTCATCCGCCGCAAAAGTCTTATGCTCACAGCATAGTTGCAATATTTTGTCGAATGTGGTATGCTGTAAGCAAAGTGTTTGAGAGGATGAAGACGATGAAAAAGGATACCGCCAAAATCGTGGAGGAGCTGGGTCTGTGCGACGATTTTAAGACCTTTTATGACGAAAACCGCGACTATATGGTCACCTCCACGCTGGTGGAGATGCTGGGCAGCCTGCAGCAGCAGAAAGGACTGCGAAAGTCCGATATCATCCGCCGCGCGGAGCTCAGCGAGGTCTACGCCTATCAGATATTCGCCGGCTCCCGCCACCCCGAGCGCAAAAAACTGCTGTGTATGGCCATCGGGCTCACCCTCAACCTGGAGGAGACCCAGAACCTGCTGAAATGCGCCGGCTATCCGCCGCTGTACGTGAAGCTGCCCTTTGACAGCGTGGTGATGTACGGCATCTGCAAGCAGCTGTCGGTCATCGAGATCAACGAGATGCTGTTCCAAAACGATTTAGAAACCCTGGGGTAATGATGTTATGAAAACCTGTCCGCACTGCGGAGCAGAGCTGCGGGATACCGCCCGCTTCTGCCCCGCCTGTATGACCTCGCTGGTGAATAAGCGGGTCATCCGCACGCCGAAATACGCGTTGCAACGGTGGCTGTCTGTGGCAGCCGCTGTTTTCGTGCTGCTGGCGGCGGTGGGTGCGGTGTGGGCCCTGCACGGGCAGCAACAGCAGCCCGCTCCCCTACCGGACCTGTCCACGGGTCCCTCCGACACCACCACCAACGAGACATCCCCCACCGAGGGGAGCACCACCGCCCCATCCACCACGATGTCCGCTGAGACCCTTGATCCGCTCGGCACCACCACCGTCCCCGTCACGGGTCCACACCCGGGGAACGTCTTTATACCCTTCCCCTTCATCTCCGTGCCGTCCTCCACAACCGTCGGTTCGCAGACGCAGCTCACCACGACCCACTCCTTCCCAACAATAACGACCACCACAACGACCACCACAACCTATAGACGGCCGACCTACACCACCACAACCAAGCCCTACTGGATCAACGGCACCCCCTCCTTGCTCACCGAGGACGGTCTGCCCATCGCCGAGCTCACATGGTGGACGTATACCATATACCCCGACTATTATAACCTCAACCGCCACGTGGACGGTAAGATGATTCATCTCCAGCATTCGGCCACAGGCGTTCCGCTGTCCGACTGCCTCGTCACGCACTGCTACAGTTTAGATATTGCTCCCAACGGCATCTATCGCGTACCCGCCGCCATCAAGGGCAAGCCGTTAGCCGTGGTGGATTTCAATCGTTCATTCGCCGATCCGGAGGTCGCGGCCACCGTCAAACGCATCTATCTGCCACCGGACGTGGTTTTGGTGACAGGCGACCTGACGGAATGCACCAATCTGCAGGAACTGTGGATATTGTCCGACCAGTGCTATTTCTACCCCGAAAGCCTGCCGAAAAACCGAGCCAACTTAACCATTCACGCACCATCGGGTTTTAATCCGCTGTATTACTACACCGCCGATCAGACCGGCACCCTCGCCAACGCGTGCAACGATATCTACCACACCAAGTATGCGTATTTCTCCAAAGATGACCCCAAAATCCGGGCACTATACGGCGGAGGTGAATCATGACACAGAAAGAATATTTAGACGCTCTACTGGAGCAGTATCACCTCGTCCACGTGATGTCGGTCATTGAGATCAACGAGATGCTGTTCCATAACAATTTAGGAACCTTGGGGTAATGATGTTATGAAAACCTGTCCGCACTGCGGGGCAGAGCTGCGGGAGACCGCCCGCTTCTGCCCCGCCTGTATGACCTCGCTGATCGAAAAGCGGGTCATCCGCACGCCGAAATACGCGTTGCAACGGTGGCTGCCTGTGGCGGCCGCCGTTTTCGTGCTGCTGGCGGCGGTGGGCGCGGTGTGGACCCTGCACGGGCAGCAGCCCGTCCCCCGACCGGACCTGTCCGCCGATCCCTCCGGCACCACCGACGGCGAGCTGTCCCCCACCGAGGAGGGCGCCGACGGATCCACGCCGGTGTCCACAGGCACCCGCGACCGATTCGATACCACCACCGCCCCCGTGGCGGGACCCCGTCCGGGGAACATTTTCGTACCCTTCCCCGTCACCTCCAAGCAACCCCCGACCACCACCACCTCGCGGACGCGGACGCCATACATTCCCACCACCACCCGATCCACGACCACCACGATCATCACAAAACAGACCGTCAAAACCTCCACCACGAAAAAGACTACCACCACAACCAAACCCTACTGGATCGACGCCATCCCCGCCTCGGTCACCGAGGACGGTCTGCCCATCGAGGAGGTCACGTGGCATTATAAGCCGATTACACAATCCTCTTTTTCCCAATTTACCCACAGCATTCACCAGATGGTAACCATCCGCACCTCAGCGGCAGGCACGCCGCTGACCAAGTGCATTCAGGTGACCGGCTTTGACGGCTCCGCCTCCAACGGCATCTATCGCGTACCCGCCACGATCGACGGCAAGCCGGTGGCTATCGTGGATTTTGGCGGCTCCTTCTCCGACCCGATGCTGGCCGCCACCGTCAAACGCATCTATCTGCCGCCGGAGGTTGTTTATCTGAAAGGCGACCTGACGGGATGCACCAATTTGAAGGATCTGTGGTTTTTTTCGAAAAGATGCTATTTCCGCTCAGACATCCTGCCGGAGGGAACGGAATCCTGGTACGGCGGTGTAAAATTCTACCCCCTGACCATCCACGCGCAAGCGGGATTCAACCCTACCTATTATTACACGAGCGAAAGTGCCTATGCCCTCGTCTCTGCGTGCGGCGATGTCTACAAAGCCAACCACTCGTATTTCTCCCTATATGACCCCACTATCCTAGCCATGTACGGCGGAGGTGAATCATGACACAGAAAGAATATTTAGACGCTCTGCTGGAGCAGTATCACCTCGTCCACGTGATGTCGGATAAAAACGACTGCCGCGTGCTGCATCTGCGGCATAAGGCGCTGGGACTGGATCTGGTGGTGCGCCAGCTGACGTATCCCGTGGGGGCGTATACCGCCCTGTGCAGGGTTATCTGCACCAACCTGCCGCAGATCTTCGACGTCATCGACAACGACGACGGGCAGACCGTGCTGGAGGAGTACGTCGACGGCGTCACCGTAGCGACGCTGGCGGAGAGCGGGCGCATCCGCTATCGCCAGGCGAAGAAGATCCTTCAGGGGGTGTGCCACGCCCTCACCGTCCTGCACCAATGCGGCTACGTCCATCGGGACGTCAAGCCGGAGAACGTGGTGGTGCGCCCCAACGGGCAGGCGGTGCTGGTGGACCTGAACATCAGCCGCCAGGTGACCACGGTGCGGCGGGACACCCAGATCATGGGCACGGTAGGCTATGCCTCCCCCGAGCAGATGGGACTGGCGCAGAGCGATGCCCGCACCGACGTGTACGCCTGCGGCGTGCTGCTGAACGTGATGATCACCGGCAAGCACCCCAGCGATCAGCTGGCGCGGGGGTGGGCCGGACTCATCGTCCGCCGCTGCACCGCCGTCAACCCCGACGACCGCTATCAGACCGCCCGCCGCCTGGCTATGATGCTGTAAGCCAATATGAGGATAAGAGAAACCCAAAATGAGTGCATTGCAGGGCTTTCCGATTCTTGGTATAATGAGGATAGTATCTTACCTACCATTCTGAGAAAGGTGGAAACGATTATGTGCAAGCACACTGAAAAAGCAAAGGAATATCAACAGTTTTACCGCCGTCAGCTGCTGGAGAACGTGGTTCCCTTCTGGCTGAACAGCGATCTGGTGGACGACACCTACGGCGGCTATATCTCCTCTGTGGACCGTGAGGGTCGCTGCTACAACGACGATAAGTCCGTGTGGTTCCAGGGTCGCTGCCTGTGGACCTTCTCGGCGCTGTGCAACCAGTACGGCATCTCCCCCGCCTGGCAGGAGGCCGCCGACGCCGGCAAGCCCTTCCTGGAGCAGTACTGCACCGACGAGGACGGTCGTATGTACTTCACCGTCACCCGTGAGGGCAAGCCTCTGCGCAAGCGCCGCTATATGTTCTCCGAGAGCTTCTACGTCATCTCTATGGCGGAGTACGGTCTCGCCTTCGGCGACGCCGACGCCATCGCCAAGGCGGAGGCATGCTACGAGAAGATGCTGGCTATGTACCGCGACCCCGCCGCCGACCCCTTTAAGATCACCCCCAAGGGCTACGCCGAGACCCGCAACGAGCGCTCTGCCGCCGTGCCCATGGTGCTGGTGTCCGCCGCCCAGACCCTGCGCCGCTGTGACCCCGCCAAGGCGGAGTATTACACCGAGATCGCCCAGCAAATGGCGGACGACATCCTCACCTATCACTATCGTCCTGAGCTGAAGGCGACGCTGGAGAACGTCCTGCCCGACGGCAGCCACATCGACAACCCCGCCGGACGCACCATCAACCCCGGTCACTCCAGCGAGAACGCCTGGTTCCTGATGAGCCAGGCCGCCTATACCGGCGACAAGGCGCTGCTGCAGAAGGCGCTCAATATGTTCGACTGGGCCTTTGAGCGCGGCTGGGACAAGGAGCACGGCGGTATGCTGTACTTCGTGGACGTGGACGGTCGCCCCTGCGAGCAGCTGGAATGGGATATGAAGCTGTGGTGGGTGCACAACGAGGTGCTGATTGCCTCGCTGATGGCCTACGGTATGACCGGCGACGAGAAATACTGGGAGCGCTTTGAGCTGGTGCACCGGTACGCCTTCTCCCACTTCGCCGACGAGGAGCACGGCGAGTGGTACGGCTATCTCCACCGCGACGGCACCGTATCCCACACCCAGAAGGGTTCTATGTGGAAGGGTCCCTATCACCTGCCCCGCTGCCTGATGCTGTGCGACCGCCTGCTGGGTCTGATCGCCGAGGGCAAGGAGATGCAGCCCCTGCTGTAAGCCTACACAATTCTATGAATGATATAAAAAGAGCCTGTCTTGCGACAGGCTCTTTTTTATGTTTCTTTTAATCGGTCAGTCCGCGTCGTGCCCGCTGGTACTTGTAGAATTCCTCATACAGCACCTCGGTCTCGGGACCGCCCAGGTGTTTCTCATTCTTACCGGGCTCGTTGAGCATACCCGTGTACTGATAGCCGTATATCTGCTCCAGCATCTCGTAATCGTGGATCTCCTTGAGCAGCGCAGGGAAATCCTTGGGTACCAGTGCGCCGTTATCAAAGGGGAAGCGGAAGACCTCCATATCCACCCAGAAGTGGACGTCCCACTTGTTGCACATCTCGGCGATCTGGGGGATGTTGTTCTCGCTACGGGCAAAGGCAAAGGGAATCAGAATGTCCAGATTCTCCATAATGCCCTGCCACTCATCCTGATACAGATGCATATCGATGTTATTGGGCGCCAGCGCCACCGGCTTGGTGGGAGCCAGCGTGTGGGTGTAGGCGGAGAACTCGCGGAAGAAATTCTGGATGTCCTTATAGTTCTCATCGGGAACAGGATCGTAGCCGTGGTACAGGGCACCCATGATCTCCTCGGATACGTAGAATCCGTAGAAGGAAGGATGGTGACCGTAGCGCTCGAACAGCTCCGCCGCCACCCGCTTATGCCAGATCAGGGACTCGGGGGAGAAATCAAACCACGCGTACAGACCCACGCCGGGGAACACCGCCATACCGCACTCATCCGCGGCGGACAGAATCGCCTCCAGGGGATCCTTCTCCAGCATACCGGGACGGCGGGGCGCCAGCTTACTGTCGTAAAAGGCAACGCCGTCATAGGTGTCCGCAGTCATATCGTGCTGATTCACGTAATACACGCTGTCAAACACGTTCTGAATCAGAACGGTGGTGATGCCCAGCTTATGCATCGAGAATACGTGCTGACGCCAATCCTCGTCGGTCATCATCTCCAGACCGTCCTTAAAACAGCGGGACTCGGTAGGACTCCAGTGACGGATGCTGATCCAGCAGCCATCCAGCAGGCAGGTGGAGTGCACCTCCGACTGAACGATCTCATAGGGCTGGCGGAGGACCTCCGCCGTCTCACCCTGATCGCTCACAAAGGTCAGCTCCCACTCAAACTGCCCCACCAGGCCCTCTGTACAGGGATACACCTTTACAAGCTCTAACGCGGGCTTTAACTCATAGCTACCAACCTCAATGCGACCGCCGTCCGGCAGGACAGCCGCCACACGAACCTGCCGACAACCCTCTGCCGCCAGACGGAACTCCACCCGACCGTTTGTGGATATGCGGCGGGATGGCACCGGTGTGAAATAGCACTGTGTCGTCATAGAGCAGAATCGTCCTTTCAAAGCAGATCGTTAGCGTCGTCAATCATCTTCTGGTAGTTGGTCTCATACTCGGCGATCACCTTGTTGATATCGTCGCCCTGACGGACGTAATACAGCAGATAGAAGGCGCCGAAACCGTCATCCAGCACACCGTCGGTGTAGGAGGGCAGATACAGATTCTTAGCCAGCTCGTCGTACAGCTCCTTGCTGCCGGGCTGCAGCAGGTCGGTCTTGGCCTGCTCGTCGGCGTGCTGATACTTACCGATCAGGTCGATCAGCAGACCGGCGGTATAGGGAGCGTCGGTGCCGCTGGCAATGGCAAAGCCGCTGGAATCGCCGAAGTTCTTTTTCTCGGTATTGTTGGGACCCACCGGGAAGGGAGCCACACCGATGTCCAGAGAGATGGTGCCGTCATTCTTCAGACCGGCAAAGGTGGCCTCCTCATAGGCGTAGGCGCCGTGGAACACAGCGCGACCCTTCAGGAACTTGTTCTGACCGGTGACGTAGCCGCCGCCGCAGATCTTGTTGGTGTAGAAGATGTCCTGCACCAGCTCCAGAGTTTTGCGGGTCTCGGGGGACTTGATGTTCAGCTTATACTGACCGTCCTCAAAGTCCACCACGCGGCAGGCGTTGGAGGCCTGGAACACCTCGTCGAACATATTCTCCAGACCAACCACGTTGCCCTCTTCGTCGTAGCACTCGCGGCAGATCTCCACAAACTTATCCCAGGTCCAGTTACCCTCTTTGTACAGTTCCATGGGATAATCCGCGGAATAGCCGTTGTTGATCAGCAGATCGCGGTTGTAATAGATCACGTAGGGGGTAGCGGTAACGTGGGCGGCATAGTACTTGCCGTCAAACTTCAGGAAGGAATCCATCACGGGGATCTGGTGCCAGGGCTGGTTCAGATCCACGTAATCGTTGACCGCCAGCATATAACCCTTCAGATACATATTCAGATACTGCTCATCGTTGAGATAGAACACGTCGATGGGGTCGTTGGCCGCCACCTGTGCCGCCACCTTCTGGTTCCACAGCTGGTCGCCGGTGGTCTGCATCAGCACGACCTCTTTGCCGTACAGGTTCTTCAGATCCTGAATAGCCTTGTAATAGGGGCTGTTCTGATCGGTACCGTCATAGCCGATGGTGATAAAGCTGATGGTGTCGGGCTCCGCCAACACCTTGGCATCCCGCTCGGGATCGGATACGTCCGAACCGCCGGGAGCGCCGTTGCCCTCACCGCCGCCGGAATTGCCGCCGCAGGCACACAGACTAACCAGCAGCATCGCGGAAATCAAAACTGCTAACCAACGTCTAACATTCTTATTCATTACGTTCGCTCCTTTATAGCATATTTTCAAGCCCATCAATCCGCCATCTGGAGGATGTCATAGGCAGCCATACAAACCTTTGCCGCGTCGGAATTGTACAGGGGGTAGTTGTGCCGTTTCATAGCGACTCTCTCGTATATCTCCATATACGTCTTAACGCGATCCACGTCACCCATCATCACCGCCGCCTGCACGTTGGAACCCCAGTAGAAGGTATCGGGGATGTTGTGATTCTCCCAATCGTAATAGCTGCAGAAGCTATTGTACAGCGCCTTTGCCCGCGCATCGGTAGGCTGGATCAAGCCGAACACGATGGGGAACAGCTGTGCTGTGGCGGAGGGGTAGAAATTGCTCCAGCTGAACTGGTAGGCCACCGAGCTGTCCGCACCGAGAGCGGGATGGTAATAGCTACCGTTCCACATCTCTTTTTCGATCTTATCGGCTACCTGCTTGGCGCCGTTCTTCAGCTTGTCGCGGGTGGTCTTGGAGCCGGCGCCGGCAGGCACCAGCACGTTGGTATACAGCTTTTCGCCGGCCAGCATACCCTCGTACACCTCACAGTTATCCATCAGATACTTGATGGCGTAGTCCGGCTTTGCCAGGGTCAGACCGTTCTTCATGGTGGCGAACATAGCGTTCACGATCCGCTCGATCTCGGACTTGTGCGCCACGATGTACGCCTTATCCCCCGTCTTCTCCACATATTTCTGCAGCACCATCAGGAAGGTGGCCGCATAGGAGTCGGTGGAATCGTAGGACTTTTTACCGCCGCTCATCAGGATCGCCTCGCCGGTGACCTTGCCGCTGCTGACGGTGACATTGTAGTCGTAGATGGTACCGTCCACGCCGTTATAGTCGGTCTTGGCGGTGTTCAGATGGCTGAAGTGCCAGTCCATATACTTCTTCACGTTGGCGGCATACTTGTTCGGCTGATTGAGCAGAGAGAGCGCCGCAAAATCCGAGAAATACGGAGTCACCTTAACGGTGCCGTTGGTGGTGGGGGTCATGGGCATAGCACCGTTGCTCAACTGGATGGATGCCAGCCATGCATTCTCCGTATCCACAATGTTCTGGAAAAATGCCATTTCGCTATCCTCCAAATGAATGGTAGGTTTCGTGGGAGCGGTGGTCTTCTTCGTGGACGAGGTGGTCTTCTTCGTGGACGAGGTGGTCTTACCGTCTACCGGCTTGGTTGTCTTACCGTCGTTCGGATTACCGGTGCTGCCGGTGGGACGGACGGTGCTGCCATCCTTATCGGTCTGGGTCGGGGTGTCCTCCCCTGCCCCGCCCGAGGTGGTGCTGTCCGAAGACTCACCCGAGGGCAACGTGGTGCTCTCGGTGGCGGAAACGTCCGGCTTAGAGCCGTCACCCTCGTTCGGTGCAGGCTCCGGCTTGTTGCAGGAGCACAGCAGAATGGAGATCGCTAACAAAATCAATAACAGTTTTTTCATCATCAATTACCCCACAATTCCGGTTCTTTCGATACCTTCCGTAAAATGTTTCTGTACCAACACGTAGATCGCCGTTATGGGCAGCACCACGATCAGGCAGGCCGCCGCCAGAATGGACGCCCGCAGGATCTTCAGGTCGGCGCTGATGGCCTGACCGGTCAGATACTGCATATTGGCATCCAGGGTGGCACCCACCGAGGTGACCGCCACCGACAGCGGATAGTTGCCGTTGAGCAGAATGCCAAAGGTGGAAAAATCGTTGTAATACCATACCAACGACAGCACCGACACCGTCAGGATGGCGGACTTGACGTTGGGCACCATCACCCACAGGAAGGTCTGCAGAGGGTTACAGCCGTCGATGTAGGCCGCCTCCTCCAGCTCCTTGGGCATGGTGCGGAAGAACTGCCGAATGATGAATATGTACAGAGCGGAACGGATGCCCACGCCCAGCAGCGCCTGGATGTAGAACTGCCAGGTGGTGTTGATCAGCTTCAGCTCGGTCATCAGTACGTAGACGGGAATCATATAGCAGTCCGACGGCACGATGATATTGAACAGCAGCAGCGCAAACAGTATCGGCAGACCGGGCAGCTTAAACCGCGCAAAGCCGTAGGCGATAAACACGCAGGATATGACCTGCAGCACCACGCAGGGCAGCACCAAGGTCACGGTGTTCTTCAGCGCTTCGCCGTAATCCAGCAACTCAAAGGCTTTTTGGAAATTGAACCAGTTGAGGTTGCTGGGCAGCCACACCACCGTGGCGTCCAGCGTGTCGGATACCGACATAAAGGAGGAGGAGATCATAAACAGCAGCGGATAGAGGGTCACGTAGCCCACACCCAGCAGGAATGCGAAGCGAACCAGTCCGCCTCCGTATTTCAGCAGTCGTTTTTTATACAACAGTTTTCGTCTTGACCAGTCCATAGATGACCCTCCTTTCCGTATTATTCAGAGGAATAGAACGCTACGCGGGACATAATCCAGCTGACCAGTCCCACCACCGCCAGCACACACAGACAATAGATCATACCCACTGTGGAGCTGTATGCGTAGTTGTTATTGGTGTAATAGTTGTTGATGGTTTGTATAATGACGTTATCGTAGTCGGTGAAGCCGTCGATCAGCGTGTAGATGATCACCACCACCAGCGTCGGAGACATGGTGGGCAACGTGATCTTCCAGAATTTTTCCCACGCGGTGGCGCCCTCCATCATCGCCACCTCATAGAAGCTGGCGGGGATGTTGTTCAGGGCGGCCAGCAGCAGCAATATCTGCACGCCGGACTTCCACATCAGGTCGAATATCTCGTTAATGATGGAGGTGATGCTCTCCAGGATCATCTCCGGCACGCCCAGATCCGCAAAGACCAGCGTCAGGTCCGGTGCCTGGAACAGATAGGTGCTGGTCTCGGCACCCACGGCGCCGTTCATCATCACCTGGTTCTCCAGAATGCTGATAACCGGACCGGAGGCGATGATCACCGGCAGGAAGAACACCGCGCGGGCCAGACCACGCATAGGGAATTCCTGCCGCAGGACCAGTGCGATCATGGTGCTGAAGGTGATGATCAGCAGAGTGCTGGGGACGGTCTCGATCAAGGAGGTCAACAGATTTTCCTTAAAATAGGTATCGTCCACGAAGAAATGAATGTAGTTGGCAAAGCCCACGGGGATGGTCTCAAAGCCGTTGGGACCCAAATTCAGCTTGCTGAACGAATAGACGCCGGTTTGGATCATCGGCCAGACGAAAAACACGGCGATGCCGATCAGCCACGGTGCCATAAACACCCAACCCCAACGGGAGCGCTGTTTCTCCAGCGATCTCAGCGGGTTTTTCTTCATAGCTGTGTGCCTCCTTTCTTCATAATCATTCGTATCAATAGCCGCCGGTCAAATAGCCGTTGGCAGGGATCTCGCCCTCAGCGGCGGTATAGGCCGCGTCCGTATAGTTGACCAGCGCCCACGCGCCGTTGGCAAACTCGGTGCGATACACACCCTGTGCCAGCTGAGTATGGGCGGTCACCGCCTGACCGCTGACCGCGGTCAGATAGGGGGTCAGCTGTGTATACTGCTCTGCCGCCTGATCCAGCCAATGGTCGGCGGTGATGTAATTGTACTTCTCCCCCGCCGTATTCTTGAGGCGGGTGGTATTTCTCCAGCCGAGGGTGTAGGTCAGCCCGATGCCGCCCTCCACCGCCTGCAGCAGGCGGATATTGCCCTCGCCGTCGTTCACCGGCGGCACGCTCATATCCACCAGCCCGTGCAACGCTATGGCATAGAAGGGTACCGCCCGCTCCTCGCACAGGAATCGGCTGTGCTCCACGGGCACGCTCTGCACCGTGGCGGCATAGGGCAGCGCATAGGCGTTGGCGTCGCTGAACAGCAGTCCGTTCTCGGTCTCCTGCGCCACGCGGGAGATGGTCTGCTCCCACAGCGCCAGAGCCGTGCCCCGATCGATGGGATCGTCACCGAAATGGGAATAGATGGTGCTACCCATCCCGCACAGGGACAGATCGGTCATACCGATGGCACTCTGCTTCTGATACGCCTTTGCCCACTTATCCGCCAGATCCGACAATTCGTCGGGGTTGAGCATAAACACCTTATCCCCATCGGTCTTGGGACGGTAGGTGCTCATAAAGAACTCCTGGCGGGTCAGCGGCTCCTTTTTAACGTTCTGAGCCGTGGAATACAGGGTGGAATACCCGGGCTGATTGTGCATCAGCTGGGTGAGATTCAGATCAAAGTGCAGGGACACGCCCTCGGGCAGGCTGCTCAGCAGCTTTTTCAGCCCTCGCTTGCCGCCCAGGCGGCTCTCGGCCTTCATATCCGTCGTCAGACGGCTTTCAGTGCCGTTTTTGTACCAATACAGATAATCCAGGGACAGGCGGTCCACACCGCGCTGCTGCAACGCCTCGATCAGCGACAGCGTATCCTGATACGAGGTGACCGGCAGCACCCGATCCACCGGAATGCCCAGGATGCTCTCCTCGTTCATAACGCCGCCCACCACCTGCACCTGCAGGGGGGCGGAATCGGAGGAAACGGACATCCCCTTCTCCTCCATCAGATACTGACGGTAGGTGTTCGCCATGCCCACGTAATCCGCCGTCTGGGGCATACGGTACTCGATACCAAAGGACTCCAGCTGACAGCAGGCAGGCTCGAACATATTGGCCTGGGTGGACTCAAAGGTAGCCTGGCTCACGTCCACCAGTAGCCGCTCGCGGTAGATGAACTCCGCGCGCACCGTGGTGAAGGGAGAGCGCTCGGTAGCGGCGTCCGCCGCCACGCGGGCGCGGGCATCGCCCATGGTGATGATGCCAAGCATCGAGGAGGTCATATCGGTGGAACCGAACACCGGCAACCGCGCGATCTGAGTCGGCGCCTCGCCGGAGGAGCGACCCACCGCCGCGTCCTCGCCGTATACACGCTGGCTGTAATTCGCCAGACCGTAATCAAAGGGGATGATCGCGCCACTGCCGTCCGGCACCAGCACGTAGCCCTCCGTCCCCGCCGAGCCGGCGCCGAAATTGGGGAGCGGCAATATCTCGGTCAGCTTGATGGAGGGGGTGGACTCCTGAATGTCCGCCAGCGGAACCCGCGCACTCAGACCCTTTTCGGTCAGAGTCAGCTCCAGCGGCACCAAAAAGCCCTCGTTGGCAAAATGGAAATCGAAGCGCACGCCGTCCGTAATGGTCTTGGCGGCGAAACTGCGACGGGACACGCAGGCGGTGGCACTATTGACCTCAGTGATGTTGGAATCGCGGTCAGCGTACCGGATGTTCAGCATAGAGGACATAGACAGACGGGTGGCGTTCTTCAGCTCCTCCATCTTGTCCATTCCCTCGGGACGGCTGCTGACGGCGGCGCCGTCGGACTTACGCACCAGACGGATGGCGGGGTCTCTCAGGTTGGCGTACAGAGCATAGGTGTCATTCTGTGCCACCAGCTCCATGGCGTCCGTCTCCCCCACCTGTGCCGTGAAAGAGATCGGCGTCTTCTGTTCCTGTTCAGCCGCCTGTAGATCGCCGGTGCGGGACGCCATCGACAGCATAACCGCCACCAATGCGACCACCGACACGCCGGCAATGGCGCGGGGCAGGACGGATTTCCAATTGATCTGCATACCGATCTCCTCCTTTCACTCTCAATTACCGCATGCGGAATTCGCTATACAGGGTAGTAATAAACGAAATCAACTGCACCAGCAGGCTGTAGCCGATGGTAATCAGCAACAGCAGCAGATAGATGCCCAGCACGGCACCGATCAGCATCATCACTGTCTTAAAGGCGGTGTACTGGTGCACCTCTCGGGTGGCCACAAACAGCTGGATAGCGGTCCAGCCGTACACGATTACCCACAAAACGCCCATAAAGGCGGATTCTTCCAAGGTTAGGATATGGGACAAGCCGGTGAGGATGATGCTGCACACGCTGAAGGTGATCAGCGAGTAGTTGGTGAAAATAAAGATCTCCTGCAGCTTGCCCTCGCCGTCCGCCAGCGTACTGACCGCCCAGTTGCACAGGACGAACAGCACCAACAGACCCACGGTGGAGCCCAACACCAGCAGTACGTTGAAATTCTCCTTAACGCCGCTGCTGTAGTGGAAGGAGGTGAACTGCTCCCGCACCACACCGGCAAAGAAGAACAGCACCGTCGCCAGACACGCCAGCAGCATAGAGCCCTTTTTGTCCACCTTCAATTCGTAATACGCCTTAAAGGGGTGGGCAATGCAGTGCAGCGGATATTTCCATTTGGTCACGTGGATATCGTAGTCGTTCTTGCGATACTTCTCGGACAGATTCAGCGCCACCACGATGCCCAACAGTAGCAGCACCACGCCGCCCAACAGCAAGGCGAAATGCTCGCGCAGCCACAGGTCACGCACCTCGGCGAAGCAGGCGGAATAGCTGGACTTATCGTTGCCCAGTTTATAATACTCCATAGCCTTTTCGTACTCGCCTGCCTCCTCATAGGCGGCACCCATACCCACGTTGGCCAATTCGTAGTAGGCGTCGGTCTTGAGCACGGCGGCCCAATAGTCGCCCGCCTGCTCGTACAGACCCTCATTGTACAGCACGGTAGCCTTGCGCACGTTTTGGGCGAACAGCGTGGGGGACAGCACGCACACAGCGCCGCGCTCCTGATCCAGTACCAGAATCCGCTCGCCGCACAATTCCAGCGCAACAGGGCTCTTGAAATTGCCGTAGCTGTTTCCCTTACCGCCGAATGCGTACAGCAGATGGGCGGAGGAATCGTACTGGAGCAACCGATTATAGGTGTGGTCCAGCACCGTCACAAAGCCGTCGTCGTCCGCCACCAGATCCACCAGAGAGGAGGTAACGGTGACGTTGTTCACCGAATCAAAATAGGTGTCCTGATCGCCGAACATACCAGGCTCGCCGTTATCGTCGTACAGAATGTTACCGCCCAGGGTGTTCAGTCGGCGCACCTGACCCGTTCCCGTGCCGTCGCCGCCCTTAAGCGTGTAGATGAAATTCTGACTGTCAATGTCCATCCGAATGATGGAGGTGGGCACGTTTCGCTTTAAGCCCGCGGCGGCCTCGTCCGACAGGATGTTCTTCCACAACTGACGGATCAGCACCTCGGCGGTGACAGTCACCTGCTCCGAGCCGTAATAGCCCAGATACTCGTAGTTTTCATTGTATTGCAGGGCGCCGTTGTAGGCGCTGGAGGAAATCACGTAGATGATGCCTGCCGTATCCACCACCACGCTGGTGGGGGTATACTCAAAGGTGTCCTCCACCTTATCGGCAGGGGGCGCGTCCACGGTGGCGGTCACGTCACCGTCGGCGTTGGCCACGTAGACGGTGCGGGCATCCTTGTCCGCCACGTACAGCGTACCGTCCGCGGTCACGAACAAGCCCTGCGCCGCCTGGAAATCCAGCGGCTGTCCGTCCTTACGCAGGCGGATCTCCCGCAGGAATTTACCCGTTTCGTCCATCACCACCACGCGGTCATTGCCGTCGTCCAGGATGTATACGTCCTTTTCGTCGGTGACGTACAGGTCGGTGGGCAGGTTCAGCGGCAGTCCGCCGTAGGTCTCCTCCCCCTCCCAAAAGTCCGTGGAGGTGTAGGGCTCGGACACCGACATAGCGTTATCCCAGGAATCGTACACGTAGGAATGGGACGTGCCCTCGGCGGCGACACCGATGCCGGAGCAGGCCAGAACCAAACACAACAGCAGGCATACGATTGTCTTCAATTGTTTCATTCCGGCCCCTCCTTTCAATTAGTCCTTCATACCGGACGTGGACATAGTTTCAATAACTTGATTCTGGCAGCAGATGAACAGCACCAGCGGCGGGATCATCAAAATCAGACCCATCACCGAGCCGACGCCGGAACGGGCGGTACCGCCCGCCACCACCTGCGACAGCAGAGAGGAGATCATCTTGATCTTCTCGTCGTAGATCAGGGTGGTGCTGATGGTAGCACCACTGGAATTCCAGATGGTCTGGAATGCGAAAATCATAACCGTCAGCCACGCGGGCTTGATATTGGGCATCACGATGCGGGAATAGACCTGGAACTCGCTGGCGCCGTCCACGCGGGCGGCCTCCAGCATCGCCTCGGGAATCTGCAGCATAAAGTTCTGCAGCAGATAGAGTCCCAGCGCCGACTGCACCTGCGGCATAATGTACGCCCAATAGGTGTTGATCATATGTAGCTTGGACATCACAATGTACTGGGGTATCAGCATCAGCGCCGTGGTAAACAGCAGCGAGAGCCGCACGATGTCGCTGATCAGCTTGCGTCCCGTAAAGTTCAGGCGGGCCAGAGCGTATGCCGCCAGACTGGACAGCACCAGGTGTCCCACCGTCACCACGGTGCAGATAAACACCGTGTTAAACACGTAGCGGGACATGGGGATCCAGAAATCCTCAAACAGCAGACTGATCTGCACAAAGTTCTCCAGCGTAGGGCTGTGCGGGAAGAAGTGAGGAGGGAATACGTAGATCTCACTGATGGGCTTAAAGGCGGTGCTGACGGTGTACACCATCGGCAGCAGCATAAACGCGGACATCAGCGCAATCACAATAAAGATCGCAATATTACCGCCCAAAGAACGATTCAGTTTTTTGGTCTTAACACGAAGCTTTTGGGGGTGGTGATAGGACTTCATTCCGACTCCTCTCCTTTCTTATAAATTCGCGCCGTTATCAGTCGGCACTAAACCGCTTGAGCAAATGGGTAATCACAAAATTCACAAAGACCATCATCAAGAACAGGAACGTGGCGATAGCCGAGGCGTATCCCATCTCGAAGCGGACCGTACCCACGTCCAGCATATAGGTCAGCAGGGTATCCGCCGCATAGTTGGTGGTGGGGAAACCGGCCAACGCCTGCACGATCTGACCCACCGAGAAGCAGGCGGCAATCTGTTGCACGGCGCTGAACAGCAGCTGGGGAGCCATGGACGGCAGGGTGATGTACCACAGCTCCTGCCAACGGTTACGGATGCCGCCGATGGCGCCTGCCTCGGACAGGCTCCGATCCATATTCTGGAAGCCGGCGATAAACGCCAGGAAACTGACGCCGAAGCTGGACCACAGCTGTATGATGATCAAACAGCCCATCATAGTCTTGGGGTCGCTGAGCCACTGAACGGGGCTTTCCACCAGATGCAGATTCAGCAGAATGCTGTTCAGAATACCGTAACGGTCACCGGAGAACACGTAGGTCCAGGTGAAATACAGGTTACCGGTCAGGGTCGGGGAATAAAAGGCCAGGGTGAAAATCGAACGGATGGCGGGCGGGAATTCACTGATCATCCAGGCACTGATGAAGGAGATGAAATAACTGACAGGGCCGGTAATCAGCGCGAACAGCAGGGTGTTTTTAAGCACCTTGGGGAACACGTCGTCATCCAGGAACATACGGATGTAATTCTCCAAGAAAATAAACTTGGGGGGTTCCAGCATATTGAAATAGGTAAAACTGAGGGCGATCGCCGTCACCACGGGAATAATCGTCAGCACCAGAAAGGGGATCATATACGGCGCCATCATACCGTAGGCGGTCAGATTCACCGCCGCCTTAGCGGACAACGGTCTGCGTTTTTTCAATACGGAGTTGGCCATCGTATCTCTCCTTTCCGTTACAAATTACTCCAGCTCGAGGCGCTTGCGCTTCAGCTCACTGTCGATGATCTCTACTTGCTTTTCGAATACTTTTCGGGGGTTGTCGCCGTCGTAAATGACGCTGCGGAATGCGTTGTCCATACAGCGGGAGGTGTAATAGCTGCCGGGAATCTCCGGAATCTCGCGCACCCACTGACGCTGGTTGCGCAACACCTCTTTCTCCCGGCTGCTCCAGTTGAGCAGCTCTACGGCGGACAGGTTGGCGGAGGCATAGCGGGCGGCCTCGCCCAGCTGATTCTCCAGTCGGTTGCCGTAATCCGCCTGGGTATCCTTGCGGGTGAACCACTCCAGGAACTGCCAGCAGGCGTCCGGATCCTTGGCATCGCGCAGGATGACGGCGGCAGAGCCGGAGGCACCGGCGGTACGGTTGATGGAGCCGTCCTCCTGCACCGTGCCGGGCAGAACCGTCATCTCCCAACAGCCGCGAATCTCCGTAGCCACGGCGGACAGCGTACCGTACATGGGATAGGCGGTAATGCACATGGGCATCTCACCGCTGCGGAACAGCGTGGCAAAATCATAACTCAGATCAAACCCGTAATCGGTGTAGAAGCCGGTCCAGGTTTCAAAGGCCTCCAGGGCCTGCTGATTATCCAGCGCGGTGGCGGTCAGGTCCTTATTGTAGAAGCTACCTCCCCCCTGCATCAGCAGCGTGGGATACAGATCCTTGGCGCCCACGCCCACCTCCACCGCACCGGTGGCGGTAATGGCCGTATAGGGCAGACCGACCTTCATATTGTTGCGCTGGAGCACTGCCGCCACGTCCATAAACTCCTGCCAGGTCTGGGGAACCTCCAGCTCCAGCTCACGGAATATGTCGGTGCGGTAGAACATCACTTGATAGGTTTGGGTCATAGGCAGGGCGTACACACCGTCGCGGTAGGTGTACGGCATCAGCGCGTCGTCGGTGAAGCGCTGGCGGACGGTGTCCAGCTCCTTAAATTGGGTCAGATCCATCAGGGCGCTACGGGACGCCAGATTCACCGGCTGTCCGCGGGCTACGTTGATGGCCACGTCCGGTGCGGTGCCTGCCAGCACCGCCTCGATCAGACCGCCCTGCACCAGATTCACGTTGACCGCGATGCCGGTGTCGGCGGTAAAGCTGTCGGCGATCATATCCTTCATAATGGTGGCCTGGTCACGACCGTCGCTGATCCAGGCGGTGATCACCTTTTGCTCGCCACCGTCGGTATACTCCTCCAGCGACGCATAGTCGGCGGAGAAGGTAGCCAGGAACCATTTGATGGAGAATATGAAATTGCTCCACCAATGACCGGTGGCCGAGGGGATCTCCTCCCCCTCGCTATGTATCATAAAGTAATCCAGCTCCAGCGGCTGCTCCTGGTTGTTGAGCAGCCAGTCGGTCAGGGCGGTGATCTTCTCGCGGAAGGTGGCCAGACCCTTAGGGATCTTATCGGGATCCTCCGCAAAGACCTCCATCTGGTCCGCCACGGTGCGCAGCACCGCCGACTGCTGAGAGGCGCCGTCGTTGATCTCTTCGTAACGGTCGGCATACTCATTGGACAGCCGTGCCATCTCCGCCAGCATACCCTCCAGACCGCGGATCTCGCTGGTGAGGAAGTAATCGCGCATCTCGTCCGGCGACGTACTGGTCACCATAATGATGCGGCGATACAGGTCGTTCATCTCCTTTGCCAACGCATCCACGTCCAGCAGGAGGGATGCGTAGGCGCCGGTGGTGGTCTCCATCCGAATGGTATTGGAACCCTTGTTCAGTTTAACGTACAGGGGTTTTCCGTCCGCCGTCTGCAGGGTCACGTTCGCCCACTTAAAGGCAAAGGGGAACGCCACGTCCTCCAGCTCGGCATAGGGAATCTCGCCGTTGACGTAAATATCGCGGTACACCGTGGTGTCCATAGAAATGTTCTGGCGATACTTCAGCGTCAGAGCGTACAGACCGTCCTGCGGTACGTCCACCTCGTAGGTGATCCATTCACCCGCCTTTTTCCAGTTGGTGCCGCCGATGACGTTGCGCTTGATCACGCCGGGCTCGCTGGGCACGGTGGATGCGTTGCTCAGGTCATAGACGGGGAAAATGGTGCGGTCGGACTTCAGCAGAGGGGTCTCCGCCGCATAGGTCTGCGGCTCCGTATCCACCGGCTTCAGTCCCTCGGACTGCCACCGACTCAGCACCTGCTCATAGCTCTCAGGCTGCCGCTCCACGTCCAGCGTCACACCGGACAGATACAACGGATAGTCGCCCGCCATCAGGCGGATGGTGTGGGTGCCGGCGGTTAAAGCCAGTCGATAGGCATTGTTGGTATAGCCGGTGATGTCGATCAGCGAGGCCTGCTGCCAGGCCACCACCTCCCGCTGCTCCGGCACCAGATCGTTGCCGTGGGAGTCCTGCTGGATCTCGGTGGCATCCTGCCACAGGCGCTTGAGGGTCAAACCCGTGGCCTCGCGGAAGGGATAATTACCATCCACCGCCAGCATAACCTCCAGCATCTGACCCACGTTCTCCTGAGCCGCGTAATCCAGACGGACCACGTAGGTGGCATCGGCAGGGACGTCCACCGTCCACTGGGCATAGCCGGAGGGGGACAGGCCAATGGCCTCGGTTTTTAAATAGGTGGTGGCGGCGGCATTCTCCGCAGACAATACCGCTCCGCCGATCGGTAGGGAGATCGCCTTTTCCGCCGGGGAGAAGGTGACCGCCTTTTGATAATCGTAATAGGTGGGGAGAGCGAGGGTATCCGTCGCATCAGCCAGCGGCACCGGCGTGACCTCTTCCGCCGATACGGGCACGGAAGGCACGCAGGCAAACAGCACCGCCGCTGCCATCAGCAGCGCGGCTATTCTTTGCTTACTCATACGCATCACACTCACTCTCCTTTACTCAAAATTCTCAGTCGTTGTGCTCAATATCCGATGCGGGCATCCCGGGGTCTGCCCCGTCAGACGCCGTTTCGTGCATCTGACCGGCCCGCTTGCGCATAAAGGCGGTGGGCGAGCAACCCATCACTCTCTTAAACGCCTTGCTGAAGGATTGCACCGTGGCGTACTGCAGACGATTGGACACCTGCCCTAGCGACAGTTCACCGCAGCACATCAGCTCAATGGCCTTTTGGATCTTTCGGTTGCTGATGTACTGGCGGATGGTGATGCCGTTGCAGCGGCAGAACGCGTCCGACAGATACGAATAATTATAACCGATCTTCTGTGCCAATTGCTGTACGTTGATATTCTCAAAAATATGCGCGTCAATGTATTTCGCCACCGCGTACATAGACTGGCTGATGTTTTTCTCAGACATGGGCGGGAAATACTCGTTTCTGGGTTGCGCCTCAAAACAGCGGTGCGCCAGCACCAGCATCTGCACCAGGTAGGTCTCCACCATCTTGTGGAAATAGACCTCCTGTCCATACTGCTCATCCAAATTACGGAACAGAGTGACGATCAGGCTGCGGGTATCCGAAGCCTTATAAAACGCCAGATTATTAAAATAATCTCTCAGTGCGCTCAGAGTCTCGTCGCTGTCCGCTCCATCGTTAAACAGAAAACCGATGTACATATAGCGGAGGCTGGAGCCGCTGATGGTACGAATGGCGTGCGTCTTTCCCGCCGGACAGAAATGGATATCCCCCTCTGTCAGCAGCTCTGTCTTATCGCCCGCTGTAAAGTATCCCTCGCCGCTGATCACATAGCTGATCTCGTGGCACCACTGGGTATGGGACGGAATCTCATACCCATCGACACAGGACACCTCACCGGCCTGATACAGATCGATCGCACCAAAACGACGGGCTTCGCCGCCCTCGTTGCTCTCGTACAATTTATCAAACTGAAATCGTTTACCGCTCAGGGACACAGGTATCTCTCCTTAACGTTGGGTCGTCTGCGCCGTGCTCCGCATTAACGGAGCACGGCGGACGACACCGCATCTTGACAAATAATCTTAGGCCTTTTTCTTCTTCAGGAAGAAGAACACGCCTGCGCCGGCGCCCAGAAGGACCACAACGCCGATCACGATCCACAGCCATGCGCCGGGACCCTTATCCTCCGCGTTGTCACCGGATACGTTCTCGTTCGCAGCGGGAGCGGAGGGATCGCCGGACTCGCCGGCAGGAGCGTCGGTGGGATCGCCCACGTTGCCGCCCACAGAGGCGGTGGGATCACCGTCGGTGATGTTGCCGGTGCTATCGCCGGAGGTGGTGGAATCGCCGGGGGTCACTTCGCTGGTACCGCCCTGCACGGGGGTGTCCACAGCGCCGCCGATGGGCTTGGTGGTGTTGTTGGAGCCGCCGATCGGCTTGGTGGTCTTGTCAGAGCCGTTCACCGGCTTGGTGGTCTTGTTGGAGCCACCGTTATTGTTGCCGGCGGTGGTGTTGTTATTGCCGCCGTTGTCGGCGGTGGTGTTGCCGCCGGTGGGCTTGGTGGTCTTGGTGGCGTTGATCTGCTCGTAGGTTTCGAACTTATCCTCGTCGCTGATCTTCACGGGGTCGGTCTTGGTGCCCATATAGATAGTGATCTTATCGATGGCCACGTTCCACGGCACGTCGATGGACTCGGTGCAGCCGTTGAACTGGATCTTGATGTACTTGTAGCCGGTGCTGATGGACTTTTTGTTCATCAGGGTGGACTGATGCCAGTACGCCTTATCGAAGTTGATATAAATGTCCTCGTCGTAGGTATACTTGGTAGCCTGGGTGCTGACCTCCTGCCAGGAGCCGGCGGCGCCGGTCTTGGAGATGTAGACGGTGATGTCCTCCAGAGGGTTGCCCAGACCGGCACAGCACATCACGTCGAACTTAAAGCCGCAGATGTTCTTAGCCATCTTATAGACGATATACTCATCCCACTTGGCGCTGCGGGGGGCAGCGGTCTTCAGCAACAGAGTGGCGCCCAGATCGGGATTGTTCTCCACGGCGATCTTATGGCTGTTATTGGGGTCCTCACCCTCGCTGGAGAACTCCACCACCTCAGACTTGAAGTTGGCCGAGTCAGCGGGGATCTCATCCACGAAGGTGTCGGTAACTGCGGCATTGGCCGATACGGTCAGGCTCAGCAGCAGAGCGACGGTCAAAAGCAAAGAAACGTACTTTTTCATAATGATTCCTCCCTATTCTCTTGGTGGAAATATACCTCCACCATATTCACCTATATTATAACAATTACATTTTCATTTGCACAGTTCCTTCATTTGGTTTGTAGTTATCCGAATTTTAGATTTTTGTGAAATTTGTGCTTTCTTTTTAGCATTGTGCCCTAATTTTTGTACTTTTTGGTAATTTTGTCCATAATGCACCGAAAAAAACGGATGGTCGTCCCGGACGGGGACGGTTCCCCTCCCCTGCAGCTGATACAGAAAAACGCCCCTGCCGAAGCAGGGGCGTTTTTGCTAAAGGTTGGTGTTAAGTCGGGAACAAGAACTTATTTCTTGCTCAGCTTAACGGTCTCACACTTGACCTGGTTACCGTACTTATCGGTGACGTAGCAGATCAGACGGCGGCCGTTGACCTTGCTGCTCATCTTCACACTGTAGGTGGAAGAGGTAACCTTGGACTTGGTGTACTTGGTAGCGCCGGCATTCTTCACGTACCAGGTGTACTTCAGACCGTCGCCGGAGGCCTTCACGGTGACCTTAGCGGTCTTGCCGATGGCAACCTTGGCGTTCTTGGGCTGAGTCACGATGCTGACGCTCTCGCGCAGGATGAAGGTCTTGGACTGGACGGAGTTGCCGTACTTGTCGGTAACCACGCAGTAGACGCGGCGGCCCTTCACCTTGTCAGCCATCTTCACGGAATAGGTGGAAGAGGTGACGGAGGACTTGCTATAGGTGGTCTTACCATCGTTCTTCAGATACCACTGATAGGTCAGACCGTCGCCCTCAGCCTTGATGGCGATCTTGGCGGTCTTGCCCATCTGGGCATAGGCAGCGGTGGCAGGAACCTTGGTGATCTTGGCGAAGTTGGGCTCGGGGATCTCCTGACCCTCTTCAGCGTACCAGATGCGGACATTGTCAATGGCAGTAGTCCAGTTGACGCAGGGAGTGGGAGCGCCGTTCTCGTCGATGGCCTCTCCGAAGACGTTCAGCTGAACCTTCACGTACTTGTACGCGCCGTCAACCTTAGCGGTCAGGACGTCGTCGAACCAGTAAGCGGTCAGAGCGTTGACGGAAGAGGTCAGAGTGGCGGGAGCCGCGACCCAGTTCTCGCCATCCTCAGACACGAAGATGGAGATGTGGTCCGGAGTGTAGTTCTTGTCGTAAACGGTGATGCTGTGAACGTCGACCGCGATTTCGGACACGTTACCGGACACCTTGTAGATCAGGGAGTAGTCGGCGTTGTTGTTCTGCTTGGAAACCATGCTGACCTTCATATCGCCGTTGTACTCCCACTGCAGACCGGCATAAGCGTCGCTGGAGAGCACCTTGGAGAAGTCGTCCAGCTTATCGTTCAGCACAGAGTAGGGAGCCTTCGCGTCGTACTTCATCAGGCTGATCAGCAGCTCGTTAGCCTCAGCGATGTAAGCATCAGCGATCTCAGGAGTCAAAGCGGTAGAGTTAACAGCCAGATTGATCTCCAGCAGCAGATCGGCAACAGCAGCGGTGTGATAGCCGTTCAGCTCGTTGTTGGTAGCAATGTTGTACAGAGCAATGTACTTCTCATACAGAGGAGCAATGTAGCTATCGTTGGCCAGAGCGTTGATGGCACGGGTCACATCGGACTTATCCATTACCTGGGTGTAGATACGGGCAACAGCGATATCACCCTGATAGGTATAGGCAGCGTTGCCGGCAGCGTTGGTGCAGGCACCCAGAGAGATGTAGGTGTTCTTGAAGGCGACCTCACCGGTAGCGGCGGTCTCGCCCACCTTCACACCGTCGACGTACAGAACGACCTTCTCGCCGTCGTAGGTGACAACAGTGTGATACCAGGTCTCGGGAGTCAGGGTGTACTCAACGCACTTGTGATAGTTGCCAATGTAGGGACCGGCTTTCAGCAGACCGGTCTCGCGGTTGTAGATGTAGGTGATGCCGCCACCGTACAGGGTACCGGTGATGCGCTGCTCCAGATCGCCACCGGTGGTAGCGGGAGTCTTGAACATCAGCTCCATAGAGAAGGCATCGGAGATCTCCTTGAAGGAGCCCATGGAGCTAGAATAGTTGATCCAGCCACCCAGGTGAGCGACCTGACGACCCAGAGTCTCATCGTCATACAGCTTAATGGGATGAGCCTTATTGAAGATCTCATAAGAGCGGCGATAACCGGAGTTATCCTGGAAGCCGCTGACCAGGTTCACATCGAAGAAGTCGGCCTCGTTCTTACCGACAGAGGGAGTGGTGATGGGCAGGGTGGCGGCCTCACCGGTGATGGGGGCGCTCAGCTTGCCGTAGGACTCCATAGCGGTCACTTCGATGTTGATCTTGGTGTTGCAGGGCAGACCTTCCAGATCCAGAGCATACTCGGTCTGCTTGTCGCCCAGCTTATAGAAATCGGATACGAAATACTTCTGAACCAGAACCTCGCCGGCGGTATCGGTCACCTTAACGTTGTACGCATGTACGTAGTCCTCGTGAGAGGCGGCGGGGAACTTAACGGAAACGGAAGAGGTGGTCACGTTGGTGACCTCGACAGCGGCACCCTCAGCGAAGGTGGGGGCAGCAACAGCCTCACCGCGGGCGGCGGTGTAGGTGAAGTCGGCCTTCTTCAGCAGGGGCAGATTCAGAACCCAAGGCTCCTTAACCTGAACGGTCTCGTACTCGTGGGTGTCTGCAGACTTCTCATAGGACTTCATACGCTTGACGGTCATGGTCTTAGCCTCGCCGTCGATCTCCAGCATCAGATAGTTCTGATACTCGTAAGCGGTAGCGTTGGAGCCGCCCACGCCGTTCTCGGTGGAGGTGTACTGCAGAGAAGGAACGTCGATGCAGGTGAAATCCTTCTGCATGATGGACTTCTCATTGGTGAAATCGAAGTGAGAGTGACCGGCAAAGTAAACAACCTCGGGATAATAACGCAGCACGTTATTGATCTCGCCGGTGGCACTGGAGCCCCACTCGGAGCCGTAGGTGGTGTTGGCGATGGTCTGGTGGCACATCACGATGATGGGACCGTAGGGATTGTCGGCGCGGGCAGCATCCAGCTGCTCAACCAGCCAATCGGTGGTCTCCATGGTGTACTTACCGTCGACCACGTGGCTCTCGGAGGTGATACCGATCACGTGGATGCCGTTGATAACCTCGTGGAAGTTGGGCTCGTCATAGCCGAAAGCATCCAGATAGGTCTGCAGTACGTCATCATAGGTCTCGCCGCGGAAATAAACGCCCTCATACTCGTGGTTACCGGTAATGGTCAGGCGCTTGGGAGCGGTGGCGGGATCCGGGAACACCTCGTCCCAGATGGCCAGCAGCTTCTCATACTCGGCGGGAACACCGGTGTTAACCAGGTCACCGGTCATCAGAACGGCGGAGACACCGTCATTCTTCATGTTGGTCAGAGCGTTCTTCAGCGCATAGTCCGCAGCGGTGGTACCGGTCTGCAGGTGAATGTCGGACAGAACGCCGATCTTCTGGCTCTCATAGGTAGCCAGAGAGGGATCCAGCTCGGTCTTGGTGTACTTGTCAGGGTTAGCGGCCAGCTTAGCAGCAGGCACGGTAACCTTGATGGAGTCAACGGCCAGCTGAACACCGGAGGTGAACAGACCGATAGCACCGGTCTCAGCCTTGTACTCGGGGGTCCAGGTAGAAGTGTCAACATCCATCTCATAACCCTCCAGGGAAGGATCGTCGGCCAGGTGGTAGGTCTCCCACCAGCCGCCGCCGCCGCCGGGGCCCATATCGCCGCCGAACTGACCCTGCTCATAGGACTTGTAGGTATTGATGGTGTAGCTGTCACCAAAGTTGGCGACCTCCCAGGTCATCATATAACCCTCGCCCTTCCAGTCGGGATCGACGGACGCGGCGGGAGTGTACCAAGGGCTGACACTGGTCTGATAGGGATCATCTGTCTGGACGGTCCAGTCGGGACGGCTCCAGGAACGGGTAGAACCGACGTAGAAAGGCAGAGCCTTGTCGGCGGTACAGCCGGCATTATCGATCTTGGCCAGAGAGGTCAGACGCATACCGCTGGCACCGGTGGTGGCGCGGCGGATGAAGATGCGGTAACCGGCGGCGGGGTGAGCGCCGGCATCGGTGCGGTTACCACGGGTAACGATACCGCCTGCACGCATGTTGTTGTTCGCCCAGGTCTGAGCCATATCCACGGAGACCTCGTAGTCACCGAAGTTGTCCAGGAACTCGGGCAGCCACACGTAGTTGTAGTTGTTGTTGGCGCCATTACCGATGTACAGCTTACCATCGATAACCTGAGCCTTGTCGATGTAGTTGGGGAAGTTAGCCTTCAGAGCCTCATCGGCAACGACATCGGCATTCTCAGCCTCGGTCCAGCCCTCGGGCAGGGTGCCGTTCTCGACGTTCTCGAAGTCTTCCTCGTACAGGACGTACTCGGACTCGTCAGCATTCTTGGTGATGACGGTGACGGTGCCGGGGTTGCCCTCAGCATCCTCCACGTCCAGAGTGAAGACGCCCTTGGCGGACACCTTCAGAATGCCGCCGCCGATCTCAACGGCCGCATCGCTACTGGTCCAGGCAACGTCGTTGCCGTTCACAGCTGCGTCGTTGATCACGACGGAGATGTCACTCAATGCGACCTCTTGGTCAACGTTGAGGAACAGGTTGCGATTGTTGGCAGTGATGGTGAAATACTCGCCCTCAGCCGCGACGGACAAGCCGACAACGGAGAAGGTGGTGATCATCATCGCCATACAGCAAGCAATCGCCAGGATTTTTTTGCATGTTTTTTTCACGCTGTTCACACCTTTCTAAAATAATTGGTTTCCGACGCGAGAAAATCTCGTCAAGGTCATTATAGTACAAAAGGCCACCCCTGCAAAGCGCCTGTTTTTAGTTTTGTGTAGCCTTAATTTTGTTTTTTTCGGCAAATCAATACGATTTTACAAAATTTTACGAACTTTTTTATGCAATATGCACAACAACTTTAGCGTGGTAAAGCGGCGATCCGTCATAACACAGCAAAAGGTGACACGACCCGATGGTCGGGAGACCCTTTTATAATAAGATAACGGGGATCAAATGATTTTGGGCAAGCTGGCGGGGGGCCCCGACCCACCCAC